>NZ_CP061303.1:690874-1036311 GCF_018687695.1 Polynucleobacter sp. MG-6-Vaara-E2
GCATGCATTTATGGATGCGGGTTTACATGCCCAAGCTTACGAAGATACGGCACTGCCCATTGGACATGAGCAAACCATTTCTAAACCATCAGTAGTGGCGCGCATGATTGAGTTGCTTCATAAGCCAAAGCACCCTTTGGGTAAGGTATTAGAGATTGGCACAGGCTGTGGTTATCAGGCAGCGGTTCTCAGTTTGCTGGCTGACGAAGTTTATTCCATTGAGCGTATTCGTCCTTTGCATGATTTGGCCAGAGCAAAGCTGCGTCCATTTCGGATTAATAATCTGCGCCTGATTTATGGTGACGGCATTTTGGGTCTGCCACAAGCTGCGCCATTTGATGGAATCATTCTGGCTGCTGCTGGTTTGGGTATTCCGGATGCCTTACTGGATCAATTGGCGATTGGTGGACGCTTGGTAGCCCCGGTTGCTAAAAATGAAAAAGAGCAGCAGCTTGTAGTTGTGGAAAGAATGAGTTCCCAGCGCTATCAAAGGACTGTCCTGGACGAGGTCTTTTTTGTCCCCTTACAATCAGGGGTAGTATGAAATCCTCCGCAAATTCCATGACGAATCTATCCAAAAGTCTTCTGCTTGCAACCCTATCAGCATCCTTGATGCTCCTAGTAGCATGCTCGACGCCTCGTACAAAACCAGCGAGCGTCTTTGATCGCTCCGGTGGATCTGTTTCTTATGAGCCAGCGCCTCCTGGTTACTATCGTGTGAAAAAAGGGGATACCTTAGCCCGCATTGCCTTAGATCATGGCCAAGCGCCGCGTGATGTAACGCAGTGGAACAAAGACGAAAATCCCAATTTCAATCCGAATGTGATTGAAGTGGGCGATTTGGTTTTGATTAAGCCACCAGCAAGCACCAAAGCAGCAAAGCCAGTGGAAAAGAAATCTACTCTCAGCGTAGAGAAAGCGGATGCACCAGCACAAGCTGAATCTGCTAAGTCTGAAGTGGTGGCAGAGCCAGGCATTCGCTTATCTTGGCCAGCCAAAGGTAAGGTCACTGGTGAATTTAACGAAACCAATAAAGGTATCGATATTGCTGGCAAAGTTGGCGAGCCTGTATTGGCCGCTGCTGATGGCAAAGTCGTCTATGCCGGCAATAGTTTGCGTGGTTATGGCAATTTAGTTATTGTGAAACATGACAATACGTATCTGACCGCCTACGCACATAACAGCAAGCTCTTAGTTAAAGAGGGTGATAGCGTGCGCAAGGGTCAGAAGATTGCGGAAATGGGTGATACTGATGCCAATGCGCCAAAACTGCATTTTGAGTTGCGTGTGAATGGCAAACCAGTCAATCCAACACCATACTTGCAGTAAGCCGTACCCCAAGTTAAGAGCCTATGGCCACCGTTCTCGTCTTTGATATTGAAACGATTCCTGATGTAGCAGGCTTGCGTCGTCTCGAAGACTATCCCGATTCCATGACTAATGCAGAAGTTGCAGCCAAGGCGATGGCCGAGCGCGCAGCAAAAACCGGTAGTGAGTTTCTACCATTGTTCTTACAAAAGATTGTTGCTATCTCTTGTGTCATTCGTAGAACGACAAAAGAAGGTGCGCCCCAAATTAAAGTGGGAACCTTAGGTACGCCAGAAGATGATGAGAAGGTCTTAATTCAGGCATTCTTTGATTTGGTTGAGAAGTACACGCCACAACTCGTTTCATGGAATGGTAGCGGTTTTGACCTGCCCGTTTTGCACTACCGAGCGCTAGCCAATTTCGTTCAAGCGCCACGTTATTGGGAAATGGGTGAGAGCCAAGAGGCCGATAGCCGAGACTTTAAGTGGAACAACTACATCAGTCGTTATCACATGCGTCATCTTGACATGATGGACCTTCTAGCCAAATTTAATGGCAGAGCCAACGCACCATTGGATGGTCTTGCAAAACTCTGTGGCTTTCCAGGCAAGATGGGTATGGACGGCAGCCAAGTTTGGCCAGCATATCAAGAAGGCAAGATAAATGACATCCGTCGTTACTGTGAGACTGATGTTGTGAACACTTATCTCATGTATTGCCGTTTTCAATTGCTGCGCGGTGGTTTCTCATTAGCGGAATATCAAGAAGAAATTGATTTTGTAAAAGCTTATTTAGAAAAAGAAGCCAAAGAGCCAAACGGTAGTCAGTGGCAAGAATATCTCCAAGGTTTTGCACCGGATGCGTAGAGGCGACAAGCCAGTCAATATTGAAGTGACTGAGCCAGTAAGAGTTGAAGCGCTTGATTTAGATGCCCAAGGTATTGCCCGCTTAACCCCAAACGAAGAAGAGTTAGCGCAAGGACAGAGCGGTAAAGTCATTTTCATTAAAGGCGCGCTACCTACAGAGCTCGTCACCTACACCATCACCAGCGATAAAGCCCGCTTTAGTAAAGCGAAGTTACGCGAGGTATTAAAGCCTGCAGTATTTCGGGCGGAGCCCAAGTGCGCAGCCTTTGGGGTATGTGGTGGTTGCACCATGCAGCACTTAGATATTCGGGCGCAAGTCGCCATGAAGCAGCGCGTGCTCGAAGATGATTTGCATCACATCGCCAAAGTAAAACCAGAAGAAATTTTGCGTCCGATGGGTGGGCCTGCATGGGAATATCGTCATCGTGCCCGTTTGAGCGCCGTTAATCGCTCGATCAAAAAAGGCACAGTTCTCATTGGCTTTCATGAAGGTAAGAGTGGTTATGTAGCCGACATGTTGGCCTGCGAGATTTTGCCTAAGCATGTATCTGATCTATTACCGGAAATGCGAAAATTGGTGATGGGTTTATCGATTGTCGATCGCATGCCCCAAATTGAGATTGCGGTTGGTGAGCCAGAAGATCCAAATTCGGATGACCCCAAGAAAAACAAGCCCGTCACCGCGCTAGTGTTCCGTAATCTTCAGCCCTTAACGCTAGCCGATGAAGTGCTCATGCGATCCTTTGCTGATCAGCATCAGGCGTGGATTTGGCTGCAGCCCAAAGGCATTGAGACGGTAGCCCCTTTTTATCCAGAGACAGGCAAGCTTTGTTACCGCTTGCCTGAATTTGAAATTGAGATGCCATTTAAACCTGCAGACTTTACGCAGGTTAATCACATGATGAATCGCTCACTGGTGAGTAGGGCAATTCGCTTGTTAGAAGTAAATGAATCAGATCGGGTGCTCGATTTATTTTGTGGCATTGGTAACTTCACCTTGCCACTCGCTAGAAAAGCAAAACAGGTTCTAGGAATTGAAGGTTTAGCAACGCTCACAACCAGAGCTAAACAAAACGCAGAACATAATGGTTTGCAAGATAAGGCAAGTTTTATGCAAAGCGATTTGTTTGAAGTTACTACCGAGACGATTGCCTCATGGAGTAGAGCAGAGCGCTGGTTAATGGACCCGCCACGTGAGGGCGCTATGGAAATTTGTAAGTCACTGGCAGATCTACATCTGCAGAAAAGTGATTTGCTCCCACAGCGTATTGTCTATGTGTCTTGCAATCCCAAAACTCTGGCCAGAGATGCTGATATCTTGTGTCACCAAGCTGGCTACACCCTCAAAGGGGCGGGTATTGTGAATATGTTCCCGCATACATCCCACGTTGAATCCATGGCGGTTTTTGACAAGACTTAGACTTCTGATATATTGCTAAGCAATCAATATAAATAAGTATTTAGGGGTAGTGATATGAAAAAAATAGCAATTTTGATATGGGCTCTTATTACGCCTATTGCCTATGCTCAATCACAAAATTTTGAGGGTTTTGGTTTGTCAATTGACTACTCCATGAACTCTATTACGGACGTATCAACACCCGGAGGATCCGCAACGAGTCGAAGTGGTATTCCGAGTATTACTGCTGATGCATACAAGGCTATGAATAAGGATTGGCTGGTTGGGGTCTACGGAACTTATGATTTGGGTACAACTGATACGTCAGGCAGTGATCCTGACGCTCACCATCCAATTGAGGCTGGTGGAAAAATTGGCTATGCAATTACTGACAATTTACTAGGCTATGTGAAACTAGGTTGGTCATGGTCCAAGTACTCTTCGCCAGGCTACTATCAGTGGTTGAATGGATCAAGTTATGGCATTGGCGCTGAATACTTGCTCACTAAGAACCTCTTCACAAGAGTCGAGGTCTCACAGCAAAACTATAAAACCGTTCAATGGAGCGATGGCTCAACCGATAAGGTGAATATCAACTCCTACGGTATTTCTTTGGGCTGGCGTTTCTAGCCTTCCAATGAAAACTGCCTAGATAGGCAATATATGCACCAAATTGGTACTTCTCTAGTGCACTTTTGGTGTTTTCCTTGTTTTTGGGTGCATTAGAGGGGTTTATCTGTCTTATAGAAGAGTAGATTGAACTTGTAGGTAGAGGTTGGTGGCCTACAGATTCATTTACTTCTAGGAGAGCATCATGAGAGCCTCAGATAGTTTTGCAATCTTATTGATTTTGATTGCACTGTCTTATGCGGTGAGTATGTTTGTAGCGAACTAATTTTTTAGTTCAAGCAACTACAAACAAGCAGACATTAAATAAAAAAGGCACCCGCAGGTGCCTTGAGAGAGCAACACACTCAAATTCAAGTGTGGCTTCTAGTGTGTCTTAATGTCACTTAATCGCGATTACCGCCAACAATACCCAAGAGGGCTAGCAAGTTGGTAAACACGTTGTACACATCTAAGTAGATCGCTAATGTAGCCATGATGTAATTGGTTTCGCCGCCATTGACCACGCGCTGTACATCAACGAGGATGAAGGCAGAGAAGATCGCGATAGCCAGAACCATCACAGTCAACATCAAAGCAGGCAATTGCAACCAGATGTTTGCTAAGGAAGCGACGATTAAGAGTAATACGCCGACCATCAACCATTTACCTAGGCCAGCAAAGTCACTCTTGCTCACGGTAGCAATAGTTGCCATCGTTGCAAAGATTGCCGCTGTGCCACCAAAGGAAAGCATGATGAGCGCAGCGCCGTTGCTATAGCTATTGAGGGTGAAGCCAACTAAACGGGACAACATGATTCCCATGAAGAAGGTAAAGCCCAACAGCAGAAGTACGCCGACGCCAGTCTCTTTATTCTTTTCAATAGCCCAGAAGAATCCGAATGCCACTGCCATGAAAACAATGAAGCCTAAGAAAGGGCTGCCTGAGAACAGATCAAGACCCATCGCTACGCCAAGCCACGCGCCGATAACAGTTGGAACCATGGAGAGCGCCAACAGGGCATAGGTATTGCGCAGTACGCGGTTGCGTACCTGGACGGTGCTTATTGAGCCGGTCTGGCCAAAGCCGTAAGAGTTCAGATCACTCATATTGACTCCTTCTTTTTCATAGTTGTTACAAGAGCCCATATAGGGCTGTTGACATTAAGTATAGACAAAACACCTCAATTTCAAGCCCCCCATATAAAGACCTACAAATACTGGGCTTATGCCCTGTAAATTCAAGGGCTTAGCCCTACAGACATAGGGGTAAATACGGTCAGGCAATGTATAATTCGGGGGTCGCTGAAGAAGGGTGCCTTATTGACCCGACCCAGCAAATACCCTTGAAATCACTATTGGAGTCTTGAATGGCAATTGAACGCACCCTATCTATTATCAAACCTGATGCTGTCGCTAAAAACGTCATCGGCAAAATCTATGACCGTTTTGAATCCGCTGGTTTGAAGATCGTTGCTTCTAGAATGGCGCATTTGTCACAAAATGAAGCAGAGCAGTTCTACGGCGTTCACAAGGATCGTCCTTTCTTCAAAGATTTAGTGAACTTCATGATTTCTGGTCCAGTCATGATTCAAGTGTTGCAAGGCGAAGGCGCTATTGCTAAGAACCGCGATTTGATGGGCGCTACCGATCCGAAGAAAGCAGAAAAAGGCACAATCCGTGCTGACTTTGCTGACAGCATCGATGCAAACGCTGTACATGGTTCTGACGCTCCTGAAACAGCTGCTGTGGAAGTTGCATTCTTCTTCCCTGGCATGAATGTTTTCAATCGTTAATCAACCACCTATTGATTGATAAGTAGGCGCATTGACCTCCCCGCGCGTAAATCTCTTAGATTTTGACGCTGACCAAATGGCGGCGTATGTCGCGGGGTTGAATGAAAAGCCCTTTAGGGCAAAGCAGCTCATGCAGTGGATACACCAACGTGGTGTAGCGAACATTGATGACATGAGTGATCTGGCAAAAAGCTTTCGAGCTACCTTGCAGGGTAAAGCAGAAGTATTCTCTCTTCCCGTAATTAAAGACGAACACGCTCTCGATGGAACCCGCAAGTGGTTGCTCGACGTGGGGGCTGGCAATGCGGTGGAGTCTGTCTATATTCCCGAGGATGACAGAGGCACCTTGTGTATCTCTTCTCAAGCGGGTTGTGCAGTCAATTGCCGTTTTTGCTCAACTGGGCATCAAGGCTTCTCACGCAATCTGACTTCCGGTGAAATCATTGGACAGTTGTGGTTTGTAGAACATCTTTTGCGTAATGACCCAGAAGCAGTGCGCAGAATTGAAAAATATCCAACGCCAGGTTGGGAACACACGGGTCGTGTGATTTCTAATGTGGTGATGATGGGCATGGGCGAGCCCTTGCTCAACTATGACAATGTGGTTTCTGCATTGCGTTTGATGTTAGACGATAGAGCCTATGGCTTATCACGTCGTCGTGTCACCGTATCAACCTCCGGCGTAGTGCCGATGATTGATCGCCTCGCGGAAGATTGCCCAGTTGCATTAGCAGTGTCATTGCATGCACCAAACGATGCCTTGCGTGATCAGCTCGTGCCACTGAATCAAAAATATCCACTACGGGAATTGTTAGACGCTTGCGAGCGTTACTTGCCATTTGCGCCACGGGACTTCTTGACCTTTGAGTATTGCATGCTCGACGGCGTAAACGATTCTGACATTCAGGCAAAAGAATTAGTACGTTTGCTCAAGAACATCAAATGCAAAATTAACCTGATTCCGTTTAATCCATTCCCTGAGTCAGGCCTTAAGCGCTCATCAAACCAGCGTGTAAACACCTTTGCCAGCATCTTGCTGGATGCTGGAATGGTGGCAACTGTGCGTAAGACCCGTGGTGACGATATCGCTGCAGCCTGCGGTCAGCTAGCGGGTGATGTAGTAGACCGTACTCGCGTGCGCGAGCGCGCTGTGCACAAAGCAGAAATTGAGATTGAAGAAGTTGAATCTGATACCCAGTCAAACGAGCACCCCATTGAGTGGCTCAAAAAATTAAATTAATTAGAACCCCATGAGCTCTAATCCATCATCGCTTCCAAAGCTGCCTTTAGGACCATCTCCTAAGCGAGCTACACGTCAAGCAACCGTTGCTTGGAAAACTAACATCATTACTGTTGGTGGTGATGCGCCTGTACGCGTTCAGTCCATGACCAATACCGATACTGCAGATGCAGTGGGTACAGCGATTCAAGTTAAAGAGTTAGCGCGTGCCGGATCAGAGATGGTGCGCATTACGGTCAATACACCAGAAGCTGCAGCAGCCGTTCCATATATTCGTGAGCAGTTAGACAAGATGGATGTCTTGGTGCCATTGATTGGTGACTTTCATTACAACGGCCACACTCTATTAAACGATTACCCAGAGTGCGCTAAAGCACTTTCAAAGTACCGCATCAATCCTGGCAATGTGGGTAAGGGCGCCAAGCGTGACCCACAGTTTGCGCAAATGATTGAAGCCGCTTGCAAATACGATAAGCCGATTCGCATTGGGGTGAACTGGGGAAGTTTGGACCAAGAGTTGTTGGCATCCATCATGGATAGCAATGCTGCACTTGAGAGTCCAAAGTCTGCCCAAGAGGTCATGATTGAAGCGCTTATTCAGTCCGCGCTACAGTCTGCAGAAAAAGCGGTTGAGCTGGGTATGAACCCGAATCAAATTTTGCTCTCTTGCAAGGTCAGCAATGTTCAGGACTTGGTTGCAGTCTACCGCGACCTCTCACGTCGCTCTGACTACCCATTGCACTTAGGTTTAACTGAAGCGGGTATGGGTAGCAAAGGAATTGTGTCTTCAACAGCGGCAATGGGTATCTTGTTGCAAGAGGGCATTGGTGACACGATTCGCGTTTCATTGACGCCTGACCCTGGCGCTCCCCGCGAAAATGAAGTGATTGTTGCCCAAGAAATTTTGCAAACCATGGGATTGCGCAATTTCACACCGATGGTGATTGCTTGCCCTGGTTGCGGAAGAACGACTAGCACCACCTTTCAAGAACTAGCTGCCAATATTCAATCTTATTTGCGCCAGCAGATGCCGATTTGGAAGAAGACCCACCCAGGCGTAGAGAATATGAATGTGGCGGTAATGGGTTGCATCGTGAATGGTCCTGGTGAGAGTAAGCATGCCAATATCGGTATTTCCTTGCCCGGCACAGGCGAGACACCGGCTGCTCCAGTGTTTGTGGATGGCGTTAAAGTAAAGACCTTGCGCGGTGAAAATATTGCCCAGGAGTTTCAGGTCATCGTGGATGACTATGTCAAACAGAACTATGCAGCCAAGAATTAATTACATAACAATAAAAAATGACTGACCAAACCAAGCAAACTAAAGTTCAAAAAATTAATGGCGTTCGCGGCATGAATGATTTGCTGCCAGCTGATGCTGCGCAATGGGCACATCTTGAGCATGTTCTGCGTGATTTAACCCGTGCCTATGGTTATGAGTTTTTGAGAACGCCGATTGTGGAAGCAACGGCAGTATTTCAGCGCGGTATTGGTGAGGTCACTGATATCGTTGAAAAAGAAATGTATTCCTTTGAGGACCGCCTCAATGGTGAGCAGCTTACTTTGCGTCCTGAAGGTACTGCAGCGCTGGTGCGCTCAGTCATTGAAAATAATTTGCTTTATGAGGGGCCTAAGCGTCTTTGGTATACCGGCCCGATGTTTCGTCATGAGCGCCCACAACGGGGGCGCTATCGTCAGTTCCACCAATTTGGCATTGAAGCTTTAGGCTTTGCTGGTCCCGATATTGATGCGGAAATCATTTTCATGGGTCAACGCCTTTGGGATGAGCTTGGTTTAAAGGGTGTGCGCCTTGAAATAAATTCTTTAGGGCAGGCTAACGAGCGTGCAGAGCACCGTGCAGCCTTAGTTCAGTACTTTGAGAAACATCAATCTCAGCTAGACGAGGATTCACAGCGTCGCTTACTGACCAATCCATTGCGTATTTTGGATTCCAAAAATCCGCAGATACAAACTTTGATTGAAGGTGCGCCAAAGCTATTGGATTTCTTAGGCGAAGAATCCCTTGCGCATTTCAATGCAGTACAAGCAATTCTCAAAGCCAATAACATTCCCTGCAAAATCAATCCGCGTTTAGTGCGTGGCTTGGATTACTACAACCTCACTGTATTCGAGTGGATTACGGAAGAGTTAGGTGCACAGGGCACCATCGCTGGTGGAGGTCGTTACGATCCATTAATCGAGCGTATGGGTGGTAAAGCAGCGCCTGCTTGTGGTTGGGCAATGGGTATGGAGCGTGTGCTAGAACTCATGAAGGTTTCGGGTTCATTGCCAGAAGCGCAAGCCCAGTGTGATGTGTTTGTATTACATCAAGGCGGCGAGACTTTAACGACAGCGATGATTATTGCCGAACGATTGCGTAGTGCAGGTATCGATACCATCCTTTTTTGCCCGCCAGATGGCCAATCAGCCAGCTTTAAGTCACAAATGAAAAAGGCTGATGCCAGCGGGGCAGCCTTTGCCGTCATCATTGGACCTGATGAATTGGCTAAAAATGAGGCAGGACTTAAAGACTTACGGGGCACAGGGGAGCAGAAGTCTATTCCCCTGGAAGGTGTACTGGAAGCGGTAATTGACGCTTTAGTAGGCGCCTCCGAATAGAATACAGAAGAGCCTATCTCATTAACAAGATAGGTATGTAACAAAAATTGATTAATTAGCTTGGATTGACATGCCTTTAGATCTAGAAGAACAAGAACAATTAGACCAACTCAAAGCGTTTTGGCAAAAGTATCGCAACCTCATTACTGGTGTTGTGACTGTTGCCCTGTTTGCTTATGCGGCCTATAGCGGCTATCAATGGTGGCGGAATAGCCAAGCTATGGAAGCTTCTAAGCTTTACGAGACTATGGTCAGTGCAATTGCTAAGGGTGATAAAGATCAGACCTTACGCGCTGCGGATGATTTGCAAAAAGACTTTGCAAGCACGCCGTACGCACCAATGGCTAGTTTAATTGCTGCTCGTATCGCATCTGATGCGGGCGATAGTGCTAAAGCACTCGATTATTTACGTTGGGCTGCTAAGAATGCTTCTAATGATGGTTACCTTGCTTTGGCGAAGATGCGCTTGGTGTCTCAATTAATCGAGCAGGGCGCTGACAAAGATTTTGCTGAAGCTGATCAAATTCTCAAAGATAAGCCAGTTGTTGGTTTTGAAGCCTTGTGGCTTGAGCGTCGTGGCGATTGGTATTTGGCGCAACAGAAAAACGCAGAAGCAAAAGCAAGCTACCAAGATGCTTGGAAGAAATTAGACCAAGCTAAAGAATTTCCGGAAGAGGCGCGTCGTCTCCTGAAGGTCAAATTAGATGCTCTTGGAGGAATTGCTCAGTGATGGTCTCAACAAAACGCATGGTTAAGCTAGTTAGTAATGCCCTGATCCTTGGCGCAGTAGCTACCGCTTTAGTTGCTTGCTCGGGCAATTCACGCGTTCGTAAGCCAGCAGAGCTGGTTGCAGTTAACAATCAATTCGATTTGCAGCCTGTTTGGTCAACCAGTGTTGGTTCATCCGAGACATTCAATTTCCATCCAGTGGTTGCTGGTGATGCAGTCTACGCAGCATCGCATCGTGGCAACTTAGCCAAAATTGATTTGGCTTCGGGTAATAAGGTATGGGAAGTCTCTGTTCCAGAGCGTCTAGCGATTGGTCCAGGTTCTGATGGTCGCGTGACTGTTGCGGTAAGCATTAAAGGTAATGTTTACGCTTATGACGACACTGGCAAGCCATTGTGGAATGTCAACGTAGGCTCTGAAGTATTGAGTGAACCGGTAGTAGCGGGTGGCATCGTCGTGATTCGCGCATTAGATAACCGCTTCATTGGTTTAGATGAATTAACGGGCATGCGTAAGTGGATTTATCAGCGTCAGCAATCTGCTTTGTCATTGCGCGTTGGATATGGCATGTTACCAATTAATAATGAAGTGATTGTTACTGGCTTTGCTGGCGGTCGTTTTGGCATGATTGCGATTGCCAATGGTGGTTTGGTTTGGGAGACCCCGGTTTCTTTTCCAAAGGGCTTTTCTGAAATTGAGCGTTTGAACGATGTCACGGCCAAGCCCAGTATGGAAGGCGATATTTTGTGCGCTGTCTCTTATCAAGGTCGTATTGGTTGTGGTCAAGCGCGTACCGGTGCTTTGCTCTGGTTTAAAGATTTTTCTAGTTACACCGGTACTGCCCAAAGTCGCGATTTAGTTTTCTCGGCCAATGAAAAATCGTACGTCACTGCATTTGCTACTAAAGACGGTAGTCAGGCTTGGGAAAATACCCAGCTAACTTACCGTGATGTCGGCGAGCCTCTGGCAGTGGGCAGAGTATTGCTCATGGGTGATGCTCAAGGTTACGTGCATGCATTTTCACAAGCGAATGGCGAGATGGTTGCGCGTATTCGTCACGACAGCAGTCCAATCTCAGCCGCCCCAATTGCAGTGGGTGGTCTCATCTTGATTCAATCTCAAGGTGGAAAAATCGCGGCGTACACTCCTAAATGAATCCAGTCATCACTATTGTCGGTCGTCCCAATGTGGGCAAGTCGACTCTCTTTAATCGCTTAACGCGTTCACGTGATGCCCTAGTAGCAGACTTCTCTGGTTTAACGAGAGATCGCCACTACGGCAAAGGTCGCATTGGTGAGCGTGCTTTCATTTGCGTAGATACCGGTGGTTTCGAGCCGGTAGCTAAGACCGGTATTGTTGCCGAGATGGCAAAGCAAACCAAACAAGCGGTTGCTGAATCAGACATTGTCATTTTCTTGGTTGATGGTCGCCTCGGTATGGCACCACAAGATCGAGTAATTGCAGACTTCTTGCGCAAGACTGGCAGACCTATCATTTTGGCTGTCAATAAAACCGAAGGTATGCAAGCTGGGGTAGTGACTGCAGACTTTCATGAATTGGGATTGGGTGAGCCATTTCCAATTTCATCGGCGCATGGAGATGGTGTTCGTGGGTTGATTGACGATGCATTGGATACGCTCGGTATTGCAGAGCCAGATGAAGAAGAGTTAGCAAACGATCCAAATCGCCCAATGAAGATTGCCGTAGTCGGGCGTCCTAACGTAGGTAAATCCACTCTGATCAATAAACTGATTGGTGAAGAGCGTGTGATTGCATTTGACATGCCAGGCACCACGCGTGATGCCATCGAAGTTCCCTTTGAGCGCAATGGCAAGCCTTATATCCTGGTGGATACCGCAGGTTTACGCCGTCGTGGAAAAGTATTTGAGGCGATTGAGAAGTTCTCAGTCGTGAAGACCTTACAAGCGATTGCTGATTGCAATGTAGTCATTCTGATGCTCGATGCCCAGCAAGATATTTCTGAGCAAGATGCGCATATCGCTGGATTTATTGTGGAAGCAGGGCGTGCCCTTGTTGTTGCTGTGAATAAATGGGATGGCATTGACGCATATGTAAAAGAGCGTGCCCGTTTAGAGATTGCGCAAAAGTTGCGCTTCTTAGACTTTGCAAACGTACATCCGATTTCTGCAAAGAAAGGCACTGGCCTAAAAGAACTCTTTAAAGATGTGGATGCTGCTTATGCAGCCGCAATGGCGAAACTGCCAACCCCACGTTTGACCCGCATTTTGCAAGAAGCGATTGAACACCAGCAGCCTAAACGGGTTGGCATGGGTCGTCCAAAACTCCGTTACGCACACCAAGGGGGTATGAATCCTCCAATCGTGGTGATTCATGGAACATCATTGAGTGGTGTCACTGATAGCTATAAGCGCTACCTGGAAGGCCGCTTTAGAGATGTCTTCAAATTACGTGGAACCCCTTTACGGATTCAGATGAATACCGCCAAAAACCCCTATGTGGATGCAGATAAGGGCAAAAAGGGCAAAAAGCGCTAGTTTGAGATAAGCTTTCTATCTAGAACTTAATGAGGGCTTGATTTTTTTGAAATGAAGCCCAATATAGAGTTAGTAGGTAGTTTGGTAACAGCGGTTTCAGAATTTGTAGTGAGTAAGACATAAAAGTAAGACAGAAAAAGTAAGACTCCCAAAAAAGTAACTTAGAAAAAATAATGAAGGAGCAGTATGAGCAATAACACCAATAAAATTCAATTACTACAGGACCCATTTCTCAATGCATTGCGCAAAGAGCATATTCCTGTATCGATCTATCTTGTGAACGGCATTAAGTTGCAAGGCAATATTGAATCATTCGATCAATATGTTGTGCTCCTTCGCAACACCGTCACGCAGATGGTTTACAAACATGCAATCTCCACGATCGTTCCTGCTCGTGCGATTGATTTCCGCATAGAAGAAGGCAGCTCTGTATAAAACTGGAGTAGATGCCGCACGCGCCGTCTTGGTGGGTGTTGATACAGGCCGCGAAGATTTTGCAGACAGCATGGCTGAACTCAGCCTCTTGGCTGATAGTGCCGGCTCTATACCCGCAGCCAGCGTTATTGTGCGAAAAGGCAGAACAGATCCTGCTTTATTCATTGGTTCGGGAAAAGCTAATGAACTCAAGCGGGTGATGGAGGAGAAAGATGCTGAATTGGCAATCTTTAATCATCCTTTGTCTCCCACGCAGCAGCGTAACTTAGAGCGTCACATCGGTCGCCATGTCATGGATCGCACTGGTTTGATATTGGATATCTTTAGTCAGCGCGCACAAAGCCATATCGGTAAGACCCAAGTCGAGTTAGCGCAAGTGCGTTATCGCATGTCTCGCTTAGTACGTGCTTGGAGTCACTTGGAGCGTCAGCGCGGTGGTATTGGTGTGCGTGGCGGTCCTGGTGAAACGCAGATGGAGTTGGACCGCCGGATGTTGGCGACTAAAGCCAAGCGTCTTGAAAACGAATTAGAAAAACTACAACGCCAACAGCGAACTCAAAGAAGAGCGCGAAACCGTAAGGATGTATTTTCAGTTTCCTTGGTGGGCTATACCAATGCGGGTAAATCAACCTTATTCAATGCCCTCACAAAAGCGGGCACCTATGCGGCCGATCAGCTCTTTGCCACTTTGGACACCACCTCTAGAAGAGTGCATTTGGATGGAGTTGGCTCGATCGTGGTTTCCGATACGGTGGGATTTATCCGAGAACTTCCTCACCAGCTCGTTGAGGCATTTCGAGCCACCCTGGACGAAACTATCCATGCGGACCTGATCTTGCATGTGATTGATGCCTGTAGCCCGGTTGCCAGGGAGCAAAAAGCTGAGGTTGAGGCCGTTTTGGCTGAAATCGGGGCTGACGATATCCCGCGCATAGAGGTCATGAATAAGATCGATTTAATGCCCCAGACCTTCACCAAAGGGGCTGTTTTGGAGCGGGATAACCAAGGTTTCGCAAGCCAGATTTTCCTCTCCGCCCAAACGGGCTTAGGCCTTGATTTGCTGCGGCAAACCTTGGCGGAATGCTCCCAAATGACTGATAAAATGAGGAGTGAACACAACCGTGCCAAGACCCAAATGGCCCCGGACGAGTTTTTAGCCCCTTTACCAGAACGACCAGAATCATCCGAATTTAATCCGATTCCTAACCGAAGCTACCTTGCTAATGATGCGTAAATTTCTCGACCTGTTTTCGGTCAATGATCCAGGTTGGAGCAATAGTCACAACAGTGGATCTAAAAATGCCCAAGACGGGCAGGGTAACGAACAAGCTCCAAAAGTAGATCCAGAGCAAAACAAACCACCGAATCAGTCACCCCCACAGTCACCCCAGCAACCTGCTAAGCCAGACGAACCTCCCGATCTGGATGAGTTGTGGCGTGATTTCAATGACAGAATTGCTGGCCTATTTGGTGGCAAGAAAAAGCCAGGGACTAGTGCAGGCCCAACTGCCAATAAACCCAACAGCAGTGATATTCCACCTCCTTCGGAACGTGGCAATGGTGGCGGTAATGGTGCGGGGCCTACTGGTCCGAACTTCAATTTCACAAACCCATTTAGCTCAAAGAGCGGCCCATTAGTTGCCATCGGCATTTTTGCTTTTCTCTGGCTTTGTAGCGGCTTTTTTATTATTCAAGAGGGTCAGGCCGGTGTTGTGATGACTTTTGGTAAGTACGACTACACCGCCAAGCCAGGCATTAACTGGCGTATGCCTTGGCCGATTCAGTCCGAAGAGACTGTGAATCTCTCTGGTGTGCGCTCAGTTGAAGTAGGTCGCCCTGTATTAATTAAGGCTACCAATCAAAAAGACTCTTCGATGTTGACCGAAGATGAAAACATCATTGATGTGCGCTTTGCTGTGCAATATCGCTTAAAAGATCCAACCGATTATCTATTTAATAATCGCGACCCAGATACAGCAGTAGTACAAGCAGCTGAAACCGCAGTACGTGAGATTGTGGCTCGAAGCAAGATGGATACAGTCTTGTACGAGGGGCGCGAGAAGATCGGCATTGATTTGGCCGCATCTATTCAAAAGATTTTGGATAGCTATAAAACTGGTATCTATGTGACTAGCGTCACAGTACAAAACGTTCAACCACCGGAGCAGGTACAAGCGGCATTTGATGATGCCGTTAAAGCTGGTCAAGACCAAGAGCGTTTGAAGAGTGAAGGACAGGCCTATGCTAATGACATCATCCCTCGCGCCAAAGGTACTGCTGCCCGTCTCATTCAGGAGGCTGAAGGCTATAAGGCTCGTGTCGAAGCTACTGCCGAAGGAGATGCCGCTCGCTTTAAACAAGTCCTAGTGGAGTACGCCAAGGCCCCAGGCGTTACGCGCGATCGTATGTACACCACCGCGATGAGCGAAATGTATAGCAACGTTACCAAAGTGATTGTTGACACCACAAGGAACAATAGTCTTTTGTATTTGCCACTGGATAAGCTCGTTGCACAAGTAAGTGCGGAAAGCGCTCAAGCAGCAAGCGTACAAGTCAACTCAGGAAGTGTTCCCACTCCTACTCCAACAGGTTCAGTCACCGTTGGCGGAGCTACAGGAGTCAATACACCAGTACCACAGGGCACCTCAAGCAATAACAATGACAGAACAACTGACAAGCGTGATGGTTTGCGCAGTCGCGATCGGGATTCTCGCTAATGAATGCTAATCGTCTGATTGCTGCAGCAATTGCCTTTATTGCGCTGATTTATGTGCTGTCCTCAAGTATTTTTGTGGTGGATCAGCGTAAATTTGCGGTGGTCTTCTCTTTCGGTCAGATTGTTCGTGTGATTGAACAGCCCGGGATACAGGTTAAATACCCAGCGCCATTTGAGAGTGTGCGTTTCTTTGATCGCCGCATTCTGACGATCGACAATCCAGAAGCAGAGCGCTTTATAACTGCTGAGAAAAAGAACCTCTTAGTCGATTCTTATGTGAAGTGGCGCATTGTTGATCCACGTAAATTCTTCATTAGCTTTAAGGGTGATGAGCGCTTAGCCCAAGATCGCCTAACCCAATTGGTTCGTTCTGCACTGAATGAGGAGTTCACCAAGCGCACTGTACGCGAGCTGATTTCGGATCAACGCGAAGAAGTGATGCAGGGTATCCGCAAAAAGGTTGCAGTAGACGCCTCAGATATTGGTGTTGAGATTGTAGACGTGCGTTTAAAGCGTGTTGACTTGCTTGCAGAAATTAGTGATTCTGTATATCGCCGCATGGAAGCTGAGCGTAAGCGCGTTGCTAATGAGTTGCGCTCAACTGGCGCTGCTGAGTCCGACAAGATTCGCGCCAATGCCGAGCGTCAACGCGATACGATTTTGGCTGAAGCTTATCGTGATGCTCAAAAGATCAAGGGTGCAGGGGATGCTAAGGCCACAGCTGTCTATGCTGAAGCTTTTGGACGTGACCCTTCGTTTGCGCAGTTCTATCAGAACTTAGAGGCCTATCGCAACTCCTTCAAAGATAAGAAGGACCTCATGGTGATTGAGCCTAATGGCGAATTCTTTAAGAATCTGCACAAAAAATAAGAAATAAGAAAGCGAATAGTTCACATCATGAATCGTTGGTTACTTCCCGAAGATATTGCAGACGTTTTGCCGGCTGAGGCACGCAAGGTGGAGACTTTGCGCCGCACTATCTTGGACCTGTATCAATCTTATGGCTATGAGCTAGTTGCGCCCCCTATTTTGGAGTTCTTAGATTCATTATTGACGGGTACTGGTTCAGACCTGAACTTGCAGACCTTTAAATTAGTGGATCAATTGTCTGGCCGCACATTAGGTTTGCGCGCTGACATCACCCCACAAGTGGCGCGTATTGATGCACACTTACTCAATCGTGCTGGTGTGACCCGTCTTTGTTACGCAGGTTCCGTAGCGCACGCCCGCACCCCAGTTGGGAGTTCTTCACGCGAACAATTGCAATTGGGCGCTGAGATTTATGGCTCTGCTAATTGGGAAGCCGACTTTGAAGCGATTACCTTATTACTCAAGACCCTAAATGTAGCGGGCCTGAAGAAGGTATATCTTGATTTGTCGCATGCCGGCATCTTGACTGGTATTTTGGCCGACCAAAAGCTGGACAAAGAAACGATCGAATCTTTATATAGTCTTTTGCAGAGTAAAGATCGTCCACGCTTAAAGCAATGGGCTACTTGTTTGCCTGCAAAAGTAGCTGAAGCGCTACTTGCCTTAACTGAACTAAATGGCCCTTGTGCTGAAGTATTGGCAAAGGCAAAAAAAGTACTGCCTAAGCACGCTGCGATTGATCAGGCTTTAACTGATCTGGAGCGCATTATTTCTGCTGCAAACGCCAATGCTGGTCTAGAGCTGAGCATCGACTTAGCAGATCTGCGTGGCTATCAATATCACAGCGGTGTGATGTTTGCCGCCTATGTAGATGGCTTGCCACAACCGATTGCTAGAGGCGGTCGGTATGACCAAGTGGGTCAGGCTTTCGGACGTTCACGTCCAGCAACGGGTTTTTCATTGGATTTGCTTACTTTGGCAAGCTTGTCACCGCTTAAGGTGCGTAAGCTTGCGATCCTCGCACCTTGGGTTCAAGATGCTGTATTGGAACAAGCGGTTGCTGAGTTGCGTAACCGTGGCGAAGTTGTGATTCAGGTACTCGCTGGCGAGTCTGTAGAGGCAGCCGAATATGAATGTGACCGAGAGCTAGTAAAGCAGGGTAGCTCTTGGGAAATCAAGAAAAAGTAACCAGTAAGCATCAGCAAAACACTTAATCTATTTTGTAATTATCTTTTTGGATTTCACTATGTCTTCAAAGCAGCAAGCACAAGGTCGTAACGTAGTTGTCATTGGCACCCAGTGGGGTGATGAAGGCAAAGGTAAAGTGGTTGATTGGTTGACTGACCATGCACAAGCAGTAGTTCGCTTCCAAGGTGGTCACAATGCTGGTCATACTTTGATTATTGGTGACAAGAAAACGATCTTGCGTTTGATTCCTTCTGGGATCATGCATAAAGATGTCATTTGCTATATCGGTAATGGCGTGGTGCTCTCACCAGAGGCGCTCTTTAAAGAAATTGGCGAGCTCGAAGCTGCTGGTTTAGATGTTCAATCCCGTTTGAGGATTTCCGAAGCGACGACCTTAATTCTTCCGTACCACGTAGCGATTGATCATGCGCGTGAGAAAAAGCGTGGCGAAGCGAAGATTGGCACTACTGGTCGCGGCATTGGACCGGCCTATGAAGATAAAGTTGCGCGCCGTGCTCTGCGTGTACAAGATTTGTTTTACCCAGAAAAGTTTGCTGCGCAATTGCGTGAGAACTTGGAATATCACAACTTCATGCTCACTAATTACTATGGCGCTGAGCCTGTGAACTATGAGAAGACACTTGCTGAAGCGATGTCGTATGCAGAACGTCTCAAGCCTATGGTAGTTGATGTCTCAAGCGCTTTGTATGCCGCTGAGCAGGCCGGCCAAAATCTTTTGTTCGAAGGTGCGCAAGGTACCTTGCTTGATATCGATCATGGCACTTATCCATACGTCACTTCCAGTAACTGCGTAGCAGGTAATGCTGCCGCTGGTTCGGGTGTTGGCCCAGATTCACTCCAATACATTTTGGGTATTACTAAGGCCTATTGCACGCGCGTTGGCGCTGGACCATTCCCAAGTGAACTCTATGACCATGACAATCCAGCAAGACAAGATCCAATTGGCGTTCGTTTGGCTGAAGTTGGTAAGGAGTTTGGTTCTGTTACTGGGCGTCCACGTCGTACTGGTTGGTTAGATGCAGCAGCGTTAAAGCGCTCGATTCAAATTAACGGCTTATCTGGTTTGTGTATCACTAAGCTTGACGTGCTCGATGGTTTGGAAACTATTCGCTTATGCGTTGGCTACACCTTGGACGGTAAAAAATTAGACGTTTTGCCACGTGGCGCTGAATCAGTAGCTCGTTGCGAACCAATCTATGAGGATTTCCCAGGCTGGAAAGGCACCACCTTCGGTATTCGTGAATGGGCAAAACTGCCTGTGGAAGCTCAAAACTTCTTACGCCGTATCGAGGAGGTGGCTGGTAAACCAATTGCAATGGTATCTACAGGCCCGGAGCGTGACGAAACCATCTTGCTCCAGCATCCTTTTCAGGATTAATGGAAAATATCCGATTCTCTGATTTACAAACTATTTATTAACTTTTTGCATTAGAAATTAAGGTTTAGAACATGACTGCGCGTACAACCTGCAATAGCCTTCAAGTGGCAACACCTCTATATCGTTTCATTGAAGACAAAGTGCTTCCAGGAACTGGCATCAAGAGTGCTGACTTTTGGAAAGGCTTTGATGAAATCGTTAAAGACTTAACTCCAAAAAATGAAGCCTTACTTGCAAAGCGCGATCGTATTCAGGTTGACTTGGATAAATGGCATCAAGCAAACCCAGGCCCAATTAAAGATATGCCTGCATATCGCAAATTCCTAAAAGAAATTGCTTACCTTGACGAAGTTCCAGGTAAGGTAGTTGGAACGACTAAGAATGTTGATGATGAGTTGGCATTACAAGCAGGCCCTCAGTTAGTCGTTCCGGTTCTCAATGCCCGCTATGCACTGAACGCAGCAAATGCGCGTTGGGGATCTTTGTACGATGCTTTGTACGGTACCGATGTTCTGTCTGAAGAAGATGGCGCAACGAAGACTGGTGCATACAACCCAATTCGTGGCGCTAAAGTGGTTGCTTATGCGCGCAATTTCTTGGATCAAGCCGCTCCATTAGCTAAAGGTTCACACAAAGATTCAGTGGCTTACACAGTAGATGGTAATAAGTTATCTGTGAAGCTCAAAGATGGTAGTACAACTGGTTTGGCTGATGAGAAGCAATTCGTAGGTTATCAAGGTGATGCAGCCGCTCCAAGCTCTGTGCTTCTCCGGAATAACGGTGTTCATATCGATATAGAAATCGACAAGAGTAAGACTATTGGTGCTAGCGATCCGGCGGGCATTAATGATGTTGTGCTCGAAGCGGCGCTTTCTACCATTTTGGACTTGGAAGACTCTATTGCAGCAGTCGATGGTGACGACAAAGTGCTCGCCTATGAAAATTGGCTTGGTATTTTGAAGGGCACATTGGTTGAGGAAGTAAGTAAGGGTGGCAAAACCTTTACTCGCACCTTAAATCCAGACCGCAAATACACCGCTGGTATTGGCGCAGTTAATGCTAAAGATGGCGTAGTTACTTTGCACGGACGTTCACTTCTATTCTTGCGTAACGTCGGCCACTTGATGACGAATCCAGCAATCATTACTGGCGCAGGTAAAGAGATTTACGAAGGCATCCTAGATGCAGTAGTGACTGTATTGATTGCTTTGTATGACATCAATCGTCCGGCAACTCAAGCGATTGGCAATACTCGCAAGGGTTCCGTTTACATCGTTAAACCAAAAATGCACAGCCCTGAAGAAGTGGCTTTTGCTGCCGAACTCTTTGGTCGTGTTGAGAAATTGCTGGGCTTACCAGCGGATACCGTTAAATTGGGCATCATGGATGAAGAGCGTCGTATGAGCGCCAACATCAAAGCAGCGATTGCTGCTGCAGGTGCCCGTGTTGCCTTTATTAATACTGGTTTCTTGGATCGTACTGGTGATGAAATGCATACCTCTATGTACGCTGGCCCAATGATCCGCAAAGGTGATATGAAAACCAGTAAATGGTTATCTGCTTACGAGCGCCGTAACGTATTTGCAGGTCTAGATTGTGGTTTACGTGGCCGCGCACAGATCGGCAAGGGTATGTGGGCAATGCCAGACATGATGAAAGCCATGGTTGAGCAAAAGATTGTTCATCCTAAAGCAGGCGCAAACACTGCATGGGTACCATCACCAACCGCAGCTACCTTGCACGCACTTCACTATCACCAAGTAAACGTTGCTGAACTCCAGAAAGAAATGGAAAAGCTCGATACAGCAGCTGAAGCAGAGGCCCTGATTAATGACTTGTTGACCATTCCAGTGGCTGAGAAGCCAAACTGGTCTAAAGAAGAGATTCAGCAAGAGTTGGACAACAACTGCCAAGGTATCTTGGGTTATGTCGTTCGTTGGATTGATCAGGGTGTTGGTTGTTCCAAGGTTCCTGATATTCATAACGTGGGTTTGATGGAAGACCGCGCTACTTTGCGTATCTCTAGCCAGCATATCGCCAACTGGTTATTGCATGGTATCGTGACTGCGGACCAGGTTAATGAGACTTTGCAGCGCATGGCCAAGGTAGTAGATGGTCAAAATGCTGGGGATCCGTTGTACAAGCCAATGATGCCAAACTACAAAGATTCTTATGCCTATAAAGCCGCTAGCGACTTGATTTTTAAAGGTCTCGAGCAGCCTAATGGCTACACTGAGCCTTTGTTGCATGCATGGCGCTTGGAAGTAAAGAAAGCACAAGTGAAGTAATCAGCTGATCATCTACTTCGATTTGCTAATAGAAATGGATTTGTCGAAAGGCAAGTCCATTTTTTATTTTCAACCTCCGCACACCTGATGTTTGGTTTCTTAAATTTATTCTTGCGTCCGCAGCAAACCTTTGCCTTTCAGCTTCATGATGGTGGTAGGGAGGCAGCTGGCTTTAAAGGTGGGGCAGGTGACTGTGTAGTACGGTCGATTGCGATCGCAGCCAATCTTCCCTATATGCAGGTTTATGAAGATTTACGCAAAGCGAATGAGCGTTATGCCACTGAGCGAGATAACAAGTTATCAAGACACCTCACGCGCAGGGGATCTTCGCCGCGCAATGGCAATCACCGTAATGTCTTTCATGATTACATTCTGAGTCTGGGCTTTGAATGGGTACCAACGATGAAGGTTGGCGCTGGTTGTCAGGTGCATTTAAGACGCAACGAGTTACCTCATGGCGCTTTGATCGTTAAAGTCTCAAAGCATCTGACCGCTGTCATTGATGGAGTTATCTTTGATACCCATAATCCCTCAAGAGGGGGAAGTCGCTGCGTTTACGGCTATTACATTAAGAAGAGCTAAGGTCATCTTGGCCGTATTTGAGGTTCCAAGCAGCTTTATAGGTATTAGTCATGCCGATCATGACTGAAGTTGTCCATGCCAAGGAAAAGAGCCCTGTAAATGCAATGAAGAAAGCAAGGCTCTTCCAGCCAACGGGTAAAACATCCGCGACAAAGCCAACAGTGGTGTAGCAGCTTCCAGCAAATAATAGCGCTTGAATAGCATCATCCATCAAGCCAAGACCCAACAAGAACATGCTCCATAAGATGATTTCAATAATGTGCACTAATGCAATAAAGAAAAATGAGACGTAAAAATGCACAAATACGCGGTTATATTGGCCAAGCTCAAGATTTCGATTTACTCTTCTATCAAAGCGCATGATGATGTGATTAATCAAGCTGCCATGAAATACCAAAATAATGATGAGCCCCAAAATCCCAAAGAAAATATCGGTGATCAGTGGTATTGCTGGAATGCCTAATACCGTCGTTTGTAGAGCGGGTTGGGGGAAGCTAATGTTTTCGGCGGCCATGGGGATCTCAGCAAAAATAGGTATCAAAGGCGATAATGTCATATTGATCTAACCCTGTAAAGCAGCCTTTGAACCAGCCAAACACCCTATTTGAATCCCCTAAGAGAGAGCGTTTCTTTCTCTTTGCGCTAGCGGGTATTCAGTTCACCCATATTTTAGATTTCATGATCATGATGCCATTAGGGCCTCAGTTCATTAAAGCGCTCTCGATCAATACCCATCAGTTTGGTTTACTACTTTCTTCCTATACCTTTGCGGCGGCTGTAGCGGGAGTCTTTGCTACTTATTATGTGGACCGCTTTGAGCGCAGGCAATTACTACTGCGTCTGTATATTTGTTTCATTGTGGCTACTGTGGCTTGCGGTTTTGCGCCTAACTACCATCTATTATTTATTGCTCGTGCTTGCGCAGGCGCATTTGGTGGCATCTTAGGGTCGCTGGTTCAGACGATTGTTGCTGATTCCATTCCATTTGAGCGCAGAGGTAAGGCCTTGGGAACTGTCATGGCAGCGTTCTCTGTTTCTACTGTTGCTGGTGTGCCATTAAGTCTTTTCTTGGCAAACCATATTGAGTCCTTAGGCTGGCGTGCGCCATTTATGTTTATTGGCCTGATATCTACTGTGATTCTCTTTATTGGTTATCGCAATATTCCCAAGATCTCCGGTCACTTGCATCATGTACAAGAGGGTAGTCGCTTTAAGCAGATTTATGAAGTCTTAATTGCCCATCAGCATGCTCGCGCATTCTTATTCATGGGTTTGATTATGATCACGGGCTTTTCGGTCATTCCCTATATCGCTTTGTATCTCACTTCAAACGTCGGAATTGCAAACTCGTATATTTCCTTGATCTATCTCTGTGGCGGGGTTGCTACCTTGATGAGCTCTCGCTTAATAGGCCACATGGCAGATAAGTATGGCAAGGTCAGGGTATTTAGAATGCTGGCGATTATCAGTCTGATCCCGCTTCTCGTGACTACCAATTTGGTCCCGGTACCTTTATGGGTCGTGTTAATCAATTCCACTTCATTCTTCATCTTGATTTCAGGACGCATGATTCCGGCAATGGCGATTGTGAGCCAGCTAGTAGAGCCCAAAATTCGAGGGACATTTATGAGCCTGGTTGGCTCAGTACAGATGCTGGCCTCTGGTATTGCATCTGTCTTGGCTGGCTGGGTGGTGACCATTACTGCAGATGGCAAGATGGAACATTACAACCTCGTTGGCTATGGTGCAGCAGTTTGTGGCTTGCTCACATTCTGGCTGGTGGGCTATATTCATACTGACGCAAAAATGAAGACTGCTTAAAGAGTCATTACACAGAGAGTAATTTAGGAGTGCATATGATCGAATACAAAAGGCCCGATGGCCAGGTGATTAAAGGTTACTTAGCAGACCCTGCTGACCCAGCCAATGCACCAGGCGTTGTTGTGATTCAGGAATGGTGGGGTCTAGATGATGAAGTAAAGTTCGTGGCAGATCGTTTAGCTAAAGCGGGATATCGCGCCCTAGTACCCGATTTATATCGCGGCAAACTAGCCCTTGAAGCAAAAGAGGCGGAACATCTCATGGGTGATCTGAACTTTGGCGATGCCGCTGGTCAAGATATACGTGGAGCGGTGCAATATCTCAAAGCGACTGGAAGCAAAAAGGTGGCAGTGACAGGATTTTGTATGGGCGGAGCACTGACAGTCCTATCGGCATGCAATGTTCCTGAGCTCGATGGCACAGTTGTTTGGTACGGCTATCCTCCACTGGAGTATGTGGATGCAAAGGCAATTACCAAGCCTATGATGGCTCATTGGGCAACCCATGATGACTTCTTTGCTATCTCCGGAGTAGATCAGCTAGAGGCGAAATTAAATGAGGCTGATGTAAGTCATGAGTTTTATCGCTATGACGCCAAGCACGCTTTTGCAAACCCAAAGTCAGATGCTCGTGGCTTGTCTCCCTTGCAATATAACGAGTCAGCTGCAAAACTGGCTTGGGATAGAACCATAGAATTCTTGAAAAAGAACTTGGCTTAATTAAACCTGTAAGTGATTTTGTAATGCATCTTTATTCAGAAAATCTTGCTCTAGAGGTAGCGCAGTACTATCGCAATATTGTCTTAGGTCATGGTGCCACGCCAAAAGTATTTACCTTGGTGAATGGTGATGGTGACCAATATCTATTCTTTATCGATGACTTGCAGATGGAGAGGGCTGAAGAGGATCAGTTTTTGTCCTACATTATTCAAGAGCATGACGCTGTTAGCTATGCTCGCGGGACCCTGGTCATTGTGGATCAAGCACAGCAATTTATTGAATTTGCGGTGGTCGATAAAGACGATGCTCAAGCTATCGTTTGCTCGGCTGAGTTAACTCGCAATCTTGAAGATAAGCCGATTGGGCTTTCAGAGTTTGAGAAGACCTTGGTTAAAAGAAATTCCATTGTCTTTGGGCATCTCTACGACCCAGTAAAACTCTCAGATGAAAAAATTGAGGATTTTGCAAGTCTCTGGGAAGAAATGAAGACCAAGATCTTGCACCGCTCAATGGCAATCTAGCAGGGTAATCTTGTCGGTTTAAGTTTCAATCAAATTGCTTTTGAGGATAAATGGTGCCCAGGAAGGGACTCGAACCCCCACAACCTTACGATCGCCAGCACCTGAAGCTGGTGCGTCTACCAATTTCGCCACCTGGGCATGCCTCTATTATAGAGGGATGGGCGTTTTTAGGCTTTTTGAACCCCATTTTGGCTTTTTCGCTTCAGACTTGATGGTTTGATACAGTAGCCTTATTCATAACAAAAATAGATATCAGTAGATATATAGATAGGGCATGTATTGCCGAAGGAATTAAATGCGTAAAGCAAAAGACTTGATGCCCCGCGAGGCGGATCGTTTAGGTACGGTTCAAGGACATCGAGATGGATTTGGATTTGTTATTCCTGATGATGGTGGTGAAGATATCTTTCTCTCTGAAAGAGAAATGTCCCGCGTCATGCACGGCGATAGAGTCAATGTCAGAGTATTAGGAGCCGATCGACGTGGTCGCCCTGAGGGTCAGATCGTTGAGGTCGTTTTGCATGCTAACAAAGTCGTCATTGGCCGTCTTCTCAATGAGAGCGGTGTGTTGATTGTTGCGCCTGAAGATAAGCGTATTGGCCATGACATTTTGATTCCGCCAAAGGGTCAAGGACAGGCAAAGTTAGGCCAAGTCGTTAGCGTTGAGATTATTGACTACCCAGATAGCTATCGCCAAGCGGTAGGGCGGGTTGTAGAGGTCTTGGGTGAGATTGATGATCCTGGCATGGAAATCGAAATCGCTGTGCGTAAGTATGGCGTACCTCATGAGTTCTCAACTGCAGCTATGAAAGAGGCGGCGGCTTTACCTGATTCGGTTCAGCAAGAAGATTTGGAAGGTCGCGTAGATCTGCGTGATATACCGCTAGTGACGATTGATGGTGCCGATGCTCGAGATTTTGATGATGCTGTCTATTGCGAGCCAGTCATGTACGGCAAGACCAAGGCATGGCGTCTGATCGTGGCTATTGCTGACGTATCTCACTATGTAAAACCGGGCCATCCCCTGGACGATGAAGGCTTGCTACGCGCAACTTCAGTGTATTTCCCAAGACGGGTCATTCCGATGTTGCCAGAGAAGATCTCCAATGGTCTGTGCTCGCTTAACCCCAATGTCGATCGTCTCTGTATGGTTTGCGACTCTGTAGTCGATAACAACGGAGTGGTTTTGGCTTACCAGTTTTATCCAGCGGTCATGCATTCTGCACAGCGCTTTACCTATGACACCGTTTGGGAAATTCTCTCGAATAGTAAGGGTCCTGAGGCAGTGCGCTTTGCACAATTTCGTCCGCTATTAACCAATCTCTATTCTTTATTCAAGATTCTCTTGTCTGCTCGCGAGAAGCGTGGTGCTATCGAGTTTGAAACTACTGAAACCCAAATTATTAGCAATGAGCTTGGCAAGATTTTGCGAATTGAGCCACGTCTCCGAAATGATGCACATCGCTTGATTGAAGAGTGCATGTTGACAGCAAACGTCTGCGCTGCCGACTTCATTGAAAAGAACAAGCAATTAAGTCTGTATCGTGTGCATGGCGAGCCTTCTGAAGAGAAGCTTGTTACCCTGCGCCAAGTATTAAGAACCTCAGGTCTGTCTTTAGGTGGTGGAGAAAAACCAAAACCTCGTGACTTTGCAAAGTTGATGCGCGAAATTAAAGAGCGACCTGATGCCAATATGCTCCAATCGGTTGTTTTGCGCTCGATGCAGCAAGCGATGTATCAGCCCGATAATGAGGGTCACTTTGGTTTAGCGTATCCAGCCTACTCACACTTTACGAGTCCGATCCGTCGTTATCCAGACTTGTTGACCCATCGTGTGATTAAGTCAATCTTGCAGAAAAAGCCTTACGTTCCAGTATTGCCGCCAAAAGTACCTCTTAATCTCACATTGCCACGTAAGGGTAAGGGTAGAGAGAATGCCGTTAATGCTAAGAAATCCCAAAGCGATGCCAAAGCAGGTTTAGCTAAGGGCGCCAAGGCCCCAAAAGGTGCAAATGCAGCGATGCCGATTTGGGGTCAGTTGGGTGTTCACTGCTCTTCGAATGAGCGTCGTGCTGATGAGGCATCACGTGATGTAGAGGCATGGCTTAAGTGCTATTACATGCGTGACCATCTTGGCCAAGAATATGCCGGCACAGTCACTGGTGTAGCGAATTTTGGATTGTTCATTCAATTAGAGAATCTTTTTGTTGAAGGTATGGTTCACGTTACTGAATTAGGTGGTGACTACTTCCAATATGATGAGGCTCGCCAAGAATTACGCGGCGAGCGCACTGGTATTCGTTATCGCTTAGGCGATCGGATGCATGTTTTAGTTAGCCGCGTTGACTTAGACGCACGTAAGATTGAATTTAGTCTCGTGAAAAGTGGTGGGGCTGAAGGCGGAGGATCTTCTAGTCGCCGTCAATTGTTATTGGCTGCAGATACTGGTAGACCAAATAAGAAGGCTGCTCCGAATAAGAGTCGTCCAGCTCATAAGGTGCCTCAAAAGCCAAGTGGTATCAATGTGAATGCGGCTAAGTCTGCAGGCACCTTGGGTGCTACCCAGTCTAAGAGCAAGGCTAGCCGTAAGAATGGAAAGGCGAATAAGCCTGGCCGATCTGTTGGTAAGCCTGCTGGCACTAAACCACCAGTACGCAATACCAAGGCTAGACGTAAGTAAACGCCCAATAATGAGCAAGTAAAGATCAAGTAAAAGATGAAACAAATATTAGTGGGATTTCATGCGGTTCAAGCGCGTTTACGCGTTGACCCCGATAGTCTGAAATCGGTCTATTTTGATCCGAGCCGCCGCGATCGACGCATGGGAGATTTTCTAAAGCAGGCTGAAGAGATTTTAGGTGAACGCTTGCATGCTGCTGATGCAGAGCGCCTACAAAAACTCACTGGTCATGATCGTCACCAAGGCGTAGTTGCTTTGGCTGAAAAAATGACAATTGCTCGCACCATCACTGAAGTGATTGAGGATGTTGAAGGAGCCCAAGAGAAGCCTTTATTTTTGGTTCTGGACGGCGTGACTGACCCTCATAATTTTGGTGCCTGCCTACGGGTTGCCGATGGAGCAGGCGTAGACGCGGTAGTCATTCCGAAAGATCGCTCTGCCTCAATCAACGCAACAGTGAGCAAAGTATCTAGCGGAGCCTCTGAGGTCATGCCAGTGATTACCGTTACCAACCTCGTTCGTAGCATGAAAGAGATGCAGGAAGCAGGTGTTTGGTTAATCGGTACGGATGATGAGGCTACAAAATCAATTTATGACATTGATCTCACTGGCTCCATTGCCATCGTCATGGGGGCTGAGGGTGAGGGTATGCGTCGCCTAACAAAAGAAACTTGTGATGAGCTTGTACGCATTCCAATGCAGGGTGTGGTCTCGAGTTTGAATGTATCTGTAGCGAGCGGCGTCTGTCTTTATGAGGCACTAAGACAGCGTCTTGCTAAAACTGCTAAATAAGCCTAAGCTGAATTGAGTCATTCACTAAAAGGGGCTTTTATGAAATGCAATGTTGGTCACACCGATCGCGTTCTTCGTATGACGGTTGGCGTCACCCTGATGGGTTTGGCTGGGTTTGGAATCACAGGCCCGTGGGCTTGGATCGGAATTGCGTCTTTTTTAACCGGAGTACTTGGTTATTGCGGAGCGTATAGCATGCTCGGAATCAATACTGCTAAGAAGTAAGCGCTGTGAATGCTAGCCAATTACTTGGCTAGTAGCATCTCTAACTTTTCTGTATCGATGCAGAAATTGCGAATCCCTTCTGCTAGCTTTTCTGTTGCCATCGCATCATTATTCAGTTGCAATCTAAAGCTTGACTCATCTAACTTGAGCTGCACAATATTCTCAGCACTCAAAGCTGCTTTGGCATTAGCAGAATCCAATTTTTTGTTAACCACTCCAGTAGCCGCACTTAAATCAGCCAATAGCTCTGGGCTAATGGTAAGCAGGTCGCAACCAGCGAGTTCAAGAATCTGACTAGTGTTGCGAAAGCTCGCACCCATAATCTCTGTAGCAATCCTAAAGTGCTTGTAATAGTGAAAGATGCGTTTGACTGAAGTTACGCCTGGATCATTGGCTCCACCATTATTGACATCGCTCCAATTGGCGCCTAATTTGGCCTTGTACCAATCCGTAATCCGCCCGACGAATGGAGAAATCAATTTTGCATTTGCAGCACCACATGCAGCTGCTTGCACAAGCGA
The DNA here is from genome assembly GCF_018687695.1 of Polynucleobacter sp. MG-6-Vaara-E2. NCBI lineage: Bacteria > Pseudomonadati > Pseudomonadota > Betaproteobacteria > Burkholderiales > Burkholderiaceae > Polynucleobacter > Polynucleobacter sp. MG-6-Vaara-E2. Next base: position 720,710 of record NZ_CP061303.1, read on the forward strand.
GAAGAGTAGGGTCATATTGCAATGAATTCCTTCTGCCTCTAATTGTTTTGCTGCGGCAATGCCTTCCCAGGTACCAGCTAATTTAATTAGGATGCGCTTGCGGTCAATGTCATGAGACTCATACAAGCTAATCAAGTGTTTCGCCTTGGCAACTGTAGCTTGGGTATCAAAAGATAATCGGGCGTCGACTTCAGTCGAAACGCGACCAGGAACAATCTTTAAAATTTCTAGGCCAAAAGCGACCAAGATGTAATCCACTAATTCAGTGGGGCTCATTCCTGGGTGAGCAGCTTTTACTGAGTTCACCAGAGACTGATAATTACTTTGCTGAGCAGCTTTGAGAATGAGGGAGGGGTTGGTCGTAGCATCCTGAGGTTGAAAGGCCTGCATACGCTCAAAATCACCAGTGTCGGCAACGACCGTGGTCAGTTTCTTGAGTTGCTCTAGTTGACTGGAGGCTGAGGACGCGCTGTTCATAGTTGGATGACTCTGATTGAGAAGTTTCTATAGTGAGTTGCTTATGAATATCATATGATAGATGCATTGACTACGTAGTTTTATAAAAGATATAAGGGCGTTTAGCATAGATATGAATCAGGATCAACTCAAGCAACTGGTAGGCGAGGCAGCTCGCGACGAGGTATTGAAACTGCCTGCTGGGCAAATCCTGGGGGTTGGCACTGGTTCTACTGCCAACTGCTTTATAGATGCCTTGGCCCCTCATAAAGATCATTTTGCGGGAACGGTTTCTAGCTCGAATGCCACCACCGAGCGATTGCTCAAGCATGGCTTTAAGGTGCTTGACCCCAATGATGTCCTCAGTCTGCCGGCCTATGTTGATGGTGCTGATGAAATTGATCCTGCCGGTCATATGATAAAAGGTGGGGGCGGTGCGCTGACTCGGGAAAAAATCATCGCCTCCATGGCCAAGCAATTCATTTGTATTTGCGACTCTTCTAAACAGGTGTCCGTACTTGGCAACTTCGCACTTCCTGTAGAAATCATTCCGCTTGCTAAAGGGGTAGTGTGTAGAGAGCTCGAAAAGTTTGGCGGCAAAGTCACTTTGCGTTTGGCAAAGAACACTCGTGCAGATCTCGATCAAACTCCAAGTGAGCCGTTTGTAACTGATAACGGTGGTTGGATCTTGGATGTAGCAGGCTTACAAATTACCGACCCCAGCAAAATGGAATCTCAGATCAATCAAATCGCCGGTGTGATTACCGTTGGATTATTTGCTAAAGAAAAAGCCAATATCTTGCTGGTGAGTAATGCTTCTGGCGTCAGTCGCATAGCACTCTAAAAAGTAATTTAAAAATAAAGACAAATAAAAAACCGACGGGGCATCCCCATCGGTTTATTCGGCTGGCGGTACGTAGCCTTGCGCCATATCAGCGCCGCCTTCAAAGAAGTACTTTTCAACTTGCTTTAACAGGTATTGGCGAGCACGAGGATCGGCCATATTGAGGCGGTTTTCGTTAATCAACATAGTTTGTTGCTTTAACCAAGCAGCCCAAGCCTCTTTAGAAACTTGATTCCAAATCTTTTTGCCCAATTCACCAGGAAGCGGAGCGAAATCCATGCCTTCTGCTTCTTTATTGAGTTTGATGCATTGAACCATCCGTGCCATCTGTAATGCCTTTCTAATATTGCTGATATTTCTTAAAGATCTTTGGTTAACACCATGGACTTGCGGTCCCAGTTGTAAATTTGCTTTCTTTCTTCCGGCAAGTCATCCACTGTAGCCCGCTTAAAGCCGCGCTTGAGGAACCAGTGCTCAGTTCTAGTAGTGAGGACAAATAATTTTTTGATGCCTTCTTGCTTGGCTCTCATCTCAACACGTTTGAGCAAACGCTCGCCGTCACCAGACCCTTGAACATCTGGGTCTACCGCGAGACAGGCTAATTCACCAACACCATTGGGGAACGGGAAGAGGGCGGCGCAACCGAATAGAACACGGTCATGCTCAATCACGGAAAAGCGCTGAATATCACGCTCAATCACGTCTTGCCCGCGAGCGGCCAAAATACCTTCTTCTTCCAGCGGCATCGTGAGTTGCAATATGCCGCCCACATCATCTTGATTGGCTTCGCGTAGATTCTCAATATCGGAAGACGCCAACATCATGCCAATGCCATCGTGGGTAAAGAGTTCTTCTAATAGGGCGCCATCTTGATTGCATGGCAAGAAGTGAACTCGGCTCACGCCAGCGCGAATGGCTTTGCCAGCAATGTTGAGCAAGCCCTTCATGCCCAGATCAAGATCTTTATTCAGTGCAACGTACTCTTGCAGCTGCGGCATAGAAAGTTCAGTAATGAGGTCACCCTCAGCATCATGTAAGCCCTCGTAAGGACTTAAGAAAATCAGCTTGTCGGCTTTAAGAGCGACCGCAGTAGAGGCTGCTACATCTTCGTAAGCTAAGTTAAATGCCTGGCCTGTTGGCGAGAAGCCTAAAGGAGAAAGTAAAACAATTTTATTGCTGTCAAGCGATAACTTAATGGAGGTGGAGTCAACCTTACGTACTAAACCGGTATGAATATAGTCAACACCTTCAACAACACCTACCGGCATTGCAGTAATAAAGTTTCCTGAAATCACTGAGATACGAGAACCCGCCATTGGCGTGTTTGGAAGGCCGCGGCTAAATGCTGCTTCGATATCCAGACGCAATTCACCAGCAGCTTCTTTAACACACTCCAGAGCGGCCGCATCGGTAATCCGATAGCTGTGCATTGCACTTTTACCAAACTTGCTCTTAATCTTGCGCAGCATGAGTTGTTCTTCAATCTGCGGACGAATACCGTGGACTAAAACAATCCGCATGCCCATGGCATGCAACATCGCAATATCTTCGATGAGGTTCTCAAGGCCGATTTCTTGAACGAGTTCACCAGCAAAGGCGATAACAAAGGTCTTTTCGCGGAAGCTATGAATATAGGGCGCAACATCGCGCAACCACCCTACAAAGGGGAAGTTGGAGGTAGATTCTTCAGCGCTTGGCGCCTGGTTTGGTGCATTTGTCGGCATAGTGAGAAAATTATAGGGTGCAAGAGCTCATAAACCAACAAAAACCCAAACCAATCACTAAGCCTGTGCCTGCTTCCAACACCGGACGCCGGCTTGATATCCGCTTTCCGGAAGAATTACCCGTCTCTGGTCAGCGTCAGTTAATCAAGGATGCCTTGCAGAGCCACCAGGTGGTGATTGTGTGCGGTGAGACTGGCTCAGGTAAGACTACCCAGCTACCCAAGATTTGTTTGGACCTAGGGCGGGGCACGATCAATGGTGGCAAGCTCATTGGCCATACTCAGCCACGACGTATTGCAGCCACAGCAACTGCTAAGCGCATCGCCCAAGAACTAGGTTCACCAATTGGCCAAGATGTGGGCTATCAGGTGCGCTTTGCAGATAAGACCAGTCATACCGCCTCCATTAAGTTGATGACGGACGGCATCTTGTTGGCAGAGACTCAGAGGGACCCTCAGCTCAAGGCTTATGACACGCTCATCATTGACGAAGCACACGAACGCAGTCTGAATATTGATTTCTTATTGGGGTACTTAAGACAGTTACTGCCTAAGCGACCTGACCTCAAGCTCATTATTACGTCTGCGACGATTGATGCTCAGCGCTTTGCTGAGCACTTTGCGATGAATGGCAAAGTTGCCCCGGTCATTGAAGTGAGTGGCAGATTATTTCCGGTAGAGCAGCGCTATTCACCGCTAGAGCCAGACACCAAGCCTGACGGCAAAAAAGAATCAAAGACTGCCAAAGAAATTCCCGATGCAGTTGCAGAAGAAATCGCTAAGGTCTGGCGCGAAGGTACAAGTGGGGCGGGAGATGTTCTAGTCTTTTTGCCTGGTGAGCGCGAGATACGGGATTGCGCAGAAGCGTTACGAAAAGATCACGTACTGCAACAACGCTTTCATCCGGAAGTATTAAGTCTCTTTGCACGTCAATCAGTAGCAGAACAAGAACGTGTCTTTTCTCCTGGAAACGGTCGTCGCATTATTTTGACCACCAACGTTGCTGAGACTTCCTTAACGGTTCCTAACATTCGCTATGTAATTGATAGTGGCCTAGCAAGAGTAAAGCGCTATTCCTATCGTAACAAGGTGGAACAACTCCAGATTGAGCCAATCTCGCAAGCGGCCGCCAATCAACGGGCGGGGCGTTGCGGACGTGTCTCAGATGGTATCTGTGTGCGGCTTTATAGCGAGCAGGACTATCAAAGCCGCCCTAAATTTACTGATCCAGAAATTCTGCGTAGCTCATTAGCGGCAGTCTTACTGCGCATGAGCTCATTACGCTTATCCAAAATTCAGCATTTCCCATTTATTGATAAGCCATTGGGCAGGGCAATTGCCGATGGTGTGCAGTTACTGGATGAGTTGGGGGCAATTGAGTTTGATGAAGCGCAAGCTGGTGATGGCAAAGACATCAACAATAGTTTCAAGCTCACCCAGATCGGTAAGCAGCTTGCTGATCTTCCGCTTGATCCTCGTATCGGCCGAATGCTATTAACCGCTAAAGAACAGAATGCATTAAAAGAAGTCACTATTATTGCTTCAGCCTTAGCTACTCAAGATCCGCGTGAACGACCAATGGATCAAGGGGCTGCTGCAGACCAAGCACATTTGCAGTTTGCCGATGAACGTTCTGAGTTCCTTAGCTTTGTAAAGCTGTGGAATTGGTACCAAGATGCCCTGCAACATAAACATAGCAATCGTCAGTTAGAAAATCTTTGCCGCAGTAAATTTTTATCACCAAGGCGTTTGCGTGAATGGCGTGATGTTCATGGACAACTCCACACCATGTTAGGTGAAAAGGGCTGGAAAGAAAATGCTAGCCCAGCAACTTATGAGCAGGTGCATTTGTCATTGCTCAATGGCTTATTGGGTTACGTTGCTAAAAAAGAAGAGGATGAAAAATCGCAGGATCGCAATAGCAAGACGGGCGGTTATGTGGGTGCTCGCGGTATTCGCCCTTTTATCTGGCCAGGCTCGACCATTGGCAAAAAAGGAGGCGCGTGGATCTTGGCGGGTGAGTTGCAAGAGACAAGCCGCATGTATGCTCGCACGATTGCTAAGATCGAACCGCAATGGGTTGAGAAAGTTGCCGGCCATCGTCTGATCAAGTCTTTGAGTGACCCCTTTTGGGACAACCGCCAAGGCGAGGTATTGGTCTTTGAGCGTGGCACTCTATATGGTTTGCCGATTTATCACGGGCGCCGCGTGCGTTATGAGCCGCACAATCCAGAAGAAGCCCGCGAGTTATTCATTCGACAGGCGCTGGTGCAAGAAGAAATGTTTGGGCGCATGGACACCCCAGCACTTCAACGCGAGACTGAAGCTGATGCCAAGAAAAAATATTCTGGTACGTTCGGTTTCTTTTGGCATAACCGTCGTCTGATTAAAGAAATCGAAGCATTAGAGCATCGTTCACGTCGCCCAGATGTATTGGTGGATGATGATTTGCTTTTTGCTTTCTATGAGTCGCGCATTCCCAAAGGTGTTTGTAATCGAGAAGGCCTTAAGGCTCATCTCAAAAAGACCCCAGATCTTGATGCTCAGCTTCGCTTGGAAAAGGCTGACCTCATGCGCCATGAGGCTGCAGGAATTACCGTAGACCGCTATCCGAAAGTCATGAAGGTAGGGGGTGCAGAGCTCAATCTCACCTATCACTTTGAACCAGGCAGCCCCAAGGATGGTGTCACTCTGGTAATTCCTCTGGCACAACTCAATCAAGTTGATGGTCGTCGTTGTGAATGGCTTGTGCCAGGGATGTGCGAAGAGAAGATTCTGCTCTTACTAAAAACCTTGCCACAGAAGCTACGGCGCCATTGTGTGCCATTGCCTGATTACGCCAAATCCTATTTAGAGCGAAAGCTCGATTCCAATCAATTTGGTGTCGGAGATTTTTTAGATAGCTTAATAGAGGACATTCGCAAAGAACGTGGACTAGAAATCAAACGAACGGATTTCAGGCCCGAAGCCTTGCCTTTGCACTCATCTATGAACTTTCGTTTGATTGATGAGCATGGGCGTCAATTAGAAGTCGAGCGTAACTTAACCCGACTGCGCTCTGAATACGGCCAGACAGCTCGCGATGCTTTTCAAGCGGTTGCTCAGGAAGTAGCCCAAGCAGAACTCGGAATTGAGCCCAGCACGCAGGCGATTACTAAGTCCAATAGCGCTGGTAAGTCAGATCAGGCTAGACGGGTGGAGCAGAGCGGCTATTGCACTTGGGAGTTTGGCGAGCTACCAGAAACTTTAGAGATTCAAAAAGGGAATAAGACCTTGTTCGGTTACCCAGCTTTAATTGACCGCGGTGATTATTGCGATCTTGAGGTGTTTGATGATTTGCTAGAAGCCCGCAAGCAGCATGCGCAAGGTTTGCGCCGTTTATTTGCATTGGGCAATAAAGACACACTCAAAGCATTACAAAAACAATTACCTGGGATTCGGGAATTGGGTTTGCTCTTTATTAATGTGGGTTCCGTTGAAAGTTTAATTGATCAGATACTCAACCTATCGATAGAGCGTGCTTTCTTAAATGAACCATTACCAAACAACGCAGAACAATTTACTGAGCGGATGCAAGCAGGTAAACCCAGATTGGCACTAATTGCCCAAGAAATATCACGCCATGCCTTAGCCGCATTACAGGCCTATGCTGATTTGCAAAAGAAGATGGCGCAAGCCAAAGCAGCATCCCCCAGTGCTTATGCAGATATTCAATCGCAAGTACAAGGGCTGATTTTTCCTAAATTTGTGGCAGATATTCCCTATGCCCAATTGGTTCATCTACCGCGCTACTTAAAGGCGATTGCAATGCGGATCGATAAGATGCGGTCCAATCCATCTCGGGATGCCCAATGTCAAAAGGACTGGGAGTCTGTAGCTAGGCCCTGGCAAAAGCTAACGCAAGGCAGCAAGGGTGCTAATTACGCCATGACCGACGATCAAGCCTTGATCGATTTTCGTTGGCAATTAGAAGAGTTGAGGGTGGCTTTATATGCCCAAGAGCTTAAAACCCCAACCCCAATGTCCTTAAAGCGTTTAGAAAAAGTTTTGGCTAGCTTGCGCTAAGTCAAATCCACCGCTAAATAGTGGGCATTTAGAGTTCAGCCAAGCCCTCAGCATTGCTTACAATGTGGTTATGTATAAATTTACCAAGATTAGAGCTTTTTGCACTATTGCCCTTTCAGTCGGTTTTGTCTCAATAACACATCAAGCCTTAGCTCAAGCTCCGGCAGCTCCAGCCCAGCCCAAATTAGCAGTGATTCTCAATTCAGGTCAAGCATCTGTCAGCTTGATTGATATGCAAACTCGCCAAGTGGTGAAAACGGTTCCTGTTGGCAAAGAGCCTCATCACTTGATGATGACGCCAGATGAAAAAACGTTATTGATTGCTAACGCAGCAGGTAATGACGTCGTACTCATGAATCCAGTGAGTGGTGAAATCACGGGTCGTGTACCAAATATTATTGATCCATATCAGGTTGGCTATTCTCCCAATCACAAATGGTTTGTGGCTAACGGCAATCGTTTAGATCGCGTAGATATATATTCTGCCAATGGCGCCGATTTGAAATTGGCTAAGACGGTGAAGTTGGCGAAGACCCCAAGTCACATTGCATTTACTTCGGATAGCAAAATTGCTTTTATCACTTTGCAAGACTCGAGTGAGTTAGCTGCGATTGATTTAGAAACTCAAAAAGTATTATGGGTGATGCCTACAGGAAAAGTTCCAGCAGGCCTGTGGATGACGCCGGGCGATCAATATCTTTTGGTTGGTATTACTGGTGAAGATAACGTTCAAGTCATTGATTGGAAGAATCGCAAAGAAGTGAAGCGTATCTTTACAGGCAAGGGGGCACACAACTTCCGCCCTTTGGGTGATAAGAAGCATGTATTTGTCAGTAATCGTATTGCTTCCAGTATTAGCCTAATTAATATGCAAACCTTAGAGAAGGTGGGCGATATCACTGGTTTACCTTCAGGTCCTGACGATATGGAAATTACCCCCGATGGTAAGACGATGTGGGTGACTTTCCGTTTTGCTAAAAAAGTGGGTGTGATTGATATTCCGACGATGAAACTAGTCACCGTGATCCCAGTTGGTAAATCTCCGCATGGTGTCTTCTTTTATCCAAGAGCCTCATGGGAGTAATGGCTTAGCCTTATTCATGCCAATCATCAATGAAGCGCAATCTGATTACCCGTCTAGCAGCCGCACTCTTGTTCGGCTGTTTTTCATTGAGCGCTAATGCACAAACTGCTAGTTGCAATAAGACGGTATATCTCACTTTTGATACGGGCAACATGTCCGTTGCTAATAAGGTTGCTGAAATCTTAAAGCGACAAGACGTTAAAGCTACTTTCTTTCTAGCAAATGAAAAAACCTTTCGCGGAGATTTTGCTTTAGATGAATCTTGGAAACCCTTTTGGCAGCAACTTGCCAAAGAAGGTCATCACTTTGGTAGTCATACCTACGACCATGACTATTTTGTAAAAGATGCCCCTAAGGGACAGGTGTTTGAGAAGCCACAGTTTGGTACCAAGGCGGGCGAAACCCTTCTATATAACGAAGCGACTATGTGCAAAGAGATTCGCCGGGTGGATCAGCGCTTTCAGGAGATGACCAATCAACCCTTACAAAAAATCTGGCGTGCACCAGGTGGCAAAACTTCTCCAACCTTAATTCGGATCGGGGACATGTGTGGCTATCAACATATTGGCTGGGCTCCTGCAGGATTTTTGGGGGATGAACTTAATTCTGACAAGCACCCCAATCACTTGCTATTAGAAAAAGCTACTCGAGATATTAAAGACGGCGACATCACGATGGCGCACCTTGGCATTTGGTCCAGAAAAGATCCTTGGGCACCTGCGGTGCTAGAGCAATTGATCGTAAATTTGAAGCAGCGAGGCTTTTGTTTCGGTTTATTGCCCACTGAGCACAAAAATTCTGTAGATCAGTCAAAATAGAGCATGGACTTAAGCTCAATCACCTCGGCAATCGCAAATGCTTACGGCAGTGCTCAGGAATGGCTTTTCTCAAATATTGTTGGGCCAGCGCTGTATCAATTGGATTTGATGTCTTGGGCAGAGGATGCCTTTGATGGGGTCGATTGGTTTTTGTTTGGCTGTATTCAAATTGCATTGATTATTTTGGTGTTGCGGACTTGGGAACGTTTTAATCCAGCTGAGCCACAAGAGCGCTTATCAACTTCAAGCAAAGCCGATATTTTCTACACCTTGTTTCATCGCTTGGGCATCTTTCACGGTCTAATCTTTATTGCACTATCAGGATTTTTCTTTGAAATCGATTCAATCTTGCATGATTTTCGCTTTGATCGTTTGAATGTTGAGGGTTGGTGGCCTGGAGTAACAACGATTCCTTGGGTCAGTTTTTTATGCTACCTAGTCTTACTTGATTTCGTTGATTACCTCTACCATCGCGCATCGCATGCCTTTAACTGGTGGTGGCAGTTGCATGCCTTGCATCACAGTCAAACTGTCATGACTGCATGGTCAGATAATCGCAATCATTTTTTGGATGACATCATGCGTGCGGTAGTGATGGCATTTTTCGCACTTTTGTTTGGTGTTTCGCCAGGGCAATTCATTGCGCTGGTTGCATTAAGTCAATTTATTCAAAGTTGGCAGCACTCCAACATCAAAGTGCATTTAGGGTCAGCACGTTATCTTCTCATTTCCCCGATGTATCACCGTATGCACCATGCAGTAGGTTATGGTCATGAGGCGATTGGCAAGCCAGGGGTATTGGGTGGATGTAATTTTGGCATCTTATTTCCATGGTGGGATATGGTTTTTAAGACAGCAATCTTCCCCAAGGCGGTTTATCCCACAGGCGTGCGCAACTTGAATGTTTCTCAAAACGTCATCACTCAGCAGTGGCAGGGCTTAGTTCACGCGTTCAAAGAGTTATTGCCTAAGTAAGCATACTCAAGGTATGTCATAGGAGTTATATGGTCGGATTGCAGCAAGTATTTAAATCGTTTGGACTTGCGCTGGTAGGAACGATGCATCCTCGCATGCTGTGGTTAAGCTTGCGACCATTTTTAATCGTCTCCGTTTTATGGGGTTGCCTCATCTGGCTCACCTGGACCCCAGCACTTGAGGCCTTGAGTATTTTTCTCACAACCTCCATGTTTACAAGTTGGATTCAGGAAGGACTTGTTTGGGCCGGCTTTGAAAATGCCCGAGCGTGGATCGCGCCTCTCTTTTTTGTGATGCTGATTATTCCTTTGATCACGATTAGTCTATTAGTATTTATTGCTTTTTCTACCGTGCCGTACATCGTTAATATTGTGGCTCGGCAATCCGCCTATCATGGCTTGGAATGTAAGCAGGGCGGCGGTTTCATTGGCAGTCTGATTTACACACTATGGTCAGCGCTGATTTGTTTAGCATTAGTGATGCTTACTTTGCCGGTGTGGTGGGTTCCACCACTGGTTGCAGTGTTGCCTCCCTTGCTATGGGGTTGGCTAACTATGCGACTCATGTCGTATGACGTATTAGCAAAACATGCAAGCAGTCAGGAGCGCGATATCCTGCTTGAGAAATATCGCTGGCCATTGCTTACGATGGGCGTTATCTCGGGCATGCTCGGAGCGGTACCAACATTCTTTTGGGCTACCTCTGCGTTAGCTCTGGTGTTGTTTCCTATTGTGAGCTTCGTGGCACTTTGGATTTATTCTTTAATCTTTGTGTTCGCAGCGCTTTGGTTTAGTCATTTCCTATTAGATGCCTTGCAAACACTCAGACAAGAAGAGTTAGAAAAATCCTTAACAGTTGAAACACGCGTGGTAGATCCGGAGCTTCCTTATCATGGCCAATGAATTGGTTGATGCAGTGAAAAAAGTTGAAGTTGATACACCATCAACTGCCGCTGCTACACGGCGATTTGGATTAATTGTGATTGGCGATGAAATCCTATCGGGTCGTCGTCAAGATAAACATATGAGTAAACTCATTGAGCTACTCAATGAGCGGGGCTTGAGTCTGTCATGGGCAAAGTATGTTGCTGATGACCCGGAGCAAATTACCGCAACCTTAAAAGCGAGTTTTGTTAGTGGTGATGTTGTATTTAGTACGGGCGGTATTGGCGCAACTCCTGATGACCACACACGTCAGTGCGCAGCATTGGCACTGGGAACTAAAACGCAATTGCATCCTACTGCACAAGAACTGATTGCAGGGCGTATTCAATCAATGGCTGAGGGCGATCCGATTAAAGCGGATCTAAGCACTCCAGAGAATCAGCATCGTTTCAAGATGGGTGAGTTTCCGATTGGCAGCGAAATCATTCCGAATCCTTATAACCAAATCCCTGGCTTTCGGATTAAAGAGCATCACTTCGTTCCTGGCTTTCCAGTCATGGCTGCACCGATGATGGCGTGGTGTTTAGATACGCATTACAAAGATCTCTTTCATCAAGAGAACTGGGCTGAGCAAAGTTTTATCGTGCCTAAAGGCATTGAGTCAACTTTGACCCCCTTAATGGAGCGTATTGAGGCTAATTTCCCTGGGGTTAAGGTCTTTAGTTTGCCTTCAGTGGGGGACACCGGTAAGGGTGGCGTATATGCCCAAAGACATATCGAACTTGGTATTAAAGGTAACGCAAATCTGCTAGAAAGTGCTTGGATTGCCCTAAGAACGGGCACGCAGGAGCTGGGCTATGAGATCCACGATATTAGCTAAGGCCCAATTGCACTAAAACGGTGCAAATCATCTATTTATAGGTTAAATAGGGAGTAATTGAGCACTTAATTAGTGCAATAATGGCTATTCCCCATTGTTTGCTTCAGTAAATTACTTACATCCGTTAGGCATGTTGAATGCCTGGAATGAACAAGGGTGTATGCCTTAAGTTTGAATTCCGAGTTTTAGTTAATAGAGGAGATTTGCATGACGAAGACCGTCGCTGATGTGATGAAGTTAGTTAAAGAGAAAGAATGTACTTTCGTTGATTTCCGCTTTGTGGATACAAAGGGTAAAGAGCAGCATGTGTCTGTTCCTATTTCTGCATTTGATGAAAGTAAGTTTGAGGATGGTCATGCATTTGACGGTTCATCTATTGCTGGTTGGAAAGGTATTGAAGCTTCTGACATGTTGCTTAAACCAGATCCAACAGCTGCTTACATCGATCCATTCTATGAAGAGCCAACCTTGGTTCTCACCTGCGACGTTATTGAGCCAGCAGATGGCAAAGGTTACGACCGCGATCCACGTTCTATTGCTAAACGCGCTGAAGCTTACTTAAAGAGCACTGGCCTAGGTGATGCTGCTTACTTTGGCCCTGAGCCAGAATTCTTTATTTTTGATGGCGTTCGTTGGGGTGCCGACATGCAGGGTTGCTTCGTGAAGATTGATTCCGAAGAAGCTCCATGGTCATCTGGTAATGAAATCGAGGGTGGCAACACTGGTCACCGTCCAGGAAAGAAGGGTGGTTATTTCCCAGTTGCACCAGTTGATACATTCCAGGATATGCGCTCTGAAATGTGCTTGATTCTCGAATCATTAGGCATTCCAGTTGAAGTTCATCACCATGAAGTTGCTGGTCAAGGCCAAAACGAATTGGGTACTAAGTTCAGCACATTGGTGCAACGCGCTGACTGGACTATCTGGCAGAAGTATGTAATCCAAAACGTTGCACACGCCTATGGCAAGACAGCAACCTTTATGCCTAAGCCAGTTGTTGGCGATAACGGTTCAGGTATGCACGTTCACCAATCTGTTTGGAAGAACGGCGAGAACTTATTTGCTGGTAATGGTTATGCTGGTTTGTCAGAGTTCGCTCTCTACTACATCGGCGGTATCATCAAGCACGCTAAGGCATTGAACGCGATTACCAACCCAGGTACAAACTCATACAAGCGTTTGGTTCCAGGCTTTGAGGCTCCAGTGAAGCTTGCTTACTCAGCACGTAACCGTTCTGCTTCTATTCGTATTCCGCACGTATCTAGTCCTAAGGGTCGTCGTATTGAAACTCGTTTCCCAGACCCGTTGGCCAACCCATACTTGGCATTCTCTGCCTTGTTGATGGCTGGTTTGGATGGTGTTCAGAACAAGATTCATCCTGGCGATGCTGCTGATAAGAACTTGTATGACTTGCCACCAGAAGAAGATGCAAAGATCCCAACCGTTTGTGCAAGCTTGGAAGAAGCATTGGCTGCACTCGAGAAAGATCATGAGTTCTTGACTCGCGGTGGTGTATTCACTCAGTCCATGATTGATGCATATATCAATTTGAAGATGGATGATGTCACACGTTTCCGTATGACTACCCATCCTATCGAATTTGATATGTACTACTCCCTGTAAGCGAAGGAGAGAACTTGAGCGCAGGTTTGTTGCGCAATTCGTTCAAGGGAGCAGCTTCGGCTGCTCCTTTTTTTCCGACATTGCTCGATCAGATGCCCAATGCCATCGTGGTATTTGAGGCTGAGAACCAACAATTGGTTTATGTGAATCCAGCTGCTGAGTCAGCGTTGGATCTCTCACGTAAATCACTTGAGGGTCAGACTGTGCACGATTTATTTGGCGATAATAAAGCCTTAAAGACCATGATTTCAGAAATTAAACATGGTCATGTATCAGCGCAACGCCAAGAAATGGTCTTACATTCCTTGCCCGGTAGCATTCATCAAGACTCTATTCCAGCGCACGTGGTTTTGGCCGCATTCGAAGACCCTGCTTTAATCATGATGGAATGGTTTCCGATTGATCAACAGTTGCGTAGTGAACGCGATGAACGCGTGACGCAACAAGTCGAAGCCAATAAACAATTGATGCGTAATTTAGCGCACGAGATTAAAAACCCATTGGGTGGTATTCGTGGGGCAGCTCAGCTATTAGAATTTGAATTACCTGAAAAAGGCTTGCGTGAATATACGCAGGTCATTATTAAAGAGTCCGATCGTTTACAGACTCTAGTTGATCGCCTATTAGCGCCACACCGCAAAGCGCATGTGATGGAGTCGTTTAATGTGCATGAGGCACTGGAGCGTGTGCGCAGTTTGGTATTAGCAGAGTTTCCTAAGGGTTTGCGCATCATTCGTAATTACGACACGAGCTTGCCTGATGTGATGGGTGATCGTGAGCAGCTAATACAAGCAGTACTCAATATTGTTCACAACGCAGCCCAGGCACTTTCTGAAGAGATTGATCAGGGCATCGCACAAATTGAATTAAAAACCCGAGTTGCCCGTTCAGTCACGATTGCTAAGAATCGCTACAAGTTGGCGATGGATTTGCATGTGATTGATAACGGCCCAGGTATTCCAAAAGAAATTATTGAGCGCATCTTCTTCCCCTTGGTTTCTGGGCGAGAAGGGGGTAGTGGCTTAGGCCTGACTTTGGCGCAAACCTTTGTTCAGCAACACCAGGGCTTCATTGCTTGTGAGAGTCGCCCTGGTCGTACCGATTTTCATATACAAATTCCATATCGTAGGCAGGAGAAAACATCATGAAACCAATCTGGATCGTCGACGATGATCAATCTATTCGTTGGGTTTTAGAGAAAGCCTTGGCTCGAGAGAATATTCCTCACAAGAGTTTTTCCAATCCCAACGATGTTCTGAATGCATTAGAAAAAGAGACTCCCCAAGTATTGATCTCTGATATTCGCATGCCACGTGGTAATGGTTTGGATTTGTTGCAGCATGTAAAAGTGAGTCATCCAAATCTACCGGTCATCATCATGACCGCTTTCTCGGATTTGGATTCTGCAGTTGCTTCATTTCAGGGTGGTGCCTTTGAGTACCTCACTAAACCTTTTGACGTAGAGAAAGTGGTTGAGCTCATTCGTCGTGCTGTAGAGCAGGGAATTCGGAGCGAGTCTGGCAATAAGGAGTTGGCTGCTTTAAGACAAGAGTCGACTGAGATTATTGGTCAAGCCCCAGCGATGCAAGAAATCTTTCGTGCAATTGGCCGCTTGGCCCAATCTCATTCAACCGTGCTCATTACTGGTGAGTCTGGCGCCGGTAAGGAGTTGGTAGCCCATGCATTGCATAAACACAGCCCAAGAGCAAAGGGCCCATTTGTATCGCTTAGCACCTCTGCAGTCCCAAAAGATTTACTAGAGTCTGAATTATTTGGTCATGAGCGTGGCGCTTTTCCAGGGGCACAAACACTGCGTCGTGGACGCTTTGAGCAAGCGGATGGCGGTACACTCTTTTTAGGCGAGATTGGGGATTTGCCATTTGAATTGCAAACGCGTTTGCTGCGTGTTTTGACTGATGGCCATTTTTATCGCATCGGCGGTCAAGACCCGATTAAGGTCAATGTGCGCATCATTGCTTCTACGCATCAGAACCTAGAGCAACGGGTTGCCGCTGGTTTCTTCCGCGAAGATTTAATGCACCGCTTAAATGTGATTCGTTTGCGTATGCCTTCATTGCGTGAACGTAGCGAAGATATTCCTATACTGGCAAAACACTTCATGCTTAGTTGCGCAAAGGCATTAGGTGTGGAGCCAAAGAAGCTTTCTGATGAAGTACTTAAAGAGATGAGCGCTATGCCATTCCCGGGTAATGTGCGTCAGCTTGAGAATCTTTGCCACTGGTTAACGGTCATGACACCAGCAAATATTATTGGTGTGAGCGATCTTCCTGCTGATATAGTTTCTCAGGCGAGCGAGCATCCTACCGTTCTACAAGGTGAATCATCGCCAATTACTCCTATTTCCCTTAAGGCAAATGCGGGCGATTGGGAAAGTGGTCTTGGTCGCTTAGCAGTCAAAATGCTACAAGATGGTGACAAAGAAGTTTACGATGCTCTATGCTCACGCTTTGAGAAGGCTGTATTGCAAGCTGCGCTAGAGGTAACGCGTGGTCGCCGAGTAGAGGCGGCTCAACGCCTTGGCATTGGACGTAATACGATTACAAGAAAATTGCAGGAACTGGGGATAGATGACTGATTCAATCCGAATTGCGGCGTGGAATGTGAATTCCTTAAAAGTTCGCCTTCCACACGTACTTCGTTGGTTGCAAGATCAAGAAAACAAGAAAGAACCCATCGATGGGCTTTGCTTGCAAGAGCTCAAGCTCACTGATGATAAGTATCCCCACGCAGAACTGGAGGCAGCAGGCTATTTGAGTCTGGCTGCTGGACAAAAGACTTACAACGGTGTTGCTATCATTGTGCGCAAAGCCGCTTTAGCTTCGATTGCATCAGATGCAGCCACCACTTTTTTAAAGCCCACCAGAAATATTCCCAATTTTGAAGACGAGCAGCAGCGCATCTTAGCTGCGACGATTCCTTTTGCCGGCATGCAGCCTATTCGCTTAGTCTCAGCATACTTCCCCAATGGGCAGTCACCTGATAGCGATAAGTTTGTTTACAAACTCAACTGGTTAAATTCATTGCAAACTTGGCTAACGGCCGAGTTAGAGCAAAACCAACGTTTAGCACTGTTAGGCGACTTTAATATTGCACCAGAAGATCAAGATGTACACGATCCCAAAGCTTGGGAAGGACAAAATCTGGTATCGCCACCTGAAAGAAACGCCTTCCAAGATTTGCTTAAGCTGGGCATGAGTGATTCCTTCAGAATGTTTGAGCAAGCCCCTAAAACCTTCAGCTGGTGGGATTACCGCATGATGGGCTTTAGAAGAAACGCTGGTATGCGGATCGATCACATCTTGCTAAGTGATGCCCTTAAGGTAAAGTGTGCAGCAAGCAAGGTCGATAAAGAGCCAAGAACATGGGAGCAACCGTCAGATCATGCTCCGGTAATTGCAACGATTCAAAAATCTTAAGTTAAACCCAGTTGAGCGTGCATCCATGATGCCCATTTTGTATTCTTATCGAAGATGTCCTTATGCGATGAGAGCGCGTATGGCGTTAAAGTACGCTGGGATTGCAGTTGAGCATCGCGAGATTGCATTACGAGATAAACCAAAGGCAATGCTTTTGGCTTCCCCCAAAGGTACTGTTCCCGTTCTCTGCTTAGGCGATCAAGTGATTGACCAAAGCCTAGACATCATGCAATGGGCATTGACTCAGTCTGACCCCAATGGCTGGAAGAATGCTGACGAGAGTTTGGCAAGAGACTGGATTGAGATAAACGATGGCCCATTTAAAAAGCTTCTGGATCAATACAAGTATCCCAATCGTCATCCTGAGCTCAAACAGGATGATGTTCTCAATGCCGCGATGGAATTGATGCTCAAGCCCATTGAGTCAGCGTTAAGTTCCAGTCAATTCTTATTGGGTAATCAGATTACCTGGGTTGATGTCGCCATCTTTCCATTTATCAGGCAATTCTCCATGGTTAATCCTGAAGAGTTTGCAAAGTTGCCATTGCCGACAACACAGAAATGGCTTAAGCATCATCTTGAGTCTGCGTTATTTCAAGCGGTGATGGAAAAACATCCAGCCTGGATCGAGCCAAGCATCCAATCCTAAGATTGAGTAGGAGATAGCCTTACTCCAAAATGTTTTGAGTATAGTTATACGTATTGCCACTTAATACAGATGACATCCATGAAAACATCATTAACCGCCATAGCTATCAGTACTTTTTTGGGATTACTTTCTTCAACGGTATATGCCGATCCTCCAGTTCCACCGTTCTATGAGGATGTCATCAAGTTGAGTCCTAGTGGTAAGTTAGGACAAGTTCTGAAGAAGGAAAAAATCCAAACTTCCATCAAGGGTGCGCAAGCTTGGAAGATTGCCTACATCTCCTCTGATATTGGCGGACGTAAGCACCTGGTGACGGGTTTGGTGGTTGCCCCAATTGGTGCTGCGCCTAAGGAAGGGCGCCCGATTATGGCTTGGGCGCACGGAACCACAGGAGCCGCTCAAAATTGCGGTCCTTCACAAGTGCTTAATCCCGTATCTCCCTTGAATGAATATTTCTTAATTGGCGGCAACTCTTGGACAGATTATGGAATCCCAAGTATTGAAGAGTTCATTAAAGAGGGTTATGTCATTGTTGCTACCGACTACCAAGGCTTAGGTGGTGGCGGTGAACATCAATATGCTTTAGCTGCGACCAATGGGATGGATATGATTGATTCTGCAAGAGCAGCAAGTTCCATGACAGAAACTGGTGCCGGTAAGAAGGCAATAATTTATGGCTGGTCTCAAGGTGGTGGCGCGGTGTTGGCGGCAGCTAGCATGCCTGACTACCTTTCTAAAAAAGGGACTATCGCAGATGGTATTGAGCTTATTGGTGCAGTGGCCTTGGCTCCAGACGATATTGCCATCATGATGCCCAACTCTACAAGCGATGAAGCATCGGCGCAAAAGTCATTGAGTGGCATTATCAAAATGTTTACTGGCAATGTATTTGATTTCTCGCACATGGCAATGAGCATGTGGGGTGTTAGGGCAGGCAATCCTAATCTCAAGCTGACTGATATCTTTACAGCTGATGGTGCAAAGGCCCTTGATGAAGTGATTCGCAATAAATGTATGCACGCTGTCGCTGATACGCTCAATTTCAACTTCGGCACTCAATACAAGACACTTCTCAAGGATCAGATAACCAATCCTTTGGAGTGGACTAAGGCGATGGTCAAGGGTAGCGTAAACCCGGTTAAGCCAGTTGCACCAGTGGTGATCTATTGGGGCAATAAGGACACTACCAACCCACCAATCATGGGCAAGCTTTACCAAGAGCAAATGTGTAAGTTAGGCGGCAATATAAGCCGAGTGGAATTACCTGGAGACCAGTCGCACTTCACCACCCCTGGAGCTTCTGCACCTTTGTATCGTGCATGGATTAAAGATCGCCTGGCAGGTAAGGGAGCAACTAATAATTGTCAGCAAGCATCTCAGTTACCAAGTTAATTCTGATCATTGGCAACAGAAAAAACAATTTATAAAATAATAAAAAGCCCATCAACAATGATGGGCTTTTTTACTTCTACGAAGAGTATCTCACTTTTAAGCTAGACCACCATGGCGCAAGAGTGCGTCAATACTCGGCTCCCTCCCTCTAAAGGCTTTAAAGGATTCGGCAGCAGGTCGGCTGCCTCCTACTTCTAAAATTTCTTCTCGATAGCGAGTGCCAGTCTTAGCATCAAGTATGGAACCCGTAAGCTTTGCTGCCTCTTCAAAAGCAGCATAGGCATCAGCGGATAAAACCTCAGCCCATTTATAGCTGTAATAGCCTGCAGCATAACCGCCAGCAAAAATATGACTGAAAGTGTTGATCCAGCGTGAAATCTCCGGCTGTGGAATGACGTTGTAGTCATTGGCAATTTTTCTCGATAGCTCCAGTACTGCTTGTCCTTGAGCATTTTTTGCATCAAAGTGGGAGTGCAAGCGCCAATCAGTAAGAGACATCACAATTTGCCGTAGGGTCATGAGACCGTTCTGGAAATTCTTGGCCGCCAAAATCTTGTCAAAAAGTTCGCGTGGCAAAGGCTTGCCAGTATCAACATGAGCCGTCATTTTTTCTAATACTTCCCATTCCCAGCAGAAGTTCTCCATGAACTGACTCGGTAACTCCACAGCATCCCACTCAACACCATTGATTCCTGAAACGCCTAAGGCACCGACTTGCGTTAAAAGATGATGCAATCCATGACCGCTCTCATGGAAGAGGGTAATGACATCATCGTGGGTAATCGTGGGTTGACGTAAAACGCCATCAACTTTCACTGGAGGTGCAAAGTTACATACGAGATAAGCAACCGGAATCTGAATTTCTCCATTAGGTAGTACTCGGCGTCCACGAGCATCATCCATCCAGGCACCACCGCGCTTGCCAGGACGAGCATAAGGATCTAAATAGAAGTAGGCCCGTAATTTTCCAGCAAGGTCCTTAACGGCAAAGGACTGCACATCCGCATGCCAAGTAGGCAGGTTGGCAGCTTCAATCTTGACGCCAAACAGCGTTTGAATTACCCCAAACAAACCATCCAATACTTTGGGTAATGGGAAGTACTGCTTGAGTTCATTCTCCGAAAAAGAATAACGCTCTTGTTTTAGGCGCTCCGCAGCGAATGCGGTATCCCATGGTTGCACACCATCAGTAAGACCCAGTTCGTTTTTTGCAAACTGACATAACTCATCCCAATCACGCTGGGCAAATGGTTTTGCTTTATTTGCAAAATTCGTGAGGAAGAGGTCGACTTCGTCAACGGTATTAGCCATCTTTGGTGCCAAGCTTAAGGCGGCAAAGTTTGCAAACCCAAGCATGCGAGCTTCTTCGTCACGCAATCTCAGTTGATCAAGCATATTGCGGGTGTTATCCCAAGCAATATTGCCTTTGGCGTATTCAGGCCCGAGCTCAGATGAGCGGGTTACATAGGCTTCGTACATCAGGCGACGCAATGCCCGATTCTCGCAATACTGCATGACTGGATAGTATGAAGGGAAGTGCAGGGTGAAAGCCCAGCCTTGCAAACCCTTTTGCTGGGCAGTGTCTGCGGCTGCAGCCTTGACATCGTCTGGTAACCCTTGAAGATCCGCTTCATTAGTCACTAAGTGCACAAAACTATCGGTAGCATCGAGCACATGATCGGAAAATGCCTTGCCTAAAATGGCTTGCTCATCTTGAATCTCTGAAAAGCGTGGTTTGTCTGCATCGCTTAATTCAGCGCCGCCTAGACGAAAATCTCTCAAAGAGTTCTCAATCACTTTTTTCTGTGCACGATTGAGTGTTGCAAACTCGGAACTCTTACTGAGCTCTTTGAACTTTTGATAGAGCGCTAGGTTTTGTCCCAAGCTCGAAAAGAATGCAGTGACTTCTGGGAGCATGGCGCCGTAAGCAGCTCGCAACTCAGGAGTATCGGCAACACTATTAAGATGGGAGATAACACCCCATGATCGACCCAAGGCTTCAGTTGCATCTTCTAAAGGCTCTGCAAGCGCATTCCAGGTTGAAGGTGTTTTAGAGTCGGTAGCAACATCAACTGCTTCTTGTGCATGCTTTAGTAAAAACTGAATCGCAGGGGTGATGTGCTCAGGCTTTACCTCAGGGTAAGCAGCGATTCCGCGTCCAAAGGTCAGCAGAGGGTTATTCTGCAAGGCAGGGGGTAAATTGTGTAAGTTCGAGGAGGGGGATGTATTCATCCCTCTAGCTTAATGGATCTACAGCTTGGCTGCTTTTTCAGCTGCTTCCAAAGTATTCATTAAAAGCATGGTTATTGTCATTGGTCCAACACCGCCTGGAACTGGGGTAATCCAGCCAGCTACATATTTGGCGGTGTCAAAATCCACATCACCACACAGCTTGCCATCGGGGAGGCGGTTAATACCAACGTCAATCACTACCGCCCCGTTTTTGACCATATCGCCAGAAACCATTTTAGGTTTGCCGGTTGCTACAACTAAGATATCAGCATCTTTTGTGTGGTGAGCCAAGTCGCGAGTCTTGCTATTACAGATTGTCACAGTAGCGCCTGCCTGCAATAACAACATGGCCATAGGCTTGCCCACAATATTGGAGGCGCCAACAATGACTGCGCGAGCACCTCGAATCGGGTAATCAATGCTTTCTAAAATCTTCATGCATCCATAAGGAGTGCAGGGTTTGAATTCTGGTTGACCAACCATTAGAGCGCCAGCATTCGCTACGTGAAATCCATCAACATCTTTTTCTGGTGCGATTGCTTCGAGTACTCGCTCAGAAGCAATGTGCTCCGGCAAAGGGAGTTGCACTAAGATGCCGTGGATCGCTGGATCAGCATTTAAGGTGGCAATGCGAGCAAGCAATTCTTCTTCAGCCAATTCAGCAGAGTAACGCTCTAACACCGAATGAAAGCCAACATCTTCGCAAGCTTTCACTTTGTTGCGCACGTATACAGCACTTGCAGGGTTATCGCCAACTACGATGACTGCTAAACCCGGGCGAACCCCTTTAGCAGTAACAATCGCACCGCGGGCAGCAATTTCTGCGCGTAGCTTCTTAGAGAGGGCGTTTCCGTCGAGTAATTGAGCGGGCATTGCAGGTTAATATCAATAGGATTAATTAGGCTGTGGATCAGACAGTGCAAGACGAAGAAGGTCGGCAACGGTATTGACGTTGAGCTTTTCCATAATATTGGCGCGGTGCGCTTCAACAGTCTTAATGGAAATGCCAAGATCATCAGCGATCTGTTTATTCAGGCGACCAGCAACAATGCGCTCAAGCACTTGACGTTCACGACCAGTCAATTTGCTCAATAAGCTTTGGGTAATCTTGCGTTGGCTAGCTTGTGAGTAATCAATGCGGGCCTTGGCAAGCATGCGATCTACTAAGCCGCACAGATCATTTTCTTTGAAAGGTTTTTCAATGAAATCTACTGCACCACGTTTCATGGTGGAGACTGCCATGGATACATCGCCGTGACCTGTAATGAAGGCAACTGGCATTGGTAAATTTTCACTAATTAAGCGCTCTTGCAATTCAAGGCCAGACATTCCAGGCATACGTACATCGAGAATTGCGCAGGAGATAGTGGATTTATCTGTGCTTTGCAGAGATTGCAAGAAGCGCTCGGCACTGGCGTGACAACGGACTACATAACCATTGCTCTCCAATAACCAAGTGAGGGAGTCACGTACCGCTTCGTCATCATCTACCACGTAAACCACTTCGGCTTGGTTAGGTTTGGTATTCGCGCTCAAGTTCATATTCAATCTCGCAAGATAATTCAATTAATGATGCTGTTATACATTTCCCGTAACTTCAGGAGAAACTAGGGGTAGAAGTATTGTAAAGGTGCAACCAACTAGCTTGGTATGTTCTGAGTCCATCCGATTGACCGCCCACAGGCGTCCCTGATGGGATTCAATAATGGAACGGCAAATATTGAGCCCCATACCCATTCCATCGGATTTGGTGCTGAAAAACGGCTCAAACATGCGTTCTAAGACGGCTTCTGGGATGCCAGACCCGCCATCACTTACCTGAATGCGGAGCATGGCTGGGAAGATGCTGGTATCAAGGTCAGCGCTAATATTCACTGGGGGGGCAGACCATCGAGACGAAAGTGGAAAAGCCTCCCGCATACTGTCAAGACCGTTTTTGAGGAGATTGACTAAGACTTGCAGAATCAAGACAGGGTCGATATCAACCTCTGGCAGGTTCTCGGCGATGTTGGCATTAATAGTGAGGCGGTGGCGATGCGCCTCAATCTCCACGAGTCCAACGGCATCATTAATAATTTCAGAAATAGCGGTGGACTTACGCTGAGGCTCGCTGCGTTTCACAAAACCACGAATCCGCTGAATGATGGTGCCTGCACGATGCGCTTGTTCAGAGGCTTTCTCTAGAGCGGGCAAGATATCTTTAGTCAGTGCTGGATCCAAATTACCCTCTAAACGTTTTGCAACACCCATGCAGTAGTTCGAGATTGCGGAGAGCGGTTGGTTTAATTCATGCGCTAGTGAAGAGGCCATTTCACCCATCGTCGTCAAACGGCTAGTAAATTGCATCCGCTCTTCCTGTTGACGTGATAATTCGTCAGCATCCTTACGAGCGGTAATGTCAGTTGCAATTAATAGTTGAGCTAGATGACCATCAATCCAAGGGATAAAGCGACGTCGTACCTCATACCATTTATTGCTGCCGTCACTCAATTGGATTTCTTCAGGTTCAGACTCTTGGTATAAATATGAAGTGGGGATACCATCGCGAATGTAATCTTGAAGATCCTGTGCAATATTGTGCAAAGTCTCAATCTTATTGTCCTGATGTGCTAGCTGGAAGTGCCCCTTAGAATCACTACCAAAATTTTCGCGATAGAAGCGATTCGCAAACAACAACTCATCGGTCTCTAGGGAAACCACGGACACAGCTGCATCAAGTCCTTCAAGTACGGTTGTAAAGCGCTCTTGAGAGATGGCTAATTCTTCTCGAATCTTTTTAGGCTCAGAGATGTCAATTAAGGAAGTGACCCAACCAGTTTGTTTACCCTTTTCATTAATCAGTGGCGCAATAAATGTACGGGTTTGGATTAGAGTGCCATCCCGTTTCATGACGGCGCCTTCAATCCCCTTTTTTGAATCCCTGCCAACAAGTGCGCGATTCATTTTTTCAACCAATTCGTCCTTACGGCTATCTGGCCAAAAAGGGAAGGGTGGCATGAGCCCAACCAATTCTTTTGCCGACCACCCAGTCATCTCACAAAAGGCTCGATTCACATAGGTAATACGCTTTTCCATATCGTGAGCACGGATGCCTACCGGTGTGGAGTTCTCCATGGCATTACGAAAGCTCGTTTCAGTGCTTAGATTTGCTTCCGCTTCTTGCCGTACTTGCATCTGCTTTAAGACTGACCATAAACTCCAGACTACGAAAGCGGATAGTCCGATCACAACGCCGATCAACATTCTGAAAGTCAGATTCGTGGGGGGCGGATAGGTATCAATGCGTAAGACCATGTTTGGACTCAAAACCCCAATGTCCAAACTCGTCTGATTACTAAAAGCCCTTTTGGGTGTATCTCGATCAGAGGAAATAGAGAGCACGCGCTCGTTATCGGTCAGGAGAGTGAAGCGATAGTGCGCCTTTAACTCGCCGGGGATGATATCTAGAATGCCTTGGGTGGTATACAGAGCAGCCAAATAGCCTATTTCTTGACCTCCAACAATATTTGGAGCTACCTGCCAAAAAACAGTCCTTCTGTCTTTGGAAAGCGATTCTTCATCGGGAATGTTCAGCGAGATGAATTGACTAAAGGCAGTTCTACTGGTTGCATGACTCAATTCAATGGCCTTAGTTAGACCTTCATTCACTTTTTGATCGTTTTGTGTTTTGCTAATCCAATCTGTTTTAGAGTTGCTAACAGGGGCCGTCCATTGTTTTGAGCTATCGGAATTGAGCCAAATGATTTTGATAATTTCATGATTATTTAAAACTAAATCATCTGCTTGTTCTCGGACTAGTTGTTTTAGTTTTGCATCATCATTACTTGCAGCAATTTCGCGGTTAATCGTATTGAGAGAATCTGCATTATTGGCAAAGCGCAACTGAATGCGTTGTTTTGCAAAAGAGAGCTCTCTAAAAAGAGCGGCTTCTTGTTGCCCCTTTTCTTGGAGGTGTAGGGTCCCCAAAATAACGCCCATGACTGCCGTAAAGAGCACGATTGCCAATAAAGGCGTGTACACGAGCTTAAAGCCCCGTATTTTTCGGAGCCATTTAAGGGGGTTGAGAATTAACTTGGATAAAGCCGAGGATTTCATAAGATTAAGGCCATTTTGCCTTATCAGACCCTGAAAATCTCATTTTTGGACCTTAAGAGCTGATTCTATATGCATCGCAATATAATCCCACATTATGAGAAATATTATCATTATGTGGAAAATTGCTTGTTTACACCCATATACCTTCCTAGAATGTTGCCTATAGAGTGAATGACTCATATTGATGTACTGAATAACTATTGGAGACAAGTTATGGCTGCGGTTCCAGATCAAGTTTTAGGTAAGCAAAATCTACAGGATGCTGATCCTGGTGAAACACAAGAATGGCTGCAGGCCCTAGATGGCGTTATTCACAATGAAGGTCCACAGCGTGCGGCTTATTTAATTGATCAGCAAATTTCTCATGCACGTGTAAATGGGGTAGATCAACCCTTCCATGCAGAGACTCCTTATATCAATACGATTCCAGTGGAGAACCAAGCACGTTTGCCGGGCGATCAAAACGTAGAGCATCGTATTCGTTCGTACACTCGTTGGAACGCGATGGCCATGGTGCTTCGCGCAAATAAAGATACCAACGTCGGTGGACACATTTCTTCTTTCCAGTCTGCGGCAACTTTGTATGACGTTGGTTACAACCACTTCTGGCATGCCCCATCTCCAGAGCATGGTGGTGACTTGATATTTGTACAAGGCCACTCAGCTCCAGGTGTATATGCGCGTGCATATATGTTGGGTCGCTTAACAGATGACCAGTTAGACAACTTCCGTCAAGAGGTTGGCGGTAAAGGTATTTCTAGCTATCCACACCCTTGGTTAATGCCGGACTTCTGGCAGTTCCCAACAGTATCGATGGGTCTTGGCCCAATCATGGCGATTTACCAAGCGCGCTTTATGAAGTACTTAAGAGACCGTGGCTTTATTCAAGAGCAGGGTCGCAAGGTTTGGGCTTTCTTGGGCGATGGTGAAACTGACGAGCCAGAATCACTTGGTGCCATCGGTATGGCTGGGCGCGAGAAGTTAGATAACTTAATCTTTGTAATCAACTGTAACTTGCAACGCTTAGACGGTCCAGTCCGCGGCAACGGCAAAATCATTCAAGAACTTGAAAGCGAATTCCGCGGCGCTGGCTGGAACGTCATTAAGGTTGTGTGGGGCGGTCAGTGGGATGCATTGTTTGCTCGCGATAAGAAGGGCATCTTGATGCAGCGTCTCGGCGAGATCGTTGACGGTCAATATCAAACCATGAAAGCGAAGAACGGCGCTTATGTTCGCGAGATCGTATTCAATACACCAGAACTCAAAGCGTTGGTGAGCGACTGGAGTGACGAAGAGATTTGGCAGTTAAACCGCGGTGGCCATGATCCACATAAGGTCTATGCAGCATTTCATGCAGCAGTAAATCACAAGGATCAACCAACTGTCATTTTGGCTCACACCATTAAGGGTTACGGTATGGGTGGTTCTGGTGAGGCGATGAATATTGCTCACCAAGCGAAGAAAATGAATGACGACGACGTGCGCCGTTTCCGTGATCGTTTTGAGATTCCAGTGAAGGACGAGCAGCTCGAAGAAATGCCTTTGGTGAAATTTGCAGAAGGTAGTCCAGAACTTGAGTACATGAAAGCGCGTCGCCAGGAGTTGGGCGGTTACTTGCCACAACGCCGTGCTAAGGCAGAGAGCTTGCCAGTACCAGCATTAGATGCATTTGCACCATTGCTAGAGGCAACCACTGAAGGTCGTGAGATTTCTACTACGATGGCCTTTGTTCGTCTGCTCAATACCGTAGTACGTGATAAGACTATCGGTAAGCGCGTAGTACCCATCGTGCCAGATGAGTCCCGTACCTTCGGCATGGAAGGCATGTTCCGTCAACTGGGTATTTGGAATCAGTTGGGACAGCTTTACACACCAGAAGACCATGATCAATTGATGTTCTACAAAGAAGACAAGACTGGTCAGATCTTGCAAGAGGGTATTAATGAAGCGGGCGGCATGTGCGACTGGATCGCCGCTGCAACTTCATACTCTACTCATGGCGTACCCATGTTGCCGTTCTACATTTTCTACTCGATGTTTGGTTTCCAGCGTATTGGCGACTTAGCGTGGGCAGCTGGGGATATGCGTAGCCGTGGTTTCTTGCTCGGCGGCACTGCAGGTAGAACGACTTTGAACGGAGAAGGCCTACAGCACGAAGATGGCCACAGCCATCTGTGGAGTGCTGCAGTACCAAACTGTATTAGTTATGACCCGACCTTCGCATTTGAATTAGCAGTAGTCATTCAGGACGGTATGCGCCGTATGCTCGAAGTTCAAGAGGACGTGTATTACTACGTGACCTTGATGAATGAGAACTACGCTCATCCAGCAATGCCAAAGGGTGCAGATAAAGACATCATCAAGGGCATGTACAAGCTCAAGTCTGTTGGCGATAACAATGCCAAGTTACGTGTTCAGCTCTTAGGCTCAGGCACGATCTTCCGTGAAGTCATTGAAGCGGCTGAGATGTTGCAAAAAGATTGGGGTATCGCTTCTGATTTATGGGGTTGCCCAAGCTTTACCGAATTGGGTCGTGATTGGAATGCAGTGCACCGCGCCAACTTACTCAACCCAACCCTAGCGCCAATGCTTTCTCATGTGGAGAAGTGCTTGAAAGACACTGCTGGTCCAATCGTTGCGGCCACGGACTATGTGCGCATGTTTGCAGAACAGATTCGTCCAGCAATTCAGCATATGGGCCGTCGTTATGAAGTTTTAGGTACCGATGGTTTCGGTCGCTCTGATACTCGTGAAAAACTTCGTGACTTCTTTGAGGTAGATCGTCGCTGGGTAGTGATTACTGCATTGAGATCTTTGGTTGACGCAGGTCAGCTTGATCGTCAGAAATTGGCCGATGCTATTCAGAAGTATGGCATCGACACTACTAAACCAAATCCAATGACGGTTTAAAGCGAGATTAATTCATGAGTCAAACTATTGAAATTAAAGTACCAGACATTGGTGACTATAAAGATGTGCCAGTCATTGAGGTTCTTGTTAAAGCAGGCGACAAGATCGAGAAAGAGCAATCTATCGTTGTGCTGGAATCTGATAAAGCCACAATGGATGTTCCTTCCTCACACTCTGGTGTGGTGAAGGAAGTCAAAGTCAAAGTTGGTGACAATCTTTCTGAAGGATCAGTCGTAGTGATCTTGGAAGGTGGTTCTGGTCCAGCAGCAGCCCCTGCTCCAGTAGTTGCATCGGCGCCATCGGCTCCAGCAGCTACTAAGGCAGTTGAGCCTCCAATTGCTAGAGCACCAGCTCCTCCTCCAGTGAACGGCACTCCTGCGCCAGCAGTTGATGCGACCTTAAGTCACGCCAGCCCATCAGTGCGTAAATTTGCCCGTGAACTTGGCGTTACGATTACGCAAGTCAAAGGCTCGGGCCCTAAGGGTCGTATTACCCAAGAAGACGTACAAGCATTCGTAAAAGCAGCCATGAGTAGTGGCGCAGGTATTCCTGCCGCAGCTTCAAGTGGCGGCAGTTTAGGCGGTCTCAATTTGATTCCATGGCCTAAAGTGGATTTCACAAAATTTGGTGAGATTGAGCGTCAACCTCTTAATCGCATTAAGAAGCTCACAGCCGCCAATCTGGGTCGCAACTGGGTAATGATTCCTGCTGTGACCTATCACGAAGATGCAGATATCACTGACCTCGAGGCTTTCCGCGTCCTCACTAATAAAGAGAACGAGAAGAGGGGCGTGAAGATCACTATGCTCGCGTTCTTAATGAAGGCTGCGGTAGCTGCGCTTAAGAAATATCCAGAGTTCAACAGTTCTCTTGATGGCGATGATTTGATTCTCAAGAAGTATTTCAATATCGGCTTTGCTGCCGATACTCCAACTGGTTTGGTAGTACCAGTTATTAAAGATGCTGATCAGAAAGGCATCTTCGAGCTCGCCAAAGAAACTTCTGAATTAGCTGCACTGGCTCGTGATGGCAAATTAAAGCCTGATCAAATGCAGGGCGCTAGTTTCACGATTTCTTCATTGGGCGGTATTGGTGGCACTTATTTCTCACCAATTGTGAACGCTCCTGAAGTCGCTATTTTAGGTGTTAGCAAAGCAGCAATGAAGCCAGTATGGGATGGCAAACAATTTGTGCCACGTCTGATTTGCCCATTGTCACTTTCTGCGGATCACCGCGTAATTGATGGTGCTTTAGCGACACGCTTTAATGTGTATATCGCTCAACTCTTAGCCGACTTCCGTCGCGCTTCTCTGTAAGGAGGGTCTATGGCTAAGCAAACGATCCTTGTTCCGGATATTGGCGACTATTCAGATGTACCCGTCATTGAAGTATTGTTAAAAGTGGGTGATACGATTGAGAAAGAGCAGCCATTGCTCGTTCTTGAGTCAGATAAAGCAACAATGGAAGTTCCTGCAGATGCGGCTGGAACTATCACTTCTATCTCGGTAAAGTTAGGCGATAAAGTCAGCAAGGGAACAGTCATTGCTGAAATTGAAGCTAGCGCAGCAGCGCCCGCAGCAAAACCTGCCTCTGCTCCAGCTCCAGCCGTTGCCGCAGCACCAGTTGCCATGGCTCCTGCTCCAAAAGCAGGGCAGTACAGTGGCAAGGTTGATCACGAGTGTGAAGTATTAGTTCTTGGTGCAGGCCCTGGTGGTTATAGCGCGGCATTTCGTAGTGCTGACTTAGGCATGAACACCATTTTGGTGGAGCGTTATGCCACTTTAGGTGGCGTTTGCTTAAACGTGGGTTGTATTCCATCCAAAGCATTGCTACACACTACTGCAGTCATGGATGAAGTCAAGACCATGGCTAAGCATGGCATTACCTTTGGTGCACCGAAGATTGAGATTGATCAATTGCGTGGTTATAAAGAGTCTGTCATAGCCAAATTGACTGGTGGTTTAGCGGGCATGGCTAAGGCACGTAAAGTAAAAGTGGTGCGTGGCCTTGGACGCTTCTTGGATGCAAATCATGTCGAGGTTGAGCTCACCAGTGGTGATGGCCAAGACTTAACCGGTCAAAAAGAAGTAGTACGTTTTCAGAAAGCCATCATTGCGGCTGGTAGTCAGCCAGTGAAGCTGCCTTTCTTGCCCGAAGATCCTCGCATTGTGGATAGTACTGGCGCTTTGTTGCTCAAGAGCATTCCAAAGAGAATGCTTGTGATTGGTGGCGGCATTATCGGTTTAGAGATGGCGACTGTATACAGCACTCTGGGATCACGCATTGATATTGCCGAAATGATGGATGGTCTCATGGCTGGAGCGGATCGTGATTTAGAGAAAGTCTGGGAGAAGTTCAATGCCGGACGCTTTGAGAAGATTATGCTCAAGACCCGCGCCGCTAAAGCAGAGGTGAAGCCTGATGGCATTCAAGTGAGCTTTGAAGGTGAAAATGCACCAACAGAACCACAAACCTATGACCTGGTATTGGTAGCAGTCGGTCGCACACCAAACGGTAAAAAGATTGCCGCCGATAAAGCCGGTGTTCAAGTTGATGAGCGTGGCTTTATTCTGGTAGATAAGCAGATGCGTACTAATGTACCGAACATTTTTGCGATTGGTGACTTGGTTGGTCAACCGATGTTGGCTCATAAAGCAGTGCATGAGGGTCATGTAGCAGCTGAAGCAGCAGCTGGTGAGAAGTCATACTTTGATGCCAAGCAGATTCCATCCGTTGCCTATACAGATCCTGAGGTAGCTTGGGCTGGCCTCACTGAAGAGCAGTGCAAAGCTCAAGGCATTGCATACGAAAAAGGTTTGTTCCCGTGGGCGGCAAGTGGTCGTGCGATTGCCAACGGCCGTGATGAAGGTTTTACCAAACTCATTTTTGATGCTAAAACCCATCGCATCATTGGTGGCGGTATCGTCGGCACTCATGCTGGCGATCTAATTGGCGAAGTTTGTCTTGCTATTGAGATGGGTGCTGATGCAGTTGATATCGGTAAAACTATTCATCCGCATCCAACCCTAGGCGAGTCAGTTGGTCTAGCTGCTGAGTCAGCTCATGGCCATTGCACAGACTTGCCACCAGTCAAGAAGAAGTCCTAAAGACTTTAATTTCAAAAGGACTGCAAAAGCAAAAGCCCCGAGAGATCGGGGCTTTGCATTACAAGAGAGGTCTTGTAATTATTTTTTCTTAGATGCTTTGCTGGCAGCACTAGCTGTCTTTGATACTGTATCAGCTGCGGTGTTGATATTGGTTTGCGCAACTTCAACTGCATGCTTGACTGCCTTTTGACTAGTTTCAAAAACATTGTTTGCAGATGCGATCGCCTGTTTGAGTGCTTGAACGGCAGCATCAGAGCCAGCTGGAGCATTCTTAGTCCACTCTTCCACTAATGCATTCATTTTCTTCTGGCCAGCAGCAAACTCTTTTTCTGCAGACTTAGTGAAGCTGTCTTGAGTCTCATGAGCTAACTCATACAAATGACGGCTATAGGAAATAATTTTTTCAGCAATTGGCTGAACAGTCTCTGCTTGATGAGCGAGGAGCTGTTGAATATCTTTTACTTCTAAAGCTTTTTTGGCGTTGTTAACGCTCTCACTCAAGCTTTGCTTAGCAATTGCCAAGTTCAGCTCGACTAATTTTTCAATGCTTTGGAGTGCTTGACTAGTCAGACCACTCAAGGTCTCTAGATTTGCTTTTTGTGCTGCGGCGATTTGTTCTGGCGTTAAATTCATCTCAATCCCTTTCTGTGGGTTCGCTGAGTTCACTATGATCTCGCTAGCCCTTTGCGTCAATCAATGATTTATGAATCATTATATTGCAACGCACCATAAATAATGGCTATTGGGCTTTCCGGCATGGAGGAGCATCTGTAAAAAGAGCCTAAAATGATGGATTACATTAAAAATCTCAATAATTTCAGCTAGTTACCAATGAAGCTTAGTTTAGACAACGTGATTGCGCCCATCTTTGTGTTGATTTGGAGTACTGGGTTTGTGATTGCGCGTTTGGCTATGCCTTATGTAGAGCCGGCTACCTTTCTATTCTGGCGCTTTGCAGGGGTAATTGCTGCAATGGTAGCCCTAAGTCTAGTTTGGCGCATTTCTTGGCCTAGCTGGTCCCAAACCAAGCATATTGCTGTGGCTGGCATGCTCTTACAGTTTGGCTACTTACTTGGAGTGTGGTTTGCGGTCAGATTGGGCATGACCGCAGGATTAGTGGCCATCATTGTTGGCTTACAGCCAATCTTGACCGCCTGGTTTGCTGCATGGATCTCTGAGAAGGTAAGCTCGCGTCAGTGGATTGGCTTGTGCTTTGGCTTTGCTGGAGTTGCCTTGGTAGTTGCCGAGAAGATTGGCTTTAACCATATCCCTTTGGTAAGTTACATTCTTGCATTTATCGCTTTACTATCCATTACCTTTGGTACGCTGTATCAAAAAAAATATTGCCCAGTCTTTGATCTGCGCGCAGGCTCTTCTATTCAGTTCGGTATTTCAGCAATACTGTGTTTCCTCTGTATGTATTTCTTTGAAACCGGTGTCATGGTTTGGAATGTACCAGTGGTGACTGCCTTGTTATGGGCGATCTTCCCCTTGTCGATTGGTTCCATCAGCCTGTTATTCATGATGATCCGTAAAGGGGCCGCCACTAAAGTAACCAGTTTGCTGTACTTGACTCCGCCAACCACAGCTGTAATGGCGTGGCTCTTATTTGATGAGCCATTTACACTCTTGATGGCATTGGGTCTGTGTTTGACGATGACTGGTGTAGTGCTGGTCAATGCCCGTCAGAATAATGCCGTTGCCACCATTGCGGAGTAGGTGTGGAGTGAGGGGAATGATTTAACCAAGATGGGGCTCAGAAATCAGTTTTGCCTTGGGAAATTAATTATCATTCCGTATGTTGAAAGTTTTGGAAGGTCTTTAGGGATGCGTTTGAATCGTTTTTGGCTCTTTGCCGTAGCCTTGGTTTTTGCCTGTGGTGCATTCAATATTGCGCCGGCAATTGCCGCTAGCAAGGATAAGGACAAACAAACCAAAACCACTAAAGTGGTCGTCAAGTCTCCCAAAAAACCAAAGACGGTTCGCGTTACCGTTACCCGTTCTGCTGGGCCTGTAGTTGCAGGACCTCCGTCGCTTGCCACCGCGTTAGGTTTGCGTGGACAACACGATGATCTGAGTTTGCAGTCTAGTGTTGCAATGGTGGTTAATCAAGATACCAAAGAGGTCTACTTTGAAAAAAATCCTACGGTAAGTTTGCCAATCGCATCCATCACGAAGTTAATGACCGCGATGGTAGTGCTCGATTCCAAATTACCCTTAAATGAAACCATCATCATCAATGAAGAGGACGTGCATATATACAAGCACTCTCGTTTAGCAGGCGGTACCGCATTAAGCAGGGAAGACGCTTTACATCTTGCCTTGATGTCCTCTGAAAACCGTGCTGCCTATACCTTAGGTAGAAATTACCCAGGGGGTATCCCAGCTTTTGTCGATGCTATGAATCGTAAAGCAAAAGAGTTGAATATGGATCACTCGCACTTTGCTGATCCTACTGGTTTGCTCAGTGAGAACGTGGCGAGCGCTGAAGACTTAACTCGAATGCTCAATGCTGCTTATCAATACAAATTGATACGAGAGTTTTCTACTTGGCCAGATTTAACAATGGTCATTGCTAAGCGCCCACAAAAATTCTTGAATACGAATCGTTTAGTGCGCTCGGGTGATATGGATATTGGCTTGCAAAAGACTGGCTTTATCAATGCCGCAGGTAAATGCTTGGTGATGCAGGCCCGAGTGAATAACACACCACTATTGCTAGTGTTCCTTGATTCAGTTGGAACACAATCGCGTTTTGCTGATGCGGTGCGGGTACGTGATTGGTATGAGCGCATGCCTTCTGGTGCGCAGCCGATTCGTCGCTTAATGTAATGTGAGCGAGCTAGGCTGCAGTGCCTGGCTCAGCAGACTTGGGTTTGTAGCCCATTCCTTTAGAGATTTGCAGGGCAGTGTCCTGCAGTGAACGCAACCAATCTGCCTGAATGCGGTCGGTAGGGGCGCTTAAAGACAGACCTGCAACTAATTTTCCAGTGTCATCCAAGATGGCTGCAGCAATGCAGCTCACGCCCAACTCTAATTCCTCATCATCTCGTGCATTGCCAACTCTACGAACATGATTGAGCTCAGACTCTAGCTTAGCCAAATCGGTAATGCTGTTGCGAGTATGTCCTGAGAGGCCTGTGCGAGTCACATAGGCACGAACTTGATTGGCATCATCACTCGCTAAAAATAATTTACCCACTGAGGTGAGATGCAAGGGGGCGCGTCCACCGATTGCGCGCACGACTTGCATTCCAGAACGTTCGCTGTAGGCACGATCAATATAAACAATCTCATCACCTTGGCGTACGGATAAATTGACTGTTTCACCAGTGAGTTTATGCAGGGTGCGCATAGGTACTTGAGCAGCTTCACGAACTGAGAGACGGGCCTTAACCAGGTTACCCAACTCCAAGAGCTTGAGTCCAAGGCGATAAGTGCCGCCATCACCACGCTCAACCAATCTGCAGGCAACCATATCATTCAGAATTCGATGAGCGGTAGAGGGGTGAAGACCTGTTTCTTCGGCTAGGTTCTTCAGACTGCTCGATTCTTCATGGACGGCTAGGGCATCAAGTAAATTCATCATGCGCTCCACCACCTGGATTGCTGTTTTAGCAACTTCCCCAGTGTCCTTAGAGGTTTTGACCGTTTTACTTGTACTCATAAAGGGTATTGTAGCGATTTCAGACCATATTGCATATTATGAAATGCATTTTGATGAGCTAACTACTGATCTGCCCCTGATTGAAGCGGAAAAATTAGAAAAAGTCGCTTAAAAGACTCTCAGCCGTTTCTCAGTGCCTTGGCGCACTCATTCACAAGATCAGGACCACGATAGATGAGTCCGCTATAGATCTGAACTAAGCTGGCGCCAGCGAGAATCTTTTCTCTCGCATCAGCACCAGAGAGGATGCCGCCAACTCCAATAATGGGTAGATGATTACCAAGTCTCGCCTTGAGTGCTTTGATGACAATATTGGATGCAGTGCGAACGGGCGCTCCAGATAAGCCACCAGTTTCTTGACCGTGTTCCATGCCTTGGACGGCATCGCGGGAAATGGTCGTATTTGTTGCAATCACTGCATCAATACCAAATTCCATCAAGAGATCAGCAATGAGATTGATGTCGCCTTGGTCTAGATCGGGTGCAATTTTTAAAAAGAGTGGTTTACGCACGCCAAAGCGATCGCTCAAGCGTTTGCGTGCATCGTCTAGGCTGCTCAGTAATCCGCGGAGCATTTCTTCGCCCTGTAAGGCGCGAAGGTTCTGTGTATTGGGGGAGGAGATGTTGACGGTAATATAGGTAGCGATTTCATAAACCGCTTCCATGGCCAGAACATAGTCATTTGCAGCCTCTTCAATCGGTGTGCTGGCGTTCTTGCCAATATTTAATCCTAATACTTCACCGGCTTGCCAAAAGCGTGAACGACGAACCCTTGCGACACAGGCCTCAACGCCATCATTATTAAAGCCCATGCGATTAATGATTGCTTGAGCTTGGGGCAATCGAAACATGCGCGGCTTTGGATTACCTGGTTGGGGGCGGGGTGTAACAGTGCCGATCTCTAAGAAGCCAAAACCTAATGCCGCTAGAGCATCAATATGTTTTCCATCTTTATCTAAACCTGCAGCAAGGCCAACAGGATTGGCAAAAGTGATGCCACACAGTGTTTGAGGATCAGCAACAGGCTTGGTGATGAACTTGTCTAAAAGACCCCAGCGTTGAGCGCGATCTAAATTGCTTAGTGTGAGATTGTGGGCTTTCTCAGGATCTAAACAAAATAGCCAAGGACGTAAGAGGGAATAGCGATCGATCATGGATGGATATTATGAACCAGCTAGAGCTTGCCAATGATCATCCACTAACCCTTCCATGGGCTGATATTTGACCTTATAGGACATCTTCTCGCTTTCCTTGATGTAATAGCCAAGGTAGAGGTAGGGCAGATTTAATACTTTGGCTTGTTCTATTTGCCACAAAATACTGTAGCTACCAAAGCTGGCCGAATGATCAGAGGTGTCGTAAAAGGTGTAGACCGAAGAGATGCCTTGCTCCAGGATATCGATCATGCTGACCATGCGCAGTCTTCCTGGGTTTGGGTCATGAGCTCCATCTCTAAATTCAACAATGCGAGAATTCACCCGGCTTTGCAGTAAGAACTGCATATACTGGTCTTGATCATCGCTATCCATCTCACCACCAGAATGACGATCATTTTGGTAGCGTTGATACAGTTCGTAGTGCTCTTCTTGATATCCTAAGTTCAGTACAAATGCTTCTAGTCCTGAATGTTTTTTCCAGGCACGACGTTGGCTACGGGTCGGTGCAAATTGATTTACTAAAATGCGCGTAGCAATGCAAGCCTTACACGCGTCACAATACGGGCGATAGGTGTACAAACCGCTACGACGAAAACCCGCATTGAGTAATTCGTTATAGATATCTGCATGAATAAGATGAGATGGGGTGGCTACTTGTGAGCGTGCAGTTTTATTGGGTAAGTAACTGCATGGGTAGGGCGCAGTTGCATAAAACTGAAGTGCTGTTAAGGGAAGTTCTTTAAGCCGAGTCATAGCCAGTGGGTCAAGATGTTCTTATCAAAATTCCAAGGTTTCTCAATATTAGATTGATTTAGAGATATTTGCAGTTGCTGCAAAAATTTCATTCTAGCGATTGGGGCAGCCCCTAAAGAGGATAGGTGGGCAGTTTCCTGTTGGCAATCAATCATGGCTACCTGATTCTGGATGCACCAGGCACTGAGGGCTGCAAGCGCTATTTTGGAGGTATTTGGTTTACGGCTAAACATCGACTCTCCAAAAACCATGCCCCCTAGAGCGACACAGTAAAGACCGCCAATAAGGTTGCCATTTTCTACCAAGCCAATGCTATGAGCATGACCTTGCTCATGAATGGTCGTGTAAGCATCCATAATTTCATGAGTAATCCAAGTACCATCTTGATCTTTGCGCGCGCTAGTTGCACAAGCTCTAATCACCTCGCCAAAATCCTGATCTACCAATAGTTGACTTTGGGTTTCTTGGCAAAAATGCCGAATGATTTTTCTGAGGGAATCGCTGCACTTAAAGTGATTGGGCTTTAAAACCATTCGCGGATCAGGGGACCACCATAAAACGGGTTGCTTATCTGAATACCACGGAAAAATTCCCAGTTGATACGCTTGTAGTAATTGGCCTGGATAGATGCGCTCGCTAACCGCAATCAGCCCAGGAACGCTAGGATCTGGATCGGCGCAAAGCAAAGGGTCTGGAAAGGCATCGTGCGGTCCTAGCCAAGTAATTTGACTCATGTAAAGCGATCAAATTCTTTCAGAGGGCAAAACATCGCGACTGCGCACGTGAAATTCACCACTCAATACACCTGCTGCGCGATCAGCGAAAAACCATTTTAGGGTTTGCTTGACTGTAGGGAAGGCTAACTCTCCCCAAGGTATCTCATGTTCATGAAAGAGAGCTACTTCAAGACTTTCTTCGCCTGCACTAAATTTGGGTGTGGCCATAGTAGCGAGATAGAACAGATGAACTTGTTCTGCATGAGGCACATTGAGTAAAGAATAGAGTGGGCCAACTTCAACAATCGCTCCCGCTTCCTCAAAGGTTTCTCGAGCAGCGCCATGGCTAGTGCTCTCACCCAATTCCATAAATCCCGCAGGAAGCGTCCAATAGCCATGGCGAGGTTCAATTGCCCGACGGCACAACAACACTTGATCCCCATATACCGGAATGCTACCCACTACATTTCTGGGGTTTTGATAATGAATGCTGCCACAAGCTTCACAGACATGACGTTCGCGAGAGTCATCTGCTGGAATTTTGACAGTTAAGGTTGCAGCGCAGTTGGGGCAAAACTTCATGCAAGCTTTCTAAAAGTGGGCTTTGATAGCGCCTCGTAAGGCATTGCTAAGAATAATCTCATCAGCCATTGAAACATCTTTAATAGTCAGGTTAGCTTCGCGGGCATTAAATTTTGGGTCGGCTAGCAATTCAGCACGCTTCACGCCTGGCAATAGGCCTGCTGATACTGGTGGGGTGAGCCATTCAGAGCTTCCTTGGGGTTTAATAAATACGCTGGTCCTACCGCCTTCTGTCACAAAGCCTTGTTCATTAATAAACAATGCATCAAAGCCACCGAGTTTGACTGCGGCCTGCCAAGCAGCATCGTAAAGACTGCGATGACTCACTTTGTGGTGTAGTAAAAGGTTGCCAGATTGCATGGCGCAGTCGTCCACTAGGATATCTTTGGCCCAGAAAATCTTGACTGAATCTTCTAAGGGGTCCAGGGCTCCAGTTGAGGTGGTAAGCCCACCATCTTCCGCAAGATCAAGTCGTAATCTGAATGCAATGCTTGGATCAAGAGAGTTGCAAGTTTCAAGAACCACTTTCTTTGCCTTGGCTCGATCAAAAGGAATTCCTAGGGCAAGGGCCGATGACTGCATGCGATCTAAATGCTGCTCTAAGCGCTCTGGTGAGTTATTTAATACTGCAATCGTTTCAAATAATCCTGTTGCGCTTGGAAGATTCATTAAGAATGCAGATTTAATTTGACACTCTTGCCACTCTTGCTGCGCATCAGAGTCAATCGTAATGCCGGCGCCAACCCCCAGCGTAAAGGTGGGGGTGTCTGTAGCATCTTCAGCTTGAATTTCAAGTGTCCTAATAGGTACGCTAAATGCAAAGTCACCATTAGGATCAAGCCATCCTAGGGCGCCGCAATAATAGCCGCGATCTTCCGGTTCAAGTTCTTGAATGATCTCCATACTGCGCTTTTTAGGAGCTCCGGTTACCGAGCCACATGGAAAAACTGCGCTCAAAATATCGCTTAAGGTGATGCCTGGTTTTGCTTGCCCTTGTACGGTAGAGGTCATTTGCAAAACATCACCATGTCTTGCTACTTCAAATAAGTTGGGAACAGTCACGGTATTAGGTAATGAGATGCGGCTCAGATCGTTTCGTAACAAATCCACAATCATGACATTTTCAGCCTGATTTTTTGGATCATCTGATAAAGAGCTAGCAGTATCTGACAGTGCACTAGCCGTACCCTTCATTGGCATTGCTTTTAGTACATCGCCTTTACGCTCAATAAAGAGTTCGGGCGATTGTGATAGAAGGTAATGTGAGTCTTGCTCTATATATGCCCCAAAGCGACCAGGTTGGCGCTCGCGCAGTCTGTTGTATAGGGCTAGGGGAGCGCCATAAGCTTTTCCAGTAATGCGATAAGTATGATTGATCTGATAGGTATCGCCATTACGAATATATTCTTGGATCTTCGCTATATCAGCAATAAATTGCGCTTGTGTAATGGATTCGTGTAGGTCGGATACGCCGGCAATTTTTTCAGAGTCCTGAAGCCTGTTGAGTTCTTGAGTAATGCAATGCTCAACATCTTCTTTGGATAGCTTCTGAAAACTCTTAAATGACCAAGCCTCAATCAGAGGATGGGGGCTACCTACTACCCTTTGGGGGAGTTTGTGAATCAATCTACCCATCTCATAAGCAAAGGCAGCAATAACATACTGACCTATGTTTAAAGCTTGGGATATCTCATCTAAACATTTTTGAATGGAAGAGCGATCAACTGATTCATTGCCACTTGGCAATATGCGCCAGTACTGTAGTGGCGCTTCATACAGTCGACTGGTTGGATTGGCCGCCGTGCTTTGGGCGTCATCGAGCAAAATCATGGCGGCTAGTCTAATTATTTGAGAATGGTGGCAGATTCAATCACGACTGCCTTGGTTGGCACATCAGCCATTCTGCCCATGCGTGGCGCAGGTGCAACCATGGTCGGTACTGTGCGAATGGCATCAATCGTTTTTGTTCCAGAGATGACTTTGCCAAAAACGGTGTAGCCATTACCCATAGCATTAGGGTAGTTAAGACCCTCGTTATCTTTTACGTTAATAAAAAACTGTGCAGTAGCAGAATCTGGGTCAGAGGTGCGCGCCATTGCAATAGTGTAAGTATTGTTTTTGAGACCATTATTAGCCTCTGAAGCAACTGGTGCATCGGTTGGCTTTTGCACGAGGTCAGGGGTAAAGCCACCACCTTGAATCATGAAGCCATCAATCACACGATGAAAAATAGTGCCATTATAAAAACCGCTTTTTACATAGTTCAAAAAGTTGGCAGTTGTTTTAGGCGCCTTAACATCATCGAGCTCTACAACAAAACTACCCATATTAGTTTTGAATTCGACCTTGGGGCCCGCCATAACGGCTTGGCTGACAAAGCAGCTGGCGATGAGAACGATACTGGCAAAAAGTTTACGCATGATGGCTCCTGGACTTGTTGTAATTAGGAAGATTGTATTGCTAGGGGGTCAAACCATTAGGAATACTGCCAGCATATGCATATGAAGTTTCCTCAAACATCCCTGGTCTAGCGAGATAGTCAAGCACCCAGTCAATCGTATCAACCCCCCAAAAACAATGTTGATTGACGATTAAAGCTGGCACACCAAATGCACCTGCAATTTTCGCTTGATTGGTATTGCTAATGAGTTGCGCCTTGATCTCGGGGCTATCTGGCTTGGCGGTATCGGCCGGTAGGCTCAAGTAGAGACAAAACTCCGACCAAGACAGGTTGGGATCTTTACCTTCAACCCAAACATAGTCAAAAGCGCGTTCAACCATAGACCAATCAGCATTTTTCTCAACGAGTAATCGCTGAGGCGCAACCGTCATGAACGGATGGTGCTCTGGAAATCGAAAGGGGATCCCTAACTTTTCTGCTTGCCAAATACAAAACTGATAAGTATGAGGGCGCTTTGCAGCAACTTCACCAGGCCCTTTATTCTCTGCAGCTCTGAGAAGTCCCCCTAATAAGATGGGAACGGGAGTGATCTCCAATTTTTTCTCAAGACGTTCGCGTTGCTTAATGTACAGGTAAGCAAATGGAGAAACGATGTCGTAATAAAAGGTGGCAGAAATCTTAGCGCTCATTTTGAATACCCGTAAGACCTATTTCTTTTGATGTTCGGCATCAAGTTGGCGTAAAAACGCTATCTTTTCTTTTATCTGAGCCTCTAAACCGCGCTCAACGGGCTCGTACCAATGCGGCTGCGCCATGCCTTCAGGTAAATAAGATTCACCTGCAGCATAACCATGAGGCTCATCATGCGCATAGCGATATTCTTTGCCATGCCCAAGCTCTTTCATGAGTTTGGTTGGCGCGTTGCGAAGATGGTTCGGTACGGGTTTCGATTGGTCATTGGCAACATAAGCGCGCGCAGCATTAAATGCTTTGTAGCTGGCATTGCTTTTGGATGCTACTGCTAAGTAGACAACCGCTTGACCTAAAGCGAGCTCACCCTCTGGTGAGCCGAGTCTTTCAAAGGTGAGGGCAGCATCGTTGGCTAATTGCATTGCACGCGGATCTGCAAGGCCAATATCTTCCCAGGCCATGCGAATAATGCGACGCGCTAAATAGCGTGGATCGGCTCCACCATCGAGCATCCTGCAAAACCAATACAGTGCTGCATCAGGGTCAGATCCCCTGACGGACTTATGTAGGGCTGAGATTTGGTCATAGAACTGATCGCCACCTTTGTCAAAGCGCCTTGCTTGCACGGTGAGTGCATTTTCAATAAA
This sequence comes from Polynucleobacter sp. MG-6-Vaara-E2, assembly GCF_018687695.1. Classification (NCBI taxonomy): domain Bacteria; kingdom Pseudomonadati; phylum Pseudomonadota; class Betaproteobacteria; order Burkholderiales; family Burkholderiaceae; genus Polynucleobacter; species Polynucleobacter sp. MG-6-Vaara-E2. The sequence goes on from NZ_CP061303.1 coordinate 762,497, forward strand.
GGCTTGATCAACTACTTTTACTGATGAGCCCGGGGTCAATACTGCATTACGAACCTGCTCAACTAAATTCAGCAGACGACGCGCATCACCATCAGCATGATTAATGAGTGCATCAATCGCTGCTGCATCAAACTGAATGTCTGGCATGGCATATTGATGAGCACGCTCAAATAATTGCTTCAATTCATCGGCGCTGAGAGACTTAAGAACATAAACCTGTGCACGTGAAAGTAGGGCGGAGTTCACTTCAAAAGAAGGATTCTCGGTGGTCGCTCCGATGAAGGTGAATAAGCCAGACTCCACGTGAGGTAATAAAGCATCCTGCTGACTCTTATTAAAGCGATGAATCTCATCCACAAACAAAATCGTTTGTTTACCGTATTGCGCCATATTTTGTTGGGCTTGTTCTATCGCCTCACGAATTTCTTTTACGCCAGCAAGCACCGCAGAGATTGCGATGAACTCACGATCAAAGGCTTTGGCAGAGAGGCGAGCGAGGGTTGTTTTACCAACGCCTGGAGGCCCCCACAAAACCATGGAGTGTGGCTTACCGGAGGCAAAAGCTAAATTAAGAGGTTTACCTATTGCTAATAAATGGGTCTGCCCAATGACTTCCTCAATCGATTTTGGGCGTAGTGCTTCCGCTAACGGTGGCGGTGGCGTGCTATCAAAGAGACCGCTCATTCCATTAAGCTTGGATGAAAAGAATCACGATGGCAGCCCAAGTGAGGCACGCAGCCGCAACATACGTTAAGCGATTGCGCATCACCATAAAAGCTAAGCGCGCAGCCTCATCAGAAAAATAGTATTGATAAGTATTTTGATCAATATTGCGCTGAATGATCAAGGTCGATGCCATAATCAATAAACCCACTGGAATATAAATATGCAAGGCAACCCAAGCGACTAGGGCGGGGATAACGCCCCAGATCCATGCATTGCGATCAACCCAACGGTCTCCACTAGGCGCCTTACCAAGAGTGTGCAAGCTTGCGCCCCAATGTAATGCGCCCATGAATGAAGTGATGACTGCGCCGTAACCAGCCAATGACTCTGCGCTGAGGTAATTTAAGGGCGTGGGAGCAAGCTGAACTAGCAGTGCCAGCCCTACAAAAGGAATTAAGCCCGCATATCCAAGTTTAAGGACGATTGATGGAATGGGATTGTTGCTTGAGTTCACGTGAGCTTAGGGAAGTAAGTTAAAAAATGAAGAAAATTATTTATCGTAGGTGTAAACGCCGCGACCTGTTTTGCGTCCGAGGTAACCTGCTGCAACCATTTCGCGTAAGAGTGGGCAAGGGCGATATTTAGAGTCACTGAAGTTCTCAAAATACACTTCCATCACTGCGAGGCATGTATCTAAGCCAATGAGGTCAGCCAAAGCGAGCGGACCAATCGGTTGGTTGCAACCAAGCTTCATGCCGGCATCAATATCTTCTGGACTAGCTAAACCTTCTGACAATACGAAAAAAGCCTCGTTAATCATCGGTAACAAAATACGGTTAACCACAAAGCCTGGTGAGTTTTTCACGGTGATAGGCTCTTTACCAACGCGTTTGGCCATTTCAATAATAGCGGCGTGTGTTTCATCACTAGTTTGTAAGCCGCGAATCACCTCAACCAGCGCCATTAAGGGTGGCGGGTTGAAGAAGTGCATGCCAATAAAGCGCGCTGGATTTGAATCGAGTGCCGCCAACTTCGTAATTGAAAGTGATGAGGTATTGGTAGCAATGATGGTGTCTTTGCTCACAATCTCGTCAACTTGTTTGAGAATTTTTTCTTTAATGGCTTGATTCTCGGTAGCAGCTTCAATGACAAGGCCTAAGCCTTTGCAGTCGGCATACGATGTGCTGCCTTTAATACGCTTGAGAGCAGCTTCTTTGGCATCGGCGGTAAGTGTTTCTTTTTTGACGAGACGATCCAAGCTTTTGCTAATTTGATCTAGGCCACGTTGCACGGCAGCATCATTGATATCCACCATCACAACATCGAGACCGGCGACAGCGCAAACTTGCGCAATGCCATTGCCCATGGTGCCTGCACCAATTACACCAACTGACTGAATCTTCATCTTATTTCCTTCTTTGATACTGAGTTGATCCAAATAACTGCTCTCGAGCCTTGTCATCGTGCAAAGGCTTGCGTAATGCGGTTAACACTTCACACCCGCGTATTACTGCAGGGCGTTTACCAATCATTTCAAACCAGCGTTTGAAATTTGGGAAATCGTTGATTTCAACCCCTTGATTTTTCCAATTGCGTGTCCAAGGATAAATTGCCATATCGGCGATTGAATACGATTTACCTGCGATGTAAGGATTATCTTTCAGTTGCGCGTCGAGGACGCCATAAAGGCGCTTAGCTTCATTGGTGTAGCGATTGACGGCATACTCAATTTTCTCAGGGGCATAGAGCCGGAAATGGTGGTTTTGCCCAAGCATGGGGCCTAAGCCACCCATTTGGAACATTAACCACTGCAAGACTTCATATTTGCCGCGAGTGCTCTTGGGTAAAAACTTGCCTGTTTTAGCTGCCAGGTACAGCAAAATTGCGCCTGATTCAAAAATGCTAATCGGCTTACCATCAGGGCCATTAGGATCTACTAAGGCGGGGATTTTATTGTTGGGGCTAATTTTTAAAAAGGCTTTAGCAAATTGATCGCCCGCACCAATATCGATGGGATGCGCAAGCCAATCCTTTCCTAAGTGATAGCCACACTCTTCGAGCATGATGTGAACTTTGTGGCCGTTTGGTGTGGGCCAGCTGTAGACATCAATTACACCTTTTGTTGGTTTCGATTTTTTAGTTGTCATATATCCCTCTAGTTTTATAAGGTCTGCAAACGTTGCAATGCGGTAGATAGCGTTTTTTCTTGTTTAGCAAAACAAAAACGGATGACGCCGGATTCCGTTGCTTGTTCGTAAAAGGCTGACACTGGAATTGCGGCAACACCAACTTCAGTGGTGAGCCATTTGCAAAATTCAGCTTCAGATAATTTAGCCTCTGGTATTTTTAGTGCAGAGTAGTCCACGCACTGAAAATAGGTTCCTGGTGTTGGTAGTAACTTAAATGATGTCTTTTCTAAACCCGCTCTAAAGAAGTCCCGCTTGGCTTGATAAAAGGCGGGGAGGTTTAAGTAGTGTGATGCAGCAGCAAGGTAGGATGCCAATCCATATTGCATTGGTGTATTTACAGTAAACACATTGAACTGATGCACTTTGCGAAACTCGGCAGTTAACGAAGCTGGGGCCGCAACATAACCAACCTTCCAGCCAGTGACGTGATAAGTCTTGCCAAAGCTAGAAATTAAGAAGCTCCGGGCCGCTAATTCTGGGTGTGAAGCTACGCTGTGATGTTTTGCTCCGTCATAGACCATGTGTTCATAGACTTCATCGCTCAAGATTAGGGTAGAGGTATTTCTGACTAGATCAGCGAGACGATCAAGATCAGCCTCTTGCCAGACCATGCCCGTTGGGTTGTGTGGTGTATTGATAATCAGTAGACGTGTTTTTGAATGGATTGCGTTCTCTAAAGCATTCCATGGGATGCTGTATGCAGCAACTTGCCCATTGGAATCACGCACAGCCTCTAGAGAGACTGCAATCGTTTTTCCGCCAGCCAATTCAATGGAGGGTCTATAGCTATCGTAAGCAGGTTCAATGATGATGACTTCATCGCCAGGGCTAACGCAAGACAGAATGGTTGTGAGGATTCCCTGCGTCCCACCAGCAGTGATGGTGATTTCAGAATCGACATCGTATTGATGACCATAAAGATTGCTAATCTTTTGTGCGATACCTTGACGAAGATCTGCAATGCCTACCATTGGTGGATATTGGTTGTGATCTGCGAGCATCGCTTCATTCACATTAGCAATCAATTGACGATCGCATGGAAAGTCTGGAAAGCCTTGCCCTAAATTAATCGCTTGATGTTTTGTTGCTAAGGCGGACATCACCGTAAAAATCGTCGTGCCGACATTTGGGAGTCGGCTTGGAAACGATGGGGTGATGTTATGGGTGCTCATCATAGAAATAAAAACGGGCTAAATGAGTCCGACAGGGGTTTTGGGCGAATAAATCGGGTAGTCGCTAGAATGGAAGAAATACATATTCAAATTGTGCCATGCTGATCGTACTTTCTCCCGCTAAATCCCTTGATTACAAGACCCCCGTAAAGGTCAAGGCGCCTACCTTGCCCGAGTTTGTCTCAGAATCGGCCAAGCTCATCGCTGACCTAAAGAAATTAGCCCCTCAGGACGTCGCTAAGCTCATGGGCTTATCCGATCAATTGGCAACCTTGAATGTTGGGCGCTATCGAGATTGGTCTAAAAAGTTCACAGAAGAAAACAGTAAGCCGGCGATCTATGCCTTTGACGGTGATGTCTATGACGGCTTTGACGTCAAATCCCTCAACGCCAAAGCGGTAGATTTCGCTCAAGACCACGTGCGAATCTTGTCTGGTCTCTATGGGGCCTTGAGACCCCTTGATCTCATGCAAGCCTATCGCCTGGAGATGGGAACTTCCTTTAAAAATGCCAGAGGCAAAGATCTCTATGCTTTTTGGGGCAATCGGGTGACCGAGTCTTTGAAGAAAATTTTAGATAAGCAAAAGAAGCCTGTCTTACTGAACTTGGCTTCTGAAGAGTATTTCAAGGTCTTGCAACCAAAAGAATTGGGCTGCCCTGTGATTTCACCCGTCTTTCAGGATGGTAAAGACGGTAAGTACAAGATTATTTCCTTTTATGCCAAGCGCGCTCGTGGCCTAATGGCAAGATATGTTGTAGAAAATCGTATTACCGATCCAGCCGATTTAAAAGGTTTTAATTTGGATGGTTATAAATACTATGCGGCAGAATCCAAACCAGACAAACCAGTATTTAGACGGGCAGAGAAAAAATAATGGCCGTACATCGCACTAAACCCTCGCAACGCAGTTCACCAGAAGTCGAAAAGCTGGTCGCAGATGCGATTTCTTTAGCTGCTTCAGGCAGTCAAATCGAAGATAATTTTTGGGAAGAGCGCCTGAATGTACGTTTGATGCGTTTACTCAAAAGCCAAAATCAAAATGTCATCGATGCTGCACTAGATCAAACTTTTAGAATCAATACAGTGGCGTTCGAAGTGCTTGCGGATATCGCTGAGACTTTAGCGGAGTCGCTCAAGATGGAGCACGAAGGTCAGCATTGGGATGTGTTGCTATTGGCCATGCCCATTGTGGCCCATACCCGTTATCAAATACCTTCGGGACCATTGCCGGCCAATATGATTGAAGCTACTGCAGGTGCCTTACACAGCGCCATTGCGGCAACCAATACGCGTCTGGCTATTGTTCCTTGGCTCTACAGTATTGATCAGATGCCCCATTCGCACTGCCAAACTCGAATACTTACTGAAGCATTAGCCGCTGCTGCTATTTCCGGCAAAGACGTCAAGCTTGAGTTGCGCGACATGTCAGAAACGATTGCAGTGCTTGCTGACCCACGTTTTATTATCGCGGCGCTCAGCGCACCCAGTGGCACCCCAATTTTTAAATGGCAAGAAGAATCACTAGCGCGACAAGAACGCGGTGTCAGTTTGATTGGATGGCAAAACGCGATGCAAGAACCAATTGCATCAATGTTGCCTGGTTGCGAATTTGAATTGTTATTGCCCGAAGCGTATTTCACCAACTGCCGTTTGGCTGATAAGCATGTGCGCCCACTGAGCATTCGTGCTGCCGTGAATTTCTTGGAGAGCACTCTGGGGATCTTACCTGCCGGCTTATCTTGCGTAGTCGGTGCCTTTGGAGAAGAGCAGGCCGACGAATATCGCATCTCCTTTAGCGCTAAGGGTTCTTCGGAGGTGATGTATGGTGTAATTTGGCCGCTTTATGATCGCGAAAGTGTAACGAGCGACTCGCTAAATGATTTATCAGACGACGAGAGTCCAATCAAAAAAATCTGTGATGCTTTGCACGATGCTGGTGTGGAGGATGTATTCCGCCATGCAATGTTGTTTGATCCCGAGTTGTGTGACGATTGTGGGGCGCCTTTGTTTCCAGATCGTTCTGGTGAGGCAGTCCATGCAGAGATGCCTGAGGACACGCCAACGCAGCAACCACTGTTTCATTAATAAAAAAGCCGAGGATCCCTCGGCTTTTTTAATGAGTGAAGCTTACAACTTAGTTTGGTACAAAAGGCTCGGCGCCTGCAAATAAATGTGGCAACTTACCTGCCTTCATTTCTGCGGTTTGGCAGAAGTCAGCCAATCGATTACCAGTCTTGATATTGAATAGCATTGCTTTATTACCAAGCACCACCAGGTCATGACCAGTATCAGCATTTTTGTAGCGAAGACTACCCGGTAATGAATTCTGACGATCCAAATCGTATGATCTGGATTCCCAAGTCAAACGAATTTTTTCCATTGAGCCAGACGTTTTGAACTGTTTGCTTTCGCTGCAAGTCCAAGTAAATACTTCTTCATTAGCGCTTGCATTTGCAGTGCCAAGTAGGGTAGCAAGTGCAAGGCTAATGGATAGAAGGGATTTGTTCATGTACTTTCCTAGGGAGGATTAAGGGAGCAAGTGCTTAACGCCAGCTTGCTCTTCAAGTAGTTCATTCAAGGTATGAGTCATGCGCTCACGTGAGAACTCATCAATCTCCAAACCCTCAACCATCTTGTACTCGCCGTTTTCACAAGTCACTGGGAAGCCATAAATGACTTCTGCTGGAATGCCGTACTCGCCTTTAGAAGGAATGCCCATGGTGACCCATTTGCCATTCGTTCCGAGAACCCAATCATGAATGTGATCAATCGCTGCGTTTGCTGCTGAAGCAGCAGAAGAAAGACCACGCGCATCAATAATCGCTGCACCACGCTTGCCAACGGTTGGAATAAACACATCTTTGTTCCATGCTGCATCATTAATGGAATCTTTAACAGACTTGCCATCAATAGTTGCAAAGCGATAGTCAGGGTACATCGTTGGGCTGTGGTTACCCCAAACAACTAACTTTTCGATGCCAGCAACTGGTTTGTTCAACTTAGTAGCCAATTGTGAGAGCGCACGGTTGTGATCGAGACGCAACATCGCTGTAAAGTTTTTCGCAGGAATATCTGGAGCAGATTTCATGGCGATGTAAGCGTTGGTATTTGCTGGGTTACCAACAACTAATACTTTCACAGTCTTCTTCGCAACAGCATTCAATGCTTTACCTTGTGCTGTGAAAATTTGTGCGTTAGCGGAGAGCAAATCTTTGCGCTCCATGCCAGGACCGCGTGGACGCGCACCAACCAACAGGGCAACGTCGATATCTTTAAATGCAGTCAGTGGGTCAGAGTGCGCTGTAACGCCAGCCAATAGTGGGAATGCGCAGTCTTCGAGCTCCATGATTACGCCTGTAAGGGCTTTTTGAGCTTTTTCATCTGGAATTTCAAGTAACTGCAGAATCACGGGCTGATCTTTGCCCAAAAGGTCGCCATTGGCGATACGGAATAGTAGGGAATATCCGATTTGACCGGCTGCACCGGTTACGGCGACACGCATTGGGGCTTTTGCCATTACTAATCACTCCAGAGGAAGGTTAAGAGGGTTAATTAACTAGAACTTTTCTATTATCCATTCAAGTGTAGGGACTTTAGCTTTACACTGTCAATGACGTCTTATATAAGACTAGAATTACCCTGAATTTTATCCAATTGCTTTCCGCTGGAGTTAATTTGTCAGAAGTAAATTTGCCCATTGCTTCATTTAGCCCTCTGTACGAGCAGATTAAGGCGATGATTTTGACAAGCCTGCAAGCCTCTGAATGGCTTCCAGGGGAGGCTATTCCCAGTGAAATGGAGCTAGCAGCTCGATATGCAGTCAGTCAAGGCACTGTCCGCAAGGCTATTGATGAGCTAGCCGCCCAAAATCTTCTAGTAAGACGCCAAGGCAAGGGCACTTTTGTTGCTACCCATCAAGAAGATGACTGGCAGTATCGATTCTTACGCTTGGCCCCAGATTCAGGTGAGAAGTTTCATTTAACGAACCGGTTCTTGGTTTGTCAAAAGACCAAGGCGAGTGCCTATGTTGCTAACTTGCTTAAATTAAAGGCAGGTGATCCTGTCATTTATATTGATCGCGTTCAGAGCTTTGCTGGCCAACCCGTTGTTTTTGAAGAGATTTGGCTTCCTGGAGCGCGCTTTAAGGATCTTGATCTAGAGACTCTTAACGACTGGCATGGACCGGTTTATGCGCTCTATGAAAGCCAGTACGCCACACACATGGTTCGCGCTGAGGAAAAAATCAAGGCCGTAGCAGCTGATGAGGTACTCGCCAAGCATCTTCAATTAGCGGTTGGCGCGCCATTGCTTTCAGTAGAGCGGGTGGCTTTTACCTACGGGAATAAACCAGTAGAAATTCGTCACGCAAGATACGACACTTCTGAACAGCATTACGAAAATAAATTGAACTGAACTTATCCGTAAAACCCTTTTTAAACCCCTATAAACCCTTAAAAACCCACACCAGTCCCAAGGTTTCCAATAGAATATGTTGCAACACAACAAAGTAGCACTGAACCTCCACCTAAAGATAGAGATTACCCATGGTTGAAGCACAGCAAAACGTTAAAAAAGATAGACCGGTTTACCGCAATATTGGTCTTGCCCAGTTAATCAAATATCGCCTTCCTTGGGCCGGTAAAGTTTCCATTCTTCACCGCATTAGTGGAGCGGTGCTGTTCCTCTTGTTACCGTTTATTTTGTATCTCTTTGATCAGAGCCTTGCTTCTGAGTTGAGCTATCAAAATTTCCAAGCTTTCACTGGCAACATTTTGGTAAAAATTATTTGCCTTGGTTTGATCTGGTCTTTCTTGCACCACTTCTGTGCTGGTATCCGTTACCTCTTGCTCGATTTAGAAATCGGCGTAGAGAAGTCTGAGTCCAATCGTTCAGCAATTATTGTGTTGATTGTTGGTATCGCTCTGACTGCGGTTGTTGGCCTCAAATTATTTGGCTTGTACTAAGCGCACATCACTTAAGGAAATATCATGCCTATTTATCAAATCGGACCAAAGCGCTTAGTTGTAGGCGCTCATTACGGTCTTAAAGAGTGGATCATTCAGCGCGTAACAGCGATCGTGATGGTGGTATTTACAGTTGTTTTGTTGGTTGACTATTGCGTCACCGGCAGCGCTACATATGAGGGCTGGTCTGGCTTGTTTAGCAATCAGTTCATGAAGTTGCTTACTCTCTTGGCCTTTTTTAGTTTGTTCTACCACGCTTGGATTGGCGTGCGTGACATCTGGATGGATTACATCAAACCAGTAAGCATTCGTTTGACACTGCAAGTGTTAACCGTTTTGTATCTCGTAGCCTGTGCGGCCTATGCCGTACAAATTTTGTGGAAAGTGTAATTCGATGACTGCGATTCAAAAATCATTGCCACGCCGCCGTTTTGATGCGGTAATTATTGGTGCGGGTGGTTCAGGTATGCGCGCTTCATTGCAGTTAGCTGAAGCTGGCTTGAATGTTGCCGTGTTAACCAAGGTATTCCCAACACGTTCCCATACTGTTGCTGCACAGGGTGGTATTGGTGCGTCATTAGGCAACATGAGTGAAGACAATTGGCACTATCACTTTTATGACACTATCAAAGGATCTGACTGGTTGGGTGACCAAGACGTGATCGAGTTCATGTGTCGTGAAGCTCCAAAAGTTGTGTATGAGCTTGAACATTTCGGTATGCCGTTTGACCGCAATCCAGATGGCACGATTTATCAACGTCCTTTCGGTGGCCACACTGCAAACTATGGTGAAAAGCCGGTCCAACGTGCTTGTGCTGCAGCTGACCGTACCGGTCACGCCATGTTGCACACCCTGTATCAACGTAATGTGCGCGCAAAAACCAACTTCTTTGTTGAGTGGTTAGCGCTTGACTTGATCCGTGACGATGAGGGTGATGTTGTTGGTGTTACCGCTCTTGAAATGGAAACTGGCCAGGTTTACATCTTGGAAGCCAAGATTGTGATGTTGGCTACTGGCGGTGCAGGCCGTATTTGGGATGCATCCACAAACGCATTTATTAATACCGGTGACGGTATGGGCCTGGCAGCTCGTGCAGGTATCCCATTGGAAGATATGGAGTTCTGGCAATTCCACCCAACTGGCGTAGCTGGTGCAGGCGTGTTGTTGACAGAAGGTTGTCGCGGTGAAGGCGGTATCTTGCGTAACAAAGATGGCGAGCGCTTTATGGAGCGCTATGCGCCAACCTTGAAGGATTTGGCTCCACGCGATTTCGTATCACGCTCCATGGACCAAGAGATTAAAGAAGGGCGCGGTTGCGGTCCTAACGGTGACTACGTTGTGCTCGATCTGACACACATTGGTGCCGATACGATTATGAAGCGTTTGCCTTCTGTATATGAGATTGGTATCAACTTTGCGAACGTTGACGTTACAAAAGAACCGATTCCTGTGGTGCCAACAATCCACTATCAGATGGGTGGTATTCCAACCAATATCAATGGTCAAGTAGTTGTGCCTGCAAATGGTAAGCCCAACGAAATTGTTAATGGTTTGTACGCGATTGGTGAGTGCTCATGCGTTTCTGTTCACGGTGCAAATCGCTTAGGTACTAACTCATTGCTCGACCTCTTGGTATTCGGTCGCGCAGCAGGGAATCACATTGTTGGTTTGAATTTGAAGAATCGTGAATTCAAACCGCTACCTAAGAATGCGGGTCAGCAAACCTTGGAGCGTATTGCGAAGTTGGATAGCTCCACTTCTGGCGAATACGCGCAAGACGTTGCCAACGATATTCGTAAGACCATGCAGAAATACGCTGGCGTATTCCGCAATCAAGAGTTGATGGACGAAGGTGTTCGTCAAATGGCGAAATTGACTGAACGTGCTAAGAACCTGTGGGTTAAAGATAAGTCCGAGATTTTCAATACTGCACGTATTGAGGCCTTGGAGGTGGCGAACTTGGTTGAGACTGCAAATGCAACCATGATTTCTGCTGCAGCCCGTAAAGAAAGTCGTGGTGCTCATTCGCACGATGATCACCCGCATCGTGATGACGACAACTGGATGAAGCACACGCTTTGGTATAGCGAAGGCAATCGCTTGGATTACAAACCGGTTGTCTTGAAGCCATTGACTGTTGATTCAGTTCCTCCTAAAGAACGTACTTTCTAAGCAAGCGAGATAGAGAATGAGTGATACCCGTATATTTGAAATTTACCGCTACGATCCAGATGTCGATGCAGCTCCTCGCATGCAGCGCTATGAGTTGGAACTCACTGGCGAACGTATGTTGTTAGATGCTTTGATTTCATTGAAAAAGCAAGATGAATCCATTTCGTATCGTCGTTCGTGCCGTGAGGGTGTTTGCGGTTCAGATGCGATGAACATCAACGGTAAAAATGGTTTGGCTTGTTTGACCAATATGTTGACCTTGCCTAAGGTCATTACATTGCGCCCATTGCCTGGCTTGCCAGTAGTGCGTGATCTGATTGTCGATATGACTTTGTTCTTCAAACAATATTTGTCTATCAAGCCATATTTGGTTAACGATAACCCACCTCCAGAAAAAGAGCGTCTGCAAAGCCCTGAAGAGCGTGAAGAATTAAATGGCTTGTATGAGTGCATCTTGTGCGCATCTTGCTCAACTTCATGCCCATCTTTCTGGTGGAATCCTGATAAGTTTGTAGGCCCAGCTGGTTTATTGCAGGCGTATCGCTTTATTGCTGATAGCCGTGATGAAGAAACCAATCAGCGCTTGGATAACTTAGAAGATCCGTACCGTTTGTTCCGTTGCCACACCATCATGAATTGCGTGGACGTATGTCCTAAGCATTTGAATCCAACGAAGGCGATTGGCAAGATCAAGGAGTTAATGGTTCGCAGGGCAGTATGACCCTGGGTAATGCAGAGTTATATCGATTAAAAAGTGATGCTCGTAGGGGCTTGCTGGAGAACGATTTAATTCTGCAGCGTTTCTTTGAGTGTTACGGTGCTCAGCTTAGCGTAGAAGATGGAAAAGTATTAAGCCAGTTACTGGCCTTAGATGACAACGACCTCATGGATTTATTGATTGGTCGTAAAGATTTAGTGGCTGGGCACGAAGGAGAGATGTCATCAGACTCCTTTAGGCAGGTTTTACAAAGACTGAGAGAGAAGTAATTCAGCCTTTTGGTGCATTTGTGGTGCAAGCGTGTGATCGAATAGTGTATTTATCATAATTTTGAATGACTAAGGATTAGAAATGATTGAATCGGACATCAAAGCAAAACTCTCGTTTTCGGATGGAACCCCAGATATTGATCTGCCAATTTATAAAGGGACAGTAGGTCCTGATGTCATTGACATTCGTAAGCTCTATGGTCAGACAGGCAAGTTCACATACGATTCCGGCTTTCTTTCGACTGCTTCATGCAATAGCAAAATTACTTACATTGATGGCGACAAGGGTGAGTTGCTCTATCGTGGTTATCCTATTGAGGACTTGGCTGCAAACAGCGACTTCTTGGAAGTTTGTTACCTCCTGATCAATGGTGAGTTACCAAATGCTGCCGAGAAAAAAGATTTTGATGAAATGGTCATGCACCACACCATGGTTCATGAGCAAATGCAATTTTTCTTGCGCGGTTTCCGTCGTGATGCGCATCCGATGGCTGTCCTAACAGGACTTGTGGGCGGGATGGCCGCCTTCTACCACGATGGAATACATTACACAGACCCTAAAGCACGTGAAGTGGCGCAGATTCGTTTAATCGCCAAAATGCCTACTTTGGTTGCAATGGCCTATAAATATTCTGTAGGACAACCTTTTATCTATCCAGATAATTCCTTGTCATACACTGCAAACTTTATGCGCATGATGTTTGCTACACCATGTGAAGAGTACAAGGTCAATCCAGTATTGGTTCGTGCTTTAGATCGCATCTTTATCTTGCATGCCGATCATGAACAAAATGCCTCTACATCTACTGTGCGTTTGTGTGGTTCTTCAGGTACAAATCCATTTGCTGCTATTTCTGCTGGTATTGCTTGTCTTTGGGGTCCAGCACACGGTGGTGCAAACGAAGCTTGCTTGGAAATGCTCAATGAGATTCAAGCTCATGGCGGTGTAGACAAGATTCATGAATTCATTGCTCAAGTCAAAGATAAGAACTCTAGCGTCCGCTTGATGGGCTTTGGTCATCGCGTTTATAAGAACTTTGACCCACGCGCTAAATTGATGCGTGAAACTTGCTATGAAGTACTGAATGAGCTTGGCTTGCAAGATGATCCATTGTTTAAATTGGCAATGACTCTAGAGAAGATTGCTTTGGAAGATGATTACTTTGTAAGTCGTAAGCTTTATCCAAACGTTGATTTCTACTCCGGTATCGTTCAGCGCGCACTCGGCATTCCAACAGAAATGTTTACTTGTATCTTTGCCTTGGCAAGAACAGTAGGTTGGATTGCTCAATGGGAAGAGATGATCACCGATCCAGAGTACAAGATTGGTCGTCCGCGACAGTTGTACGTTGGTGAAACTTCACGCAAGGTTCCAAACATTTCTGTTCGTAAATAAAGTTTTTAAGGTCTCTCATGTCTCGTACGCTTTATGACAAATTGTGGGATGACCACGTTGTTTACTCGGAAGAGGATGGCACTGCCACAATCTACATCGATCGTCAATTGCTCCATGAGGTAACCAGCCCTCAGGCATTTGAAGGTTTGACTTTAGCTGGCCGTCCTGTTTGGCGTATCTCTGCCAATCTGGCGGTTTCAGATCACAACGTACCAACGACTGATCGCTCGCAGGGCATTGCTGATCCGATTTCGAAGTTGCAGGTTGATACCTTGGATCAAAACTGTGATGCTTTTGGTATCACCCAATATAAGATGAACGATACCCGTCAAGGTATTGTTCATGTCATCGGACCAGAGCAGGGTGCAACCTTGCCCGGTATGACGGTGGTTTGTGGTGATTCTCATACCAGCACGCACGGCGCCTTTGGTGCCTTGGCTTTTGGTATTGGTACTTCAGAAGTGGAGCATGTTCTCGCAACCCAAACTTTGCTCATGAAAAAGAGCAAGAACATGTTGGTGCGCGTAGATGGTCGCTTGCAACCAGGCTCTACGGCAAAAGATATTGTTTTGGCAGTGATTGGCAAGATTGGAACTGCAGGCGGTACTGGTTACACCATTGAGTTTGCTGGTGAAGCGATTCGCAATCTTTCCATGGAAGGTCGTATGACCCTCTGTAATATGGCAATTGAAGCTGGAGCGCGTTCTGGTCTAGTTGCAGTTGATGAAACCACGATTGAATACATTCAAGGTCGTCCATACGCACCTAAAGGCCCAGCACTATTGCAGGCTTTGCAGTATTGGAGAACTTTACATTCCGATGCAGATGCAAAGTTTGATGCAGTTGTTGAATTGCGTGCTGAAGAAATTGCCCCTCAAGTAACTTGGGGCACATCCCCTGAGATGGTGCTATCGATTAGTGATCGTGTACCTGATCCAGAAAAAGAGCGTGATCCAAACAAACGCTCTGCGATGGAGCGCGCCTTGGAGTACATGAATCTCACTCCTAATACACCACTCAGTAGCATCTCTGTTGATAAAGTCTTTATTGGCTCATGCACCAATAGTCGTATTGAAGATATTCGTGCAGCTGCTAAGGTTGTTGATCGTATCGGTAAAAAAGTAGCCCCAAACATTAAGTTAGCATTGGTGGTTCCTGGATCTGGGTTGGTAAAAGCCCAAGCAGAGCGTGAAGGCTTAGATCGTATTTTCAAAGCTGCTGGTTTTGAATGGCGCGAGCCTGGTTGCTCTATGTGTTTGGCAATGAATGCGGATCGTCTTGAGCCAGGTGAGCGTTGCGCATCTACCTCGAATCGTAATTTTGAAGGTCGCCAAGGTAACGGTGGGCGTACTCATTTGGTAAGCCCCGCAATGGCAGCTGCCGCTGCAATTGAAGGTCACTTTGTTGACGTTCGTAAGATCTCTTAAGGGTAATCAACATGAAATTTTCTTCTGTATCGTTAATTGCTAGATTAGCCATTGTTGGTATTGCTGGTTTGATCATTGCTGCTTGTAGCAATACCCTGGAGGGTATGGGTAAAGATATGCAGACCATGGGCAATGCGATGGGTGGGTCTGGTGCGAATTCTACTCAGCAGAATCAATCACAAACAAAAGGTAAGGACGTTGTCGTTACTCCAGTGAAGTAAATTAAAGTATCTACAGAGTCAAAGTCAGAGAGTCAAAGAGAATTATGGAAAAATTTACGGTATACAAAGGTTTAGTCGCTCCGCTGAATCGCGAGAATGTGGATACCGATGCAATCATTCCGAAGCAATTCTTAAAATCAATTAAGAAAACGGGTTTTGGTCAAAATCTATTTGATGAGTGGCGCTACTTGGATCATGGCGAGCCTGGTCAAGATTGCAGCACACGTCCAATTAATCCTGACTTTGTTCTCAATCAACCTCGTTACAAAGGCGCTGGCATTTTGTTGGCTCGCAAGAACTTTGGCTGTGGTAGTTCCCGTGAACATGCACCGTGGGCTTTAGGCCAGTTTGGCTTTAGAGCGGTTATTGCTCCTAGCTTTGCGGACATTTTCTATAACAACTGCTTCAAAAATGGTGTTCTACCCATCGTTTTGACTGAAATGCAGGTTGATCATCTCTTTAATGAGACCCAAGCTTTTAACGGCTATCAACTGACTATCGACCTAGATGCACAACAGGTCGTTACCCCTGATGGCACAGCTTATAGCTTTGATGTAGCCCCATTTAGGAAGTATTGCCTCCTCAATGGCTTGGACGATATTGGCTTAACTCTGCGACATGCAGATAAAATTAAGGCATATGAAGCTGAGCGCATCCTGAAGATGCCTTGGCTGGCAACTCAATTGCCATAATTTATAGATTTAAAGGCCTTTCATGAAAATTGCAGTTCTCCCGGGCGATGGGATCGGCCCGGAAATCGTTGCTCAAGCTGTTCGCGTACTTCAAGCGCTAAGCCCAAAGTTTGACCTAGAGGAAGCCCCTGTTGGTGGAGCTGCTTATGACGTAGCTGGCCATCCCTTGCCACCAGGAACTTTAGAGTTGGCTAAGAAAGCGGATGCAATTTTGTTCGGCGCGGTGGGTGATTGGAAGTACGACACACTTGCTCGTGAGCTGCGACCTGAGCAGGCCATTTTAGGATTGCGTAAACACTTAGAGTTGTTTGCTAACTTTAGACCAGCGATTTGTTATCCAGAACTTACGGCGGCTTCAAGCTTAAAACCAGAAATTATTGGCGGCTTAGATATTTTGATCGTTCGTGAACTCAACGGCGATATTTACTTTGGACAGCCACGGGGTATTCGTACTTCAGAGTTGCCTTTATTTAAAGGTGCGCGTGAAGGCTTTGACACTATGCACTACAGTGAGCCAGAAGTAGAGCGAATTGGACGCGTTGCATTCGAAGCGGCTCGCAAGCGCGGTAAAAAAGTCTGCAGTGTTGATAAAGCGAACGTCTTGGAGACTTCACAACTGTGGCGCGAGGTAATGATTCGGGTATCTAAAGACTATCCAGATGTAGAGTTATCCCATATGTACGTGGATAACGCTGCGATGCAATTGGTTAAAGCGCCTAAAGCCTTTGACGTGGTTGTAACAGGCAACCTCTTTGGCGATATCTTGTCTGATGAAGCAGCCATGTTGACTGGTTCCATCGGGATGCTGCCTTCAGCCTCATTGGATAAGAATAACAAGGGCCTGTATGAGCCAAGTCATGGCTCTGCACCAGACATTGCTGGTAAAGGAATTGCGAATCCTCTAGCTACCATTTTGTCTGCGGCAATGATGTTGCGTTATTCATTGGGCATGCCTCTAGAAGCGGATCGTATTGAAAAGGCGGTACAGAAGGTATTGGCACAAGGACTGCGTACAGCAGATATTTATACCGATGGTACGCAAAAGGTATCTACCGTTCAAATGGGTGAGGCAGTAGTTGCAGCACTCGTTTAAATAACAGTAACAAAAGCAGTAAATATATTCATTAGATAGTTAAATCATGGCAAATACACAGACACCATTGGTAGGTTTAGTTGGCTGGCGAGGTATGGTTGGTAGCGTTCTGATGGAACGCATGCTGGCTGAGAAGGACTTTGATCTCATCGAACCGATTTTCTTTAGCACTAGCCAAGCGGGCGGTGAAGTTCCTCTGCTCAACGGCCAGAAGGTGACTAAGAGCGAAAGCACATTGCAAGACGCTAATGACATTAAGGCATTGTCCCGTTGCGACATTATTTTGACTTGCCAGGGTGGCGACTACACCAATGAGATATTCCCTAAGCTACGTGCAGCGGGTTGGACTGGACATTGGATTGATGCTGCTAGCGCATTGCGCATGAAAGATGACGCCGTATTGATTCTGGATCCAGTCAATCGTTCGGTGATTGATAAAGCCTTAGCTGCTGGCGGCAAAAACTGGATTGGTAGTAACTGCACAGTCAGCTTGATGATGATGGCAATGGGTGGTCTAGTAAAGGCTGACATGGTTGAGTGGATTAGCGCCATGACCTATCAAGCCGCCTCTGGTGCTGGCGCTCAAAATATGCGTGAGCTCCTCCTGCAGATGGGCGCATTGCGTGACAGCGTAGCGACAGAATTGGCAGACCCATCTTCATGGATCTTGGATATCGATCGCAAAGTGACTGAGACATTGCGTTCTGCTGATTTTCCGAAGAAGAATTTCCGTAACACCGCCTTGGCTGGTAGCTTGATTCCCTGGATTGATGTACCAGTTGAAAATGGTCAAACGAAAGAAGAGTGGAAAGGTGGCGCTGAGTTCAACAAGATCTTGGGTCGTCCTGCATTCCGTACGCCTGGCAGCATTCCAATTGATGGATTATGCGTTCGCGTTGGTGCAATGCGTTGTCACTCGCAAGGTTTGACAGTTAAGCTTAAGAAAGATATTCCCCTCAAAGAAATCGAAACTATCTTGGCAAATGACAATCAGTGGGTCAAAGTAGTACCCAATGATCGTGAAACCACTGAGCGAGATTTATCGCCGGCAGCGGTGAGTGGTACCTTGACAGTACCGATTGGCCGTTTGCATAAGCTAGCTATGGGCCCTGAGTACCTTGGCGCATTTACAGTTGGCGACCAGTTGTTATGGGGTGCTGCTGAGCCATTGCGTCGCATGCTCAGGATCCTACTTGAGTAATAATGTCAGTATGATGCGCACCGCCTGGTTTAATTTAATCAAAATACTATGCTTGATAGCAATTAGTTGGGCGACTGCGTCTTGGGCATTTACCTTAGGCGGTCCACAAGTACAGTCTTTGGCTGGTGAGCCGCTAAGAGTAGAAATTCCCATTCGAGTTGATGCAGCTGATCAGTCACTTTTATCAAGCCTAACTGTTGATATGCCCAACAGAGCCGCGTACGAACGTCTCGGTATTTCCCAGCGAATCATTGATTTAAATCCCCAGGCGATGATCTATCGCAATCGTCAAGAAGAGTTGATGGTTCTGATTGAAACGGTGAACCCTGTTCCTGTTGCTGAAGAGCCATTTATTAATTTATTGCTTAACCTCACTTGGTCAAATGGAAGCCTATTTAAAGTATTTACCTTTCTATTGGCTGACCCTCAAAAATTATTAGTGAAGTCTGGGCAAACCCTCTCAGAGATTGCTTTAAATATCCTGCCCCAGCTAGAAGGGGCTACTTTAGATCAGGCGATGATTGCATTATTTAAGGCCAATCCAGACGCATTTGCTAGTGGAAATATTAATTTGTTGTCTGCTGGTGCAGAGTTAAGCAAGCCAAGTCAGGCTATGTTGCGCTCCATTAGTCCTGCTGATGCTAGTCAGTTGGTATTTGAGGCTAACCAGCAGTGGCTTTCTGAGCACGGGTCCTCTACTAAGACTGAGTCCAAGTCCGGACAGGATGCTGCTAAGACTGAAGGCGAAGCCCCGAAAGATACGCTAAAGATTGACGCAAGCGTAGAGGTTAAGGATCTTGGAAAACAATACACAGAACAGCTTGTTGCTGAAGAAAAAGAGTTAGAGCAAACCAGGTCTCGTATTGCTACTTTAGAAAAAAATATTGCCGAGTTGCAACGTTTAATTGACCAATCCAACGGTAATGAGAAGACTGAGCAACCCAAAAAATTTAACTTTCCTGTACGGGCTATCGTCATTTCGCTGGCCATTGTATTTGCCGGATTATTGCTTTGGGGCTTGGTGCGCTATGCCCGTAAACCTGGGCTTAGTGAATTCCTTGCCCCTCATCAACCGATTACTAACGTTAAGGATTCTCCAAAAGCACAACCTAGCTCTGACTACGATATGCCTGAGCGTGCAAAAGCGCTGTTCTCTGGGCTTAATCTAGACTTGAGTCCTGCACCTAAAAAAGATGAGGGTGATTCGCCTGCAAGCGCTATTGATTCAGGTCCTTTATCCGATACCTTGCGAGTTAAGCTTAATTTAGCTCGAGCCTATATCACCATTGAAGATTTTTCAGCGGCCAAGAAATCTATAGAAGAAGTTTTGGTTTTGAGCAATAAGGTGGACCCAGCAATCACCATTGAAGCTCAGGGCTTGCTAGCGGAGCTCTCGAATCGTAGTTCCTAGGATTTAGTAATGCGATTGGTGCTCGGTCTTCAATACGACGGCAGTCCCTATGCTGGCTGGCAAGTTCAGCATCATCAAACCACCGTTCAAGGCGAGTTAGAAAAAGCGATTACTTCGTTTGTGGGTCCTGATGCTTGTATTGCTAGTCCAATTCACACTATTACCGCTGGCAGAACGGATGCTGGCGTCCACGCTCTAGGTCAGGTCATTCATTTTGATACTCATGTAGAGCGTGAGGAGTTTTCGTGGGTGAGGGGAGTGAATTCTTTTTTGCCGGGTTCGATTGTTGTGAACTGGGCAAAAGTTGTGCCCGAAGAATTCAGTGCACGCTTCTCAGCGTTTGAGCGCACTTATATTTATGCCTTGCATGCAGGACCATGTCGCTCGCCAATGATGAATGAACGTGCTGGTTACGTTCTACTTCCTCCCAATCAATGGTTTGATGTTGATGCTATGAGGCAGGCAGCGCAGTGCCTTATTGGTGAGCATGATTTCTCTTCATTTCGATCGTCTGAATGCCAGAGCAAAACGCCAGTGAAAACAATGTATGCGATTGACATTATTTCGGATGAGCCATGGCTGTATTTTCGTATCAGAGGCAATGCGTTTTTGCATCACATGGTCCGCAATCTGGTCGGTTGTTTTTTGCAGATTGGCCGTGGAAGACAAGATCCAGAGTGGATGGCGCAATTATTGGCGGCAAAGGATCGCAAGCTTGCTGCACCAACATTTATGCCTGATGGGCTATATTTAGCCAAAATCGCCTATCCAGACGAATTTGCTATTCCAGCACCTTGGTTGGCCAACTCCTGGCTACCCAGAGGGATCACTCAGACCTAGGCGGATATATGGCCTTATCATTCATTTATGGGCTTACTGACACACTCTCCCGGTCGTACTAGGGTCAAAATCTGCGGTTTACGGACTTCTGGCGACATTGATGCTGCTGTTGCAGCGGGGGTAGATGCGGTCGGTTTTGTCTTTTATCCACCTAGCGTACGTGCCGTTAGCCCCAATATCGCTGCCCAGCTCATTTCTAGGTTACCAGCGGGGGTTGATGTAGTTGGATTGGTTGTAAATGCCACAGATGCGGAATTTGCCGCTATTCGTGCTGCTGCATCGATCACTTTGTGGCAGTTTCACGGGGACGAGACCCCTGAAAGGTGCGCTCAATTAGCTCAAGGCGAGCCATGGATGAAGGCGGCACGTGTAGGTACGGGCTTCGCTTTTGACGATTTTTCCCTACAATATAGGGATGCAAACGCTTTCCTGCTCGATGCCCTTGTTGAAGGCTACGGTGGCGGGGGCGTTCCTTTTGATTGGCAAGGAATTCCACAGGTATGGGTAAGCGAAAACGCGCCTCAGGTCGTTTTGAGTGGTGGATTGAACACGCACAACGTGGGCGAGGCGATTGCGCGCCTGCATCCTTGCGCGGTAGACGTCAGTAGTGGCGTAGAAAGCAGCAGGGGCGTTAAAGATCCTGCGCTCATGGCTCAATTTGTTCAAGCAGTGCGCGCGGCTGATGCTAAAACATCAACCCAATAATTTGCTGTAAATAAATCAAAAGAGGTAGCTATGTACGACAAGCCAGATGCACGAGGACACTTCGGTCCTTACGGCGGCGTGTTTGTTTCTGAGACGTTGATGTATGCATTGGAAGAGCTCAAAGAAGCCTATGCAAAATATCAACATGATCCAGAGTTCATTGAAGAGTTTCATTACGAACTCAAACATTTCGTAGGTCGTCCATCACCGGTTTATCACGCCAAACGCTGGAGCGAAATGCTAGGTGGCGCGCAGATCTACCTCAAGCGTGAAGACCTTAATCACACTGGCGCACACAAGATTAATAACGTGATTGGCCAAGCAATGTTGGCTAAACGCATGGGTAAGCCACGCATCATTGCTGAAACAGGGGCTGGACAGCACGGGGTTGCTACGGCAACTATTTGTGCACGCTTTGGTTTGGACTGTACGGTTTATCAAGGTTCTGTGGATGTGGCTCGTCAAGCACAAAATGTATTTCGGATGAAGTTACTTGGCGCCAAAGTTGTTCCAGTTGAGTCTGGCACCAAAACCTTAAAAGACGCACTTAATGAAGCGATGCGCGATTGGGTTACTAACGTCGACAATACTTTTTACATTATCGGTACAGTTGCAGGGCCTCACCCTTATCCCATGATGGTGCGTGATTTCCAAAGCGTGATTGGTGAAGAGTGCAAAGTACAAATGCCAGAGATGACAGGTCGTCAACCTGACTACGTATTAGCATGTGTTGGTGGTGGCTCAAATGCAATGGGTATTTTCTACCCCTACATCGATTACCCAGAAGTGCAATTGGTTGGTGTGGAGGCTGCTGGCCATGGTCTTGGAAGTGGTTTGCATTCTGCGGCACTGTGTGTGGGTAAACCAGGGGTATTGCATGGCAATCGTACATACCTCTTGCAAGATGAAAATGGCCAGATCTCTGAGACACATTCTGTTTCTGCTGGAATGGACTATCCAGGTGTTGGTCCTGAGCATGCCTGGTTAAAAGATTCTGGTCGCGCTGACTATGTTGCTATTACTGATGAAGAGGCTTTGAAGGCGTTCCATGATTGTTGCCAGATTGAGGGCATCATTCCAGCATTAGAGTCATCTCATGCTATTGCCTATGCTTGCAAGCTAGCCAAGACTTTGCCTAAAGACAAAACCATCTTGGTCAATCTTTCAGGTCGTGGTGATAAGGACATGCACACTGTTGCCCAAGCAACGGGGTCTGAAGGCTAAGCAATAAAAAAGAATAACAAGAATAGAAAAAATAGCATGTCCAAAATTACGGCACTCTTTACAGAATTAAAAGCAACTGGCAAAAAAGGGTTGATTCCTTTTATTACTGCAGGCGACCCTGATCCTAAAATGACGGTTGAGTTGATGCATGCATTGGTGCGTGGCGGCTCAAGTGTGATCGAGTTGGGGGTACCGTTCTCAGATCCGATGGCTGATGGTCCTGTGATTCAAAGGTCGTCAGAGCGTGCATTGACACATGGTGTGACTTTGCACTCTTGTTTAGAGATGGTTCAAGAGTTTCGTAAAAACGATTCAACCACTCCTGTAGTGTTGATGGGTTATGCCAATCCTGTAGAGCAAATGGGTGCGGAGCGTTTTGCAACCGAAGCAAAAGCAGCGGGAGTGGATGGTGTTTTAGTGGTTGATTACCCGCCGGAGGAGTGCGTTGACTTTGCGGCACGTATGCGTGTTGCTGGAATTGATCCGATTTTTTTATTGGCGCCAACTTCATCACCTGAGCGTATAAAAGAGGCTGCCAAAATAGCTTCTGGTTACATTTACTACGTTTCTATGCGAGGCGTAACCGGGGCATCCCATCTCAATACTCAGGACGTGGCTAGCATCATCCCTAAAATCCGCGAGGAGACTGATATACCGATCGCGGTAGGCTTTGGTATTAGCGATGCGGTTAGTGCCAAGGCGGTCTCCCATAGCGCAGATGCAGTAGTTATCGGTAGCCGGATCATTCGCCTTTTAGAGGATGCGCCCCCAGGGCAGGCAGTACAATCGTTGGAAACCTTTATTCGTGAGATTCGCGACGCATTGGATAGCTAAAACTGATGAGCTGGATTGATAAATTACTCCCACCCCAAATTCAACATACTGATCCTGCAAATCGCAAATCAGTTCCTGAAGGATTGTGGGTAAAGTGCCCAAGTTGTGAAACGGTTCTGTATAGCGCCGATATTGAAGCAAACCTTTCGGTTTGTCCAAAATGCAGTCATCACATGCGCATCGGTGCGCGCCAACGTTTAGATAATTTGCTTGATGCAAAGGGCCGCCATGAAATTGGTGCTGATATTTACCCAACCGATCCGCTGAAATTTAAAGATTCCAAAAAATACCCAGATCGCATTAAGGAAGCAAATGACGCTTCTGGTGAAACCGAAGCCCTCGTCGTGATGGGTGGAAAAATTGAAACTATTCCAGTTGTTGCTGCCTGTTTTGAATTTCAATACATGGGTGGCTCAATGGGCTCTGTCGTGGGTGAGCGTTTTGCACGTGGCGTACAAGAGGCGATTGATAAGAAATGCGCCTTCATCTGCGTAACCGCTACTGGTGGCGCGAGGATGCAAGAAAGCTTGCTTTCCTTGTTTCAGATGGCCAAAACCAATTCCATGTTGACCTTGCTCTCTAAAAAAGGTTTGCCTTATATCAGCGTTTTAACTGACCCAACCATGGGCGGTATCTCAGCGAGCTTTGCCTTTATGGGTGATGTGGTGATGGCTGAGCCAAAAGCCTTGATTGGATTTGCAGGACCACGTGTGATTGAGCAAACTGTGCGTGAAAAATTGCCTGAAGGTTTTCAGCGTTCAGAGTTCTTGATGCAAAAAGGTGGCATCGATATGATCGTTGATCGCCGTCAGATGCGTGGAGAGATTGCACGCTTATTAGCGTTGCTACAAAAACTTCCAGAGCCTGCGATCGCGGGTAGCTCGGCCGTTTAAGCGCTTGAGCACAGCACACCAAGCCCCAATTCTATTTACCAGCCTAGAGGCTTGGCTTAGCCACCTCGAAACGGCTCACCCAGTCGGTATCGATATGGGTCTTGATCGCATCAATCGCGTTAAAGCTGCGCTAGATCTTCAGTTTGATTGTCCTGTCATTACGGTTGCTGGTACCAACGGTAAAGGTTCTACCTGCGCCTTTCTTGAAAGCATTTTGCTAGCCTCTGGATATCGCGTTGGCTGTCACACTTCGCCACATTTACTGAGCTTTAATGAACGTGCTCGCGTCAATGGAGAAGAAGTAAAAGACGCGCTCTTGCTAGAACATTTTGCCGCGGTAGAGCATGCTCGGGTTAGTTTGGTTGATGCGCCAACACTGACGTATTTTGAGTTCACTACTTTGGCCATCATGCATTTATTTGCTAAATCCAATTTAGATGCAGTGGTGCTTGAAGTTGGGATGGGTGGTCGTTTAGATGCTGTCAATATTGTTGATGCGGATTGCGCCATTGTGACCAGCATTGATATTGATCATGCAGATTACTTGGGCGGAACGCGTGAAGCGATTGCTTTAGAGAAGGCGGGCATCTTCCGTCCTGGGCACATAGCGGTTTGTGGCGATCCTGTACCACCGCAGTCTTTAATCGATTACGCAGAAAAATTAGATTGCGACCTCTGGTTGCAAGGCAGGGACTATAACTTTCAAGGTGATAAACAGCAGTGGGGTTGGGCAGGGCGCAATAAGCGCTTTAGTGGACTTGGTTATCCCGCATTGCGCGGCGCGAATCAAATTCTGAATGCCTCTGCGGTGATTGCAGCTTTGATGGCTTTGCATCAACGCTTGCCCGTGAGTGCCCAAGACATTCGTAATGGTTTTGCTTTAGTGGAATTACCTGGTCGTTTTCAGGTGTTACCTGGTCAGCCTACCGTGGTACTCGATGTGGCGCATAACCCTCATGCTGCCGCTACTTTGGCTCAAGGTTTGGACAAAATGGGTTATCACCCTTACACCTATGCCATTTTTGGGGCTATGGCTGATAAGGATATCGAGGGAGTCATTAAGCCCTTGCTCAATATTGTTGATTTTTGGTTTTGCACGGATTTGCCGACCCCAAGAGCAGCTTTGGCCAAGGATTTGGCACAGAGGCTAGAGGCAATGGGGGTGAAGTCTAAAAATGGGGCTGATGGCGGTATCGAAATCTTTGAAAACCCTGCTTTAGCGTATCAAAAAGCGCTATCTGTGGCTGGTGAGGGTGATAGAATTATCATCTTCGGATCCTTCTATACCGTTGCCGGCGTAATGGCTTATCGAAACAACCAGGCGCATTGATCCATGATTCGTTTACCGAGCTTTTTTAAGCGAAAAACACAGGCTGATGACCTTGAATTCGGTTCAGGAGGCCGTCGTTCCACTAAACGGGCTGCCCCTCGTAGCTTCCAACGTGCTGCCGAGGCTGAAGAGCTTGCCCTCACTGAAGATCCAGAACAACAACGTGCTCGTCATCGTCTTATTGGTGCTGCAGTATTAGTTCTCATTGCTGTAGTAGGTCTGCCACGGATTCTTGATAGTAGGCCAAAGACTGCACCTAACGATATTGCAGTCAACATCATGACTAGCCTACCAATTCCTAGTGCTGAAACCAAGCCTGAAGTAAAGCCAGAAGAAAAGCCAAAAACTGAAGCAGTTGTTGTGGCTCCTAAAACTGCTCTGCCATCACCCGATATCAAATCAGATTCAAAGCCTGATGTGAAATCAAGCGCATCTGCGCCCGCACCCACTAAAGCCCCTGGCTTAGGTCTAGCTGCAGGCGAAGAAGTGGTTGCCACTTCAGCAACTACAAAACCATCGACTGATGTTGCTAATGCG
The DNA here is from genome assembly GCF_018687695.1 of Polynucleobacter sp. MG-6-Vaara-E2. Classification (NCBI taxonomy): domain Bacteria; kingdom Pseudomonadati; phylum Pseudomonadota; class Betaproteobacteria; order Burkholderiales; family Burkholderiaceae; genus Polynucleobacter; species Polynucleobacter sp. MG-6-Vaara-E2. The sequence goes on from NZ_CP061303.1 coordinate 788,453, forward strand.
AACGCAAACAATACTGCTGCTGATGCATCTACAAAATACTTTATTCAGGTTGGCGCTTATGCGTCTGAGAGTAATTTAAAAGATATTTATGCAAAACTCAAAGGGCAAAAGCTTGCTTATATCGTTTTAAATAAAACTACTAGTGATGGAGCGAAATTGTCTGTTGTTCGAGTTGGTCCATATGCAGAAAAAGATACCGCTCTGGCTGCTGAGAAAAAAGTGAAAGCAGTCAACCTCCCCACAAAACTAGTCACTATTGGTAAGCAGTAATGGAATACTTATCCACCTTAAAGCTAACATCGGTGGATTACTTCACCCTGGTAGTACTTTTAGTGTCAGCCTTGGTTGGTATTTCTCGTGGCTTATTTAAAGAAGTGCTCGCGCTTGCCTCTTGGTTTGTCGCTGCCTGGGTTGCATATCATTACAGCAACTATCTCTCCACTGAGTGGCTCTCAACATTCCACCTCGATGAGTTACTCAGCCTAGGTTTGAGTTGGTTAATTTTGTTTGTGTTGACGCTAGTCATCTGTGGATTATTTGGCGGAGTAGTGCAAAAGATTATTTTGTCTGCGGGTTTAAGTTTGACTGACCGTTTTCTGGGTTTGGTTTTTGGTTTGATACGCGGTGGCTTAATTGTGGTGGTGCTTGCTACCTTAGCCGCTTTAACTCCTATCCCGCAGAGCGTGGCTTGGAAAAATGCAATTACTAGACCGGCGATTGATGTTGCTACTGGATTTATCAAAGGTTGGTTGCCAACCGATTGGGCAAAGCAAATGAGTGATGCTATGCCTAAAGTTACCCCAACCATTGCTCCTAAATTAACAATAGGAATCTAGAGATATGTGCGGCGTTGTCGGAACTGTTTCCCACTCACCAGTAAATCAACTTCTCTATGATGCGTTGCTGCTATTGCAACACCGCGGCCAAGATGCCGCTGGTATCGCAACGATGAATGGCAATTCATTCACAATGCATAAAGCAAATGGTTTAGTTCGCGACGTATTTAGAACGCGTAATATGCGTAGCTTGGTTGGTAACGCAGGTATCGGTCAGGTACGTTATCCAACTGCTGGATCAGCTAGCAGTGAAGAAGAAGCACAACCGTTCTATGTAAGTGCACCTTATGGCATTATTTTGGCTCACAACGGCAATCTCACAAACGCACCGAGCTTACGTGTTGAGATGGCTTATCGTGACCGTCGTCACATCAATACTAGCTCTGATACTGAAGTATTGCTGAACGTTCTAGCTGACGAACTCCAAAAAGAAACCAATAGCGCTGCCCTTGATGAGGGCGCAATGTTTAATGCGGTTACTGGTGTGGCAAGTCGGGTTAAAGGTTCATACGCGGTGGTCTCTTTGATTGCTGGCTATGGTTTATTGGCATTCCGCGACCCCTTTGGTATTCGTCCTTTGTGTATTGGTCGTATTGATACACCGCAAGGCCCTGAATGGATGGTTGCTTCAGAGTCTGTTGCGCTAGAAGGTCTCGGTTTTACTTTTGTGCGTGACGTTAATCCTGGCGAAGCAATCTATATTGACTTAGACGGTAACTTTTATGCGCGTCAATGCGTACCCAACGCAGTTCTAACGCCTTGTATATTTGAGTATGTCTATATGGCTCGTCCAGATTCCACAATTGATGGTGTCACGGTTTATAACGTGCGCATGCGCATGGGTGATTATTTGGCAGAGAAGATTCGCAAGGAAACGAATGTCGCTGAGATCGATGTGGTCATGCCAATACCGGACTCTAGTCGTCCTGCAGCTATGCAGGTGGCCAAAAAATTGGGTGTCGATTACCGTGAAGGCTTCTTTAAGAACCGTTACATCGGTCGTACCTTCATCATGCCTGGTCAAGCAGTACGTAAGAAGTCAGTTCGTCAAAAGCTCAACGCGATGCGTATTGAATTTAAAGATAAAACGGTTTTGATCGTTGACGACTCTATTGTGCGCGGCACTACCTCATTTGAGATTGTGCAGATGGCACGTGAGTCTGGTGCAAAGAAAGTGATCTTTGCTTCTGCAGCGCCTCCTGTGCGATTCCCGAATGTATACGGCATTGATATGCCAACCCGCAGCGAGTTAGTTGCCTATGGCCGTACCGATGAAGAAATCAATAAGATGATTGGTGCAGATCAACTCATCTATCAAAACGTTGAAGATATGAAGCAGGCGGTGCGGGATATCAATCCAGGTATTAAGAACTTTGAAGCCTCTTGTTTTGATGGCAATTACATTACCGGTGATATCAATGATTCGTATTTAGATGCACTGGAAGCGCAACGCAATTCCTCTGCGGCTAAGGCTGATCGCCAACGAGATTCCAGCGACTTTGCACGCTCTCAGCTCCATCTCCATTTAGCTACCGAAGACTAAAAAGCGACAGGAATTTGCCTCTTAGGAGGCAAATCTGTAATTCGGTGTCAAAATAGCTGTATGAAGAGCAAAACTACCCGTAAAAAACCTGATTTTTCCAAGCTTGCGCTAGAGACCTTAGCGGTCCGCGCTGGCACACGTCGCACCGCTGAATATCAAGAACATTCAGAGGCGATGTTTCTAACTTCAAGTTTTTGTTTTGATAGCGCTGAGTTAGCTGCCGATGGATTTGCTCACGCCGACCAAGGTTTTATCTACTCACGCTTTACCAATCCAACAGTGAGCATGTTCCAGGATCGCTTGGCAGCATTGGAGGGTGGAGAAGCCTGTATTGCCACTGCTTCTGGTATGTCGGCGATTTTGACAATGGCAATGGCGCATTTGCAAGCTGGTGATCATGTCATTTGCTCGCGTTCAGTATTTGGTGCCACGATTCAGTTGTTCACCAATATTCTTGGCCGCTTTGGAATTACGACGACCTATGTTGACTTGGCTGATGTCAAGTCATGGCAGGCTGCTGTTCAGCCTAATACCAAGCTGTTCTACTTAGAAACACCATCTAATCCATTAACCGAGATTGCGGATATTAAAGCAATTGCGAAGATTGCCAAGAAAGCAGGCGCTTTATTTGCAGTCGACAACTGCTTTTGCACCCCAGCCCTACAAAAGCCATTGGCTTTGGGTGCTGACGTTGTCATACATTCAGCAACAAAGTATTTAGATGGCCAAGGTAGGGTAGTTGGAGGCGCAATTGTGGGTAGCAATGACTTTGTCATGGGCAAAGTATTTCCATACGTTCGTACTGCTGGGCCAACTCTCTCTGCCTTTAATGCCTGGGTATTTTTAAAGGGACTGGAGACGCTTGAGCTTCGTATGAAGCAACAAAGTCAGAATGCACTTGCCTTGGCTCAGTGGCTAGAGAAACAGCCTGGCGTTGAACGTGTTTATCATCCTGGCTTGAAATCTCATCCTCAGCACGCATTAGCAATGCGTCAGCAAAAAGAGGGCGGAGCAATTTTGTCTTTCACCTTAAAGGGTGGCAAGAAGGCTGCATTCAAACTCATTAATCAAACCAAGCTATGCTCAATTACTGCAAACTTGGGTGACACTCGCACAACCATTACGCACCCTGCAACAACGACTCATTGCCGTGTAAGTCCTGAGGCTCGCAAAGCTGCAGGCATCTCTGATGGCTTAGTGCGCATTGCGGTTGGCCTTGAGAATATCAACGACCTTAAGGCTGATTTAGTTGGTGGACTCAAAAAGTAATCAAATACATCAAGACAAGCCCATGGGTTTTGCGGATGCTACTCAGTTTTGGAATGAACGCTTTGATAAAGATGAGTTTATTTTCGGAAAAGAGCCTAACGAATATCTGGTCGAGAAGACCCATCAATATCTCAAGCCAAATGACAAAGTTCTTTGTATAGCTGACGGAGAAGGTCGTAATGGAGTTTGGCTGGCTAAGCAAGGTATGCGAGTAGTTGGCTTTGATGCATCGAACATTGCACTGGCAAAAGCAAAACAGTTCGCTAAGGATAATCAAGTCGAGGTCGAGTATTCGTTCTCGGATACTGATAGTTATGCTTGGCCCGAAAATACTTATGATGCAGTGATTGGGATCTTCATACAGTTCGCAGATCCAGCAATGCGCACCAGAATATTTCAGCAATCATATAAGGCGACTAAGCCAGGCGGACTCTTTATCCTGCAGGGCTATACTCCTAAGCAGCTCGAATACAAAACTGGTGGTCCATCTTTAATTGAGCATCTGTACACAGAAGAGTTGATTAGGGATCTTGCTAAAGAGTTTCAGATTCTAGAGCTCGTTAGCTACGAGAAAGAGCTTTCTGAAGGCCCAAGACATACCGGCATGTCCGCAATATTAGGCTTGGTTTGTAAAAAATGAGTAGTTTCGTATGAAGACTATCGAAATTAAAAGTGCATGGCAGGGCAATAGCGATTGCAATGCATGCTCTATTCGCAGTTCTGCGCTTTTTGCTGAATTGAATGAAGAAGATTTTTCTAAGATTCATTCACCAATCGATGATTTACGATACGAGGCAAATTCAGGTATTTACGCACAGGGGGATTCTGCAGAACATTTGTATACCTTACGCGAAGGCTATATCAAGTTGCTGCATATCAATTCCGACGGCTCAAGCAGAATAGTGCGGCTTGTCATGCCTGGTGATTTATTTGGTATGGAGGCTCTGTTGGGTGAGAGTTATGCGCATTCTGCTGCAGCTTTATCCAATATTCACCTGTGCCGCATTCCAAAAGCGATTATTTCCAGCTTGGGTGAAGAGTCCCCACGCTTACATCGTCAAATTGTAAAAAAATGGGGTGAAGCACTGGCTCAGTCTGAGTCTTGGTTTTCAGAGATCAATACCGGAAGAATCGAAGTGCGTCTAGCCCGATTTTTCTTGCGAATTGCTAAGATCTCAGGTGATATGGCAGTTGCGCCACTCTTTAAGAGAGAGGATATGGGCTTAATGATGGACGTGAAGTTTGAAACTATCAGTAGAGCTCTTGCTTCAATGGCGGAGCAGGGCTTAATTTCCAATATCGGAAAGTTAAGCATTCAAATTCCGAGTATAAAAAAGCTTGAAAGCTTTTCACAAGCTGGTGTTTAAAAATTAAAAAGACTGCCTTGGCAGTCTTTTTAATGATCGAAACAATTCGACTAAAACCTGATTGCTAGCTTAAGCTTTCTTAGCATAAGCAGAGCACCAACCTTTACCTGCAACCTTCTTTGTTCCAAATAATGAACAGCCACCAGTTGCATCGCCTGCTTTGCCTTGGAACAATGCACAGTTATCGCATTCTTGGCCGGCAGCGTATTTTGCATACTTAGCTTTATCGACTGTAGTTGCATTAGCCTTGTAACCAAGAGCAGCAGCTTGTGGATCTGATTCAGCAACCATTGCTTGAGCTTGAACTTTACCGTTCAATGCAAGGGTGCAAGCACCAGCAGCAGACAAAATCATAAATTGGCGACGACTATTTTTCATAAGAGTTCCAGTGTTTGGGTAAATAAAAAGTCTAAATAACTAGCTATACGGCATATTAAAGGGGATAACTCCACCATCAATAGGGGTTTCTCAGTATTAAGTTTAACCAGACTTGGGCTCACACTAACCAAATATGCATAAATGCGTATAGAAGCATTTAAAACAGGTGTTTATCCAAATTAAGGGGTTTTATGAAAAAGTTTCTCTCTCTTGGCCTGATGTTGTTTTCAGGTCTCGCCGCAGCGCAAACCAGTGCGTCAGCAAATCCAGAGCTGCTACAAATTATTGATAAGTCCACCAACTTCGTGGTTAAAACAGCCAAAGGTCCAGTTGAGATCACACGCGTAATGACACCTTGTGCGAAAAATAAAGGTTGGCTACAGCCTTTAATTCCAATTAAGGGTGTTGTGCCGGTTGATGAAATTGATGTTCTTAACGCATTAAATGATAAGGATTCGCTAGTTGTTGATATGCGAGTGGTTGATGATCGCGTTAAAGGCACTATCCCTGGCTCTATCGGTATTCCTTACACTGAAGTGGCCATGCGCATGGATGAATTAGGTTGCAAAAAGCCAGCGACTGGTTCAACTAAATGGGACTGCTCTAAGGCGAAGAAGGTTTATGCCTTTTGTAACGGCCCTGTTTGCCCACAAAGTCCTATGGCGATGGCTGCTATGACTCGCGATGGTTTTCCTGCAACCAAGATTTATTACTACCGTGGCGGCATGCTTGATTGGGATGCATTGGGTCTAACCACCATTAAAGGCGAGTTTTAAACTAAGCTTTATTGATATTGATGAGAACAGGGGGCCTAGGCCCCCTTTTTTATTGCCCTCAAGCTGAATTTCATGATGTAGATCAAATATTTCATGCTATTAGGTTTGAATGTCTTGACATTGCATTCAGATAATATAGTATATAAATATATATATTATTAAATATTTAAATGAAATGAGAAAATATGGTTAACAAGGTAGAACAGGTTAAACCGGCGCCGTATATGAACCCACTTTTAGCGGGAATCCTTCTCGGAATGGTTTTGTTAGCCACTTTTGTAGTTACTGGCCATGGGCTGGGAGCTACAGGCTTTACGACACGCTTAACAGCGTGGGTTGGAATGTATGTTGCACCTTTAGTAACAAATACAAATGAATACCTGGGCGGGATGGTTGAAGAGGGCAAGCCATTAAATGCATGGATTACTTGGCAAGTCATTGGCGTAGCTCTTGGGGCGCTTACTTCTGCATTTTTTGCGAGCAGAATTCAATTCAAGATGGACGGAGCAAAGTTTTTAGGTGGATCTAAGCGTCCATGGACAGCTCTTTTTGGTGGCGTGCTTGCGGGTTTTGGTGCAAGGATTGCGGCTGGCTGTACTAGTGGCCTCGGTTTATCCGGTGCAGCAGTACTAAGCCTGGCAGGCTTTACCTTCCTGGGAACATTCTTTGCGGTAGGCTTATTGACAAGCCGTTTCTTGAAAGAGGAGAAATAAGATGAGTGAAATTCTCTCAGGGCTTCTATTGGGTGGCGCTTTTGGCTATGTCTTGGAACGCGCCGGATTCGGTAATCCTAATAAGTTGACTGGCCAATTTCGTCTAACAGATTGGTCTGTGTTTAAGGTGATGTTCACCGCCATTGTATTTGCTGCTGTTGGCCTTTTAATTTTGGAGCAGGTGGGTTTTGTAGATGCTGGTAATTTATTTGTACCACCTGCATTTTTAGGCGCCGCTGCTCTTGGTGGAGCATTTGTTGGTGCAGGCTTTGCAATTGGTGGATATTGCCCTGGAACCTCAGTCGTCGGTTTGATGTCTGGACGCATTGATGCGGCCATATTTTTGCTTGGCTTATTGTTAGGGACCGTATTGTTTGCTGGCATCTATCCAAGCATCGAGTTCTTGACGACTTTGGGTGAATATGCAAAAGCAGATTCATTGCCTGACGCATTCCACATATCGGGTATATCAATCGATGTTGGCTTGATTATTGCGGCCGTCGGAGTATTTATCTTGGGCTCTTGGATGGAGAAGAAGTCCAAAGGCCCGGTTAGTTCCCAGGTTTAATCAATTAAAAGGAAAGTTATGTCTAAGAAATCAACAGTAGCTGCGTTGGCAATGGCTTTAGCTGGTTTGGCGGCTGCGCCATTGGCACATTCAGCAGATGCCCCTGCTAATCCATCAGGCGCAGAGCAGAAGAACCCCTGCGGTCCTAAAAAAGAGTCGGCAAATCCATGCGGCCCTGCAAAGAAAAAAGCAGCTAACCCATGTGGTCCTGCAAATCCTTGCGGCCCTAAAAAGCGTAAAGCTGCAGAGTAATTAAATATATATATGCTTACTCAATCTAATCTCTGGTTGGCCGCACAAGCGCTAGCAAATATTCAGATGCGATATGCCGAAACCGGGCGCACCTTGAATGAAGCTGCTTTATGTGGCGCCAAGGATTTTATTGAGTGGCAGCACTATCCAAGTAATGATCTTGTGGATGAGCATAGTGGTTATGAGTTCTACTACCATGCGCATTCTGCAAATGAAATGCCTAATGGTGAGCATGGCCATTTTCATGTAATTAAACGTGATGCAAATATCTTTCATCATCTTATTGGCATTTCTTTAGACCAGAAGGGTTTGCCAGTTCGCTTATTTACCACTAACCAGTGGGTTACCGGCGAAGAGATGGCTAATTCGGACATTGTCATCAAACTCACTAAAGAGTTTCAAGTGACCACAAAAGGTCGTATGGCTCCAGTAAGCAATTGGATTAGCGCTTTAATTCAATTATTTGCTGTAGAGATTGAGGGTTTGCTTTTAGAGCGAGATCATAAGATTACTCGACTAGTGGAAGAGCAGGGCAATCGTGAGCTGGTATTGAACTCAAAAAAGCATCATGTTTTAACAGAATGCAAGATTGATTTGATGGGTCGTCTTTCAGACAATTTGTTAGTTGTAAATTCATAAGGGAGTAGAGATGAAAAAAATTCAATGGCTTTTAGCATTTGCCCTAACCGGCTTGGTGAGCCTAGTTCAGGCAATTACCTTGCCTGGTCCAGTAGTCAGTGCCGATTGGTTGTCCAATAATCTATCTGATGTTCAGGTAATTGAAGTAAGAACGGATTTAGCAAGCTACATCAGAAACCCTGAATTTGATACCGACAAAAAGACTGGTAAGAAATTCCTAGTAGAGGTTGGTGGCCATATTGCTAATTCCACTCTCCTAGATTTTAAGAAGGTGCGTGTAGAGCGTCTGGTAGATGGAAAAAAGATTAAGTTTCTGATTCCAGAAAAAGCAGATTTTGATAAGTTGGTTCAATCTTTAGGCATCAACTCTGATAAGCCGATTGTGCTCGTGCCTATTGGACAGGATATGTCCGATATCGACGAGGCATTAAGAACTTATTGGTCATTCAAGGTGTATGGCGAAGATCAAGTAGCTGTATTAGATGGCGGAATTGCTGGTTGGCTTGGTGAGGGACGTGAATACGTAACTACCAATACTCAAAAGGCAACTGGTAATTGGTCTGCGAAAGCATATCGCAAAGAATTAATCGCTAGTTCAGATGATGTAGCTGCTGCATCTAAAGCAGGTAAGCCGCAATTATTGGATGCGCGTCAGCCTGCTCAATACTTAGGCCTTGCAAAACGTCCGGATGTGCTGACCTTTGGTCATATTGCGGGCTCGAAAGAGTTAGCGCCTGAATTATTAGCAAAGCCAAGCAATGGCGCATTGTATTTCTGGCAAAAGAATACTTACGATGCGTTGATATCAGCCAATGGTTTAAGTGTTAAAGGGCCAACAATTGCCTATTGCAATACTGGCCACTTAGCGGCTGGTGGTTGGTTTGTTATGTCAGAGCTGGTAGGCAATAAATCTACTAAGTTATACGATGGCTCTTTGTATCTTTGGACACTTGAAGGTCGTCCATTGGTTGGTGTGCCGCTGAATTAAGAGAAAGTCCTCTATGCCTGTAATTAAAGCAAACATCAATCTTAAGAAGATGCAGTCATCAGCAGATGATGCTTGTCGCTTGATGAAAGTTCTCGCCAATAGAGATCGAATGATGTTGTTGTGTCAAATAAGTCAGGGTGAAATGTGCGTTGGTGAGCTTGAGGAATGTCTTGATATTCATCAGCCTACCTTATCCCAGCAACTCACCGTTCTTAGAAATGAAGAGCTGGTCCAAACCAGAAGAGATGGTAAGCAAATCTATTATTCGCTTTCTAATCGGATTGCTTTGGAAGTGATGAATGTGCTTTATCAAAATTACTGCAGTAAATAACCAAAAGGGGTCTTAATATGAAATGCAATGTCGGTGGTGTTGATCGTATGTTACGTATGGTGGTTGGCTTAGTGTTAATTGGTCTAGCCGTAACCGGAACTGTTGGTGTATGGGGTTGGATTGGTGTTGTACCTCTCGCAACGGGCCTATTTAGATTCTGCCCAGCGTACCCACTCCTAGGAATCAATACTTGCGGTACTGATTCTTCATGTGGCGGCGGCGGTTGCTGTAAATAAGTTGACTATATAAAAAAGGGCAACTGAGTTTGCCCTTTTTTATACCCAAGTTTAATTACCGCCACACTAGTCCTATGAGCAATAGAAGGGAATACAGATGTATCGCCACTAAATTATGCAAAATAAGCTTCTTCATTGCATTTTTTCGAATCATTTCTTCTGATATTTGATTGGCGCAAAATATAAATACAGGAAGTACAGACAAGGTAATCAACGTTTTAATTGGAATCCCAAAAAAATAAATTCCAATTATTTGAAGGCTATAAGCTGCAATTGATATGCCTGTATACCAGGCACGCAATTCATGGGGACTGCTCTTGGCGGCAAGAGTTAGCTTTTGTGCAAGCCGATCTGCCTTAATATCAGGGATCTGATTTATTAGCAGGATATTGGAGGCCATTAATCCATATGCAAGTCCTATCAGGATTGTCTGGTAAGAATTATTGGTTGTTTGCATAAAGGCGAATCCGATAACCACAAGCGACCATGCAATAGCTATAGATAACTCTCCGAGAACCCCCCTAGACATCAGCTGCAGTGGTGGTGCGGAGTATGTCCATGCGGCGGTTACTCCAATGAACCCCAGCGGTATCAAGAGCCATGTAGTTTGCGAGCAAATATATAAGCCAATAAAGACGCTAATTGTGATTAGCGCAAAACCAAGCTGATATATTTCGATTGGCTTTATTAAATGGTTTTGTATAAAGCGGCTGCCGCCAGTAAATGGTGAAATTCGATTGCGATTATTTTCATCGCTACCATTGAGGTGATCAAAGTAATCATTTATTAAATTCGCTCCAGCATGTATGCAGAGGGCCAAAGTCACAGCAAGCAGGTTGATTGCCATAGACTCTTTTTTAGAGCTTGGAATCGAAAGCCCAATAAGGCAGCCTAAAAGGGTAATTGTGAGAAATGCGGGCCGAGTTGCTAGAAATAACTTGAGGACCATACTCATGGCGATTTAGAGCTATGCAGATTAGTGACCAACAAATCGCCTAGGATCATTGATTGGTCGCAACGGCATGATGTGAATTTGATTGCCATCTAATTCAACATGCATTTGACTGCCAACTTCCATATTTAGTCTTTTCACTTCAGATGCGGATGCAACCCATTCAATTTTATGTGCGCTATTTTGAATTTGTAGTTGGATCACCGCAATTTGACCCAAGACACTAATCTCTACGGCAATGGCAGGAGTGCTGGTCGCGGTTGGTGCGCTATGGATGCTTAAACCATCTTGCGGAATCACCCATGCTACTTGCGCATTTGGAGGAATTTTGCCTTTATCGGCAACGGTAAAGGTTTTATCGCAGCCATCCCAAGTAAGGCTGCCCGCATTAAATATTCCATGAAATAAATTACTGATGCCAACCAACTCGGCTACACGTGGGTTTCTGGGTCTTTGAAACAGCACTTGGGGCGCAGCCGTTTGCAAGCTGATGCCGTTATCAATCACGGTAATGCGGTCGGCAAGCAGATCAGCTTCACGCAAATCATGCGTAACCAACACAATCGGAATGTTTAAGTCCTTGCGTAAATCAGCAAGAGTTTTGTATAGGCCTTGTCGTGTTGGGGCATCAACAGCAGAAAATGGCTCATCTAACAATAAGATCTTTGGCTGTCGTGCCAATGCGCGAGCAAGTGCTACGCGTTGCTGTTGTCCGCCTGAGAGCTGGTGTGGAAAACGATGGGCAAGTTCAGCAATCCCCATGCGACTAAGCCAGTCCTGAGCAATGGCTTTACGTTCCGCCGCCTTATGTGCAGAATTATGCAAAGGGATGAGCACATTCTCAAGGGCCGATAGATGCGGGAAGAGGGCGTATTGCTGAAATAAAAATCCGCAAGAACGTTGTGCGGGAGACAGGTTTTGTATTACTCCTGCAAGTTCGTTAGCCTCAAACCAGGTTTCACCATCACATTCAATTTTTCCAGTCTTCGCTTGGCTGAGTCCGGCAATCGTTCTCAGAGTGCTGGTTTTGCCGCTACCAGATGGCCCTACAAGTGCATGTAATTGACCGGCCGCACATTCCAGTGTGATCTGCAGAGGGTTGGGGAGGGCTTGGCTTATTTTGAGTTTAAGCATCAGCCTCTCCGATGGCGCTGTTGGGAGACACTTTTGCCAAAAACACCATATGAAAGGGCGATTGCAATCAGGGATATGCCGAGCAGCAATAAGGCCAGTGCGCCGGCGCCTGAGGTATCAAAGCTTTGCACTTGGTCGTAGATCGCAATCGATACCGTTTTGGTTTCCCCTGGAATAGCACCCCCAACCATGAGGATGACGCCAAACTCACCTAGAGTGTGGGCAAACGTCAATACCGCGGCACTAGTGATGCCTCTCCACGCTAACGGGAGTTCAATCAAGCGAAATATTTGCCAGTTGGATAACCCGCTGACTTGGGCAGCCTCCAGAATTTCTGGATTGATGGCCTCAAATGCACGCTGAATCGGCTGTATTGCAAAAGGGAGGTTAACTATGAGGGAGGCAATGAGGATGCCGGTGAAGGAAAACACTAATGGAATGCCTAAAAAGGTCTTTCCACCCAAGCCAACTAAAAGGTAATAGCCTAAAACCGTGGGGGGTAAAACGAGCGGCAGGGCTAGGGCAGCTTCCACCCAGGGTTTGCTTCTATTAAGGCCTAAGAGGCTATGGGCAACCCAAACTCCAAATGGAATGATGAGGACCAGGGTCCAAAGCGCTAGCTTAAGCGAGAGAAGGATTGCATCCATGTCCATTGTTTGATTGTATTGCTAAGCAATATAGGGTATCTCACTATACCGATTTATCTGCTTACAGGGTCAAATATATGCGTATATATGCATATATTAAAAGGTTGGTGGAATTGAAAGCTAAAGTACAAAAAGCAACAAAAAACTTATCTCCAAAACAGATGGAGAAGGTCTTTGCACATGTGGCTGCTTATTTCAATGTTTTGTCAGAGCCTGCACGTTTACGCATCATGTATGCAGTCTGTAGCGGTGAAAAATCCGTCTCTGAGGTTGTAGAGATGTGTGGCACGAGCCAGGCCAATGTTTCGAGACATTTATTAGCGCTTCATAAAGCTGGAATTTTAATGAGGCGAAAAGAGGGTGTAACGGTTTATTACTCGATTGCGGATAACGCAACTGTAGAGATGTGTCAGACAGTCTGCGCAAAGATTGCTGAAGGCATTCACTAAGAGAATTTAATAAGTTTTGCAGTAAATCACTTTTCAAGTAGAGGTCAAATGACTAAGAAGCAAATTGAATTAAGTGCCGAGGATATCTCGGCGGTAGAGAAGCCGGCCAACAGAGCTCGCTTAGTGAAAGCGCCGGAGCACTTTATCTCACAAGAGTTAATTGCTGATATCAATTCAAATGGTCTAGATGAAACGCGCCGTGGCTTCTTGCGTAAAGGTTTTTTATCGGCTATTGGTGGTGCGGCTGCTGGCTTGGCCGCTCCAATGGCTTTTGCGGCTGGAGAGGGTGACCCTGCCATCCTAGAAAAGCAAGAATGGCAAACTACTCTCGGTAAAAACGTTGCCACCATGCCATACGGTGTGCCATCAATCTATGAAGCCAATCTCATTCGCCGTGAATCACCGGGATTAACGCGCGTCTCGGCAGCTTCAGTTGCTTTCACACCATTGCAAGGTTTATTTGGAACGATTACTCCAAACGGTTTGCATTTTGAGCGTCACCACCAAGGCTGGTACAACCTTAACCCTGAAACTCATCGATTGATGGTGAATGGCATGGTCAAGAATGCCCGTGTATTCACGATGAATGATTTGATGAGATTGCCTTCGGTATCTCGCACTCACTTTATTGAGTGTGGTGCCAATACTGGTTTGGAGTGGGGTAATGTAGCTGTGCCAACAGTGCAGTACACCCATGGCATGTTGTCTTGCTGTGAATTTACAGGCGTTCCACTCAAAGTATTGCTTGAAGAGTGTGGCGCTGATTTGAAAAAAGGTAAGTTCCTGCTTGCTGAAGGTGGCGATGGTTCTGGCATGACGCGCACCATCAACTTGGAGAGCTGCTTAGACGATACGATTGTTGCCTGGAGTATGAATGGTGAGATGTTACGTCCAGAAAACGGCTTTCCATTGCGCTTGGTAGTTCCGGGCGTACAGGGCGTTAGCTGGGTGAAGTGGTTGCGTCGTTTGGAAGTTGGCGATATGCCATGGAATGCCAAAGATGAGGCAGTTCATTACATCGAGTTGATGCCGGATGGCATGCACCGTCAATATGCATCGATTCAAGAATGCAAATCGGTAATTACTACACCTTCTGGTGGTCAGCAGCTACTGGACAAAGGTTTCTATAACGTCAGCGGTATGGCTTGGTCAGGCCGCGGCAAGATTAGGCGTGTTGATGTCTCTTTTGATGGTGGCAATAACTGGCGTACTGCACGTCTAGAGACCCCAGTCCTCACGAAGTCCATTACCCGTTTCAATATCGATTGGGTGTGGGATGGTTCACCGGCAATACTGCAGTCAAGAGCGGTGGATGACACTGGCTACATTCAGCCTTCTATTAAAGTGTTGCGTGATTTGCGTGGTAATCGTTCTATCTATCACAACAATGCAATTCAGTCCTGGAAATTGGATTCAAACGGCGAGGTGAGCAATGTACAAGTTGGATAATTTATTTGCTCGCTTAACTGTTGCAGGCTTAGCAGTCTTATCAATTCAAGTTGCTTATGCGCAAAATACTCAAGGGTCTGTAAAGTTCCCTGGTATTGGCCGTAATGCTACGCCCGCCGAAGTAATGGCTTGGGATATCGATGTACGACCTGATTTTAAAGGCCTGCCAAAAGGATCTGGCTCGGTAGAGCAGGGCCAAGCGATATGGGAATCTAAATGCGCCAGTTGTCACGGTGTCTTTGGTGAGTCGAATGAGATCTTTACACCGATCGCTGGGGGAACAACTGCTGATGACGTAAAGACCGGAAGAGTTGCTTCTTTGGCTGATCGCAAGCAGCCTCAGCGCACCACCTTGATGAAAGTTCCCACAGTGTCTACTTTGTGGGATTACATCTATCGCGCGATGCCTTGGAATGCGCCAAGATCATTAACGCCGGATGATACGTACGCTTTGGTTGCGTTTATCTTGAGTTTAGGAGAAATTGTTCCGGATGATTTTGTATTGAGCAATACCAATATTGCCGACGTTCAGAAGAAGATGCCTAATCGCAATGGTATGACGCGCAATCATGGCTTCTGGAGCGTGAACGGTAAACCAGATGTCAATGGTTCATCTTGCATGACTAATTGCGTGAAGTTTGTGCAGATTGGATCAACCCTCCCAGACTTCGCCAGAAATGCCCATGGCAATATTGCAGAGCAAAATCGCTTGTATGGACCATATCGCGGTTCAGACTCTACTAAACCTCCAATCGATAAGCTGCCCGGATCTAGCGCAGAGGGCTTAGCCCATGCAGCCGATACTCATGCCGCCACTACAAAAGGGCCTGCAGCGCTGTTTAAGAATGAAAACTGTTCAGCATGTCATGCACCCAATGCCAAGTTAGTTGGCCCATCCATTGCCGATATTGCAGCGAAATATAAAGGGCAGAGTGGGGCTCAAGAAAAGCTTATGGCTAAGGTCAAGAATGGGGGTTCAGGGGTGTGGGGGGCGATTCCGATGCCACCACAGTCACAGTTATCAGATGAGGACAGGGCGACGCTTGTGCGTTGGGTGCTTACTGGACAATAGATTTACAGAAGGTTTTTTGAAATACCGCTATATTTGATACTAAGAGTAGATTATTAAAGGAGTTTTTATGAATCAGCAGCGACGCAGTTTATTGAAATACTCAGCCATTTTTGGCTTGATGGCTTCTGCGGGTCTCATTAGCGTGGCCCAAGCGCAAGAGTGGAATAAAGCCGCTTTTGAAGGCAAGAGCCTCGACGATGTATTCAAGATTCTAGGTGCAGGTAGTCCAGATAAGTCTGGTGCCGTTACTTTGAATGCCCCAGATATTGCAGAAAATGGTGCGGTAGTTCCAGTTGGTATTGTCACAACTCTTAAAGCAGAGCAGATGGCAATCTTGGTTGAGAAAAACCCAAGTGCATTAGCTGCGCAATTCTTTATTCCTGCCGGTACAGAGCCATTTGTTACTACTCGTATCAAGATGGGTCAAACCTCCAACGTGTATGCCTTGGTAAAAGCGGATGGCAAGTGGAGCATGGCTGTTAAGGAAGTCAAAGTCACTTTGGGTGGTTGCGGCGGTTAATCGCTCTCAATCCAATAAATATCATTAATTAATTACTAGATTACAAGAGGAAAACATGGCTGATCCAATGCGCGTTAGAGCTGCTGAGAACGGTGGAATTGTGGATGTAAAAATTTTGATGAAACATGACATGGAATCTGGTCAGCGTAAAGATGCTGCTGGTAAAACGATTCCTGCATGGTTCATTAGCACTATTAATGTCAAAGCGAATGGCAAAGATGTATTGAATGGTCAGTTTGGTCCAGCAGTTTCCAAGGATCCATTCTTGAACTTTAAATACAAAGGCGCCAAAGGTGACAAGATTGTGGTGAGCTGGGTAGATAGCAAGGGTGACAAGCGCACTGACGAAGCTACTGCTTCTTAATGCCAACATCTTCATCGTCTCAATAGTTCTGAAAGGGTAACAAATGCAGCGTAAATTCACCTTAGGCTTAGCCTCAGGATTGCTGGCAACGATGTTGTCAATTTCATCTGCGTCTTTCGCACAAAATGCAACAGACGATATTGCAAAGTATCGCGAGATGATTGCAGATGGAAACCCTTCTGAACTTTATGAGGCTGCTGGTGAAGAGCTTTGGAAAAAACAAGCTGGCCCAAAAAATGCCACGCTTGAGAAGTGTGATCTAGGATTGGGACCTGGTGTTGTAAAGGGTGCAGCAGCACAGTTGCCACGCTACTTCAAAGACACCAACAAGGTTCAGGATCTGGAGTCCCGTTTGATGACCTGCATGCAAAAGCTGCAAGGTCGTGATCCGCAAGAGATGATTGATGCACCATTTCAAAAGGGCCCCAAGAAGGATATGGAGGCTATTGTTGCTTACGTAGTCACCTTGTCTAAAGGTGACAAAATTAAAGTCAGCACCACTCATCCTAAAGAAAAAGAAATGTATGAACTTGGAAAGCGCGCATTCTTTTTCCAAGGTGGCCCAATGGATTTCTCATGCGCCTCTTGTCACGGTGAAGATGGTAAGCGCATTCGCTTGCAAGATTTGCCTAACATCACGACTCAAAAAGGCGCTGCCTTAGGTTGGGGCTATTGGCCAGCGTATCGCGTCTCCAGTGGACAGTTTTGGACAATGCAACAACGTTTGAATGATTGCTATCGTCAGCAACGTTTTCCGTTCCCTATTTATGGCTCTGATTTAACGGTCGCTTTGTCGATGTATATGGCAAAAAATGCTAATGGCGGCACAGTTGAAACCCCTGGTTTGAAGCGTTAATGGATAAGAGACAGAGAATATGAATATGAAGAACATGAAATCCCTCTTAGCCATCACTGCATTTACTTTGACTGCCGTTGCTCTACAAGGTACTGTAAATGCTCAACAAGCTAACGATCCTAAGTTCAACAAAATGATGAAGGATGGCTTTAGGGCTGATGGTATTGCTGGTCTAGATCGTATTGATCAAGATGCAACGCAAAAGTTTTGCTCCGATCCCATGTTTGCTAATAGCAAGCAGGGTGAAAAAATGCGTGACAAGATTCAGAAGATGAATATGGACAGCATTAAACAGCCTTCTGATGGTAAATACATCGGTGATTGGAAGAAGGGTGAGGCCATTGCACAAAGCGGACGTGGCGCTACTTGGACTGATAAAGCTGATACGCCGATTGGTGGCGGTTGTTATAACTGTCACCAGATCGATAAGAAAGAAATTTCTTATGGCACGATTGGACCTACCTTGTGGAATTACGGCAAACTCCGTGGCTATTCTCCAGAGGTTGTGACCTATACCTGGAATCGCATCAATAATTCCAAGGCATATAACGCATGCAGCAATATGCCTCGGTTTGCACACTTCAAGCTCTTAAATGAGCAACAGATTCAGGATGTGATGGCGTTGCTCCTGGATCCTGCTTCTCCATTAAACCAATAAGGAATCAAAAAAACAGGCCGACAGGCCTGTTTTCATAAGGAAAATATCATGTCTTTAAGTCGTCGCGATTTTTTGCAGGCCTTGGCTATAGCATCTGCAGGCGGAATGAGTTTGCAGTCCAATTTTGTCAATGCACAAACTACTGCGCAAAAATTTTATGACTTGCCTAAATTTGGCAATGTGCACTTTCTACATTTCACAGATTGCCATGCGCAATTGCTGCCAATTTATTTCCGTGAACCCAATGTAAATTTGGGTATTGGTGCGCAAGAAGGAAAAACGCCTCATTTGGTTGGCGAATATTTCTTAAAAGCCAATGGTATTGCGCCAGGCACTCGTGATGCACACGCATTTACCTATTTGGATTATGTAGCTGCTGCGCAGAACTACGGCAAGATGGGTGGCTTTGCTCATATGGCCACACTGATCAAGCAAATGAAAGCAAGTCGTCCTGGCGCCTTATTGCTTGATGGTGGCGATACTTGGCAGGGCTCTGGAACTGCGCTTTGGACCAATGGCCAAGATATGGTTGATGCCGCCCTTGCATTGGGTGTGGATGTCATGACACCGCATTGGGAGATGACGCTTGGCGAAAAGCGTGTGATGGAAATTGTGTATGGCGACTTCAAAGGCAAGGTTTCCTTCATTGCGCAAAACATTAAGACCGCAGACTTTGGCGATATGGTCTTTAATCCATATGTCATGAAAGTGCAGAATGGCATTCAGGTTGCCATTATTGGACAGGCTTTCCCATATACGCCAATTGCAAATCCTCGCTATTTCACTCCCGACTGGACCTTTGGTATCCAAGAAGAGAATATGCAAAAGACTATTGATGAGGTCAGATCAAAAGGAGCGAAGGTAGTAGTGCTCCTATCTCACAATGGTATGGATGTGGACTTGAAGATGGCATCTCGTGTTCGTGGTTTGGACGCAATCCTAGGTGGCCATACTCATGACGGCGTTCCTATTCCGGTTAAGGTAAAAAATGCTGGTGGTGTAACGCTTGTTACCAATGCCGGCTCCAATAGCAAGTTCCTTGGCGTGCTCGATTTTGACGTAAAGGGCGGAAAGCCTGTTGATTTCCGTTACAAGTTATTCCCAATCTTCTCGAATATGATTCCGGCAGACTCGACCATGACTAAGCTCATTACGAAGGTTAGAGCACCGTATGAGGCTAAGCTGAATGAGAAGTTAGCAACTACCGAAGGTCTCTTATATCGTCGAGGCAACTTCAACGGCAGTTTTGATCAACTCATCCTGGATGGCTTAATGGCGCAGAAGAATGCGGAGATTGCGTTTTCACCAGGCTTCCGATGGGGAACCAGCCTCTTGCCGGGCCAGGCAATTACTCGCGAGAACTTGTTAGATCAAACCGCGATTACCTACCCATACACCACGGTTACCAACATGAGTGGTGAAACAATCAAAACTATTCTTGAGGACGTGGCTGATAACTTATTCAACCCAGATCCGTATTACCAGCAGGGTGGCGATATGGTGCGTGTTGGTGGAATGCAGTACACCATTGATCCAGCGCAAACCGCAGGCAAGAGAATTACAGACATGCGTTTGAATGGTAAACCGATTGAAGCCGACAAGACCTATAAGGTTGCAGGTTGGGCCCCAGTCAGCGAAGAAGCCAAAAACGCTGGTGGCGAAGCAATCTGGGATGTTATGGAGCGACACCTGCGTGATGTCAAAGTCGTTAAAGCAGTTAAGCTTAATGAGCCAATTATTAAAGGGGTTTCCAATAACCCTGGCATGGCTCCAATCTAATTAACTTCATCGAATAGTCATATGAAAAAACTACTTTCCTTTCTTACTGCTCTGGCCCTTACTTTAGGGTTCTTCTCAACTGCTTTAGCTCAACCTACGGGCAATACCAAAGTGGTTTATCACATTGACGATGCTGAGACTCAAGGCCTGAAAGGTCTACGCAACATTCGTAACCATTTGGATACTTCTCCCAATACCATGATCATCGTTGTGACTCATGCTAATGGCGTTGATTTGTTAATGGAAGGTGCAAAGGATAAGAAAAATAATGTGGAATATGCGCCATTAGTTGGAGCCCTCAAATCTCGTGGTGTGAAATTTGAGGTTTGCGAAATTACTTTGAAAAATCGTAATCTTAAAAAAGACCAATTCACCCTTGACGCGGATTTCACGCCATCAGGGGTGGTGCGTGTAGCTGATCTGCAATACAAAGACGGCTTTGCCTACATCAAGCCTTAAGCCACCGCATGAAGTGTCTTAACAGTTTTCTAAGGATCCTTTTGGGATCCTTTGTCTTTTGTGGCCTAGCCTTTGGGCAGGGAAGGCCTGCCGATACAGTTCAGTTTAAACCCATTCAGGTGGCTCCACATACGTATTTTGTGCAAGGTTTTGCTGAGATGGGTAGTAGTGCCAATCAGAACTTTATTTCCAATGCGGGATTTGTGGTGACGCCAGGTGGAGTGGTCGTGGTAGATGCCTTGGGCTCACCTATCTTGGCCCAGAAGCTCATTGCTGAAATTAAGAAGGTGACCAATCAAAAAATTGTGGCTGTCATTGTCAGTCACTATCATGCTGACCATGTATACGGCTTGCAGGAATTTAAAAAGACTGGTGCCAAGATTTATGCGCAAGGAGAGGGGCGAAACTACCTTTCTTCTGAAACTGCAAAACAACGCTTGATTGCATCCAGAATTGATTTTTCTCCTTGGGTAAATGCCAATACAAGGTTGGTTGCTGCTGATGAATGGATTGATCAGAAAACAAAGCTGACGATTGGTGGTATTGAATTCTTTGTTAGTAGAGTAGGGCCTGCGCATGCGCCAGAGGATCTGATGGTGTATGTACCATCAGAAAGGGTACTTTTTGCTGGGGACTTGGTTTTTAGAGGGCGCATTCCATTTGTGGGCAACGCCGATAGTAAAGGGTGGCTAGTTGCTCTAGATGAAATCGAAAAATTAAATCCTAATATTGTGATTCCAGGTCATGGCTCTTATTCGGTAAAGCCGGTTGAAGACATCGCCTTTACAAGGGAGTATCTCAAGTATTTGCGGCAATCCATGTCTGATGCAGCTCTCAATCTCGATCCGTTTGAGGAAGCCTACAAACAAGCAGATTGGTCTGAATATGAAGGAATGCCTTTATTTAGGGCGGCCAATCGCATGAATGCCTATAACGTTTACCTATCAATCCAGGCGGAATAGGGCAATTTTGGTCATTGGGCCTTAAAATAGAGGATTAATGCTAAATCCTTGATTTGTAATGAAAATGATTTTTATTCGAACCCTTTCAGTCGCGATTCTGAGTGCGCTCATTTCCGCACCAGTCTTTTCTGCTCCTGATTTGGCAAACGGTAAAACCATTGATCAACAAAAATGCTATGCCTGCCATGCCAAGAAAACTGGTTTTGGTAATGGTGACATGATCTATACGCGTAGCGACAGCAAGGTGAAGTCGATGGCCAGCTTGAAGAAGATGGTGGGTCTGTGCAATACCGAACTACGTTTAGATCTTTTTCCCGAGGATGAGGTAGATGTTGCTGCCTATCTCAATCAACAATTTTATAAATTTAAACCTTAATTTTTTTATACAGTCGCTATGGATGTTGTAGATATCAATTCATTAAGTAAGTCAGTCCTTTGGGCAACTTTTGTAATTACCTTTTTGCTTGGTGCGGTTATGCAAAAGACTGGCTTTTGTAGCATGGGTGCGGTTTCTGATGCGTTCATTATGTCCAGTTGGGAACGCTTAAGACAATGGTTTTTGGCAATCGGAGTTGCCATTGTTGGTTTTGCTTTGATGTCTTATCTGGGCTTGGTTGATCCGCTCAAAAGTTTCTATACCAGCAATAAGTTCTTATGGCTTTCCACGATTGTTGGTAGCACACTATTTGGTTTTGGAATGGTTTTAGCATCTGGATGTGGTAGCAAGACCTTGGTGCGTATCGGTGGTGGCAACTTGAAGTCGGTGATCGTCTTTATGGTGCTGGGTTTGTCTGCCTATATGACGATGCGCGGTTTCTTGGGTGTTGTGCGTATCAATACTTTGGATACAGTATTTATTGCATTCAATACTCCACAAGATTTGCCTAGTCTCCTCAGCGGTCCTTTGGGTATAGCGCGCGCTAATCTTCATCTTGCTTTGGGATTAGTAATTGGCTTTGCATTTATTGCCTATGCCTTGGCCAACAAAGCATTTTGGACGGCCAATAACCTATTCGCTGGTGTTGCAGTAGGAGTAGCAATCTGCGCAGTGTGGTGGGTATCGGGTAATTTGGGGTTTGTAGCAGAAGATCCCAATACGCTTGAAGAAGTATTCTTGGTGACGAATTCTGGTCGCATGGAGAGTCTGTCTTTTGTTGCACCATATGCATACTCCCTTGACTGGCTCATGATGTATAGCGATACATCAAAAGTGCTTACTGTAGGCATTGTTGCGGTGGCGGGAATGATTTTGGGTTCATTCATCGTTTCTTTGCTGACTAAGTCTTTTCGTTGGGAATCATTCCGCAATACTGAAGACACTGCCAATCATTTAGTGGGCGCCACCCTAATGGGTTTTGGTGGTGTGACAGCCTTAGGCTGTACAGTTGGTCAGGGCTTAAGCGGCATCTCTACACTTGCAGTGGGCTCCTTATTGGCACTACCAGGCTTTATCTTTGGTGCCTATTTGGCTTTACGTTATTTAAAGATGCGCCTTGCTCCAAACCCTTGCAGTTAACTCGAACACGCTAGAAAAACACATGCAAATCGATTGGCTCTCATTTACCCCCATCCCATCACTATTGGGTGGAATGATTTTGGGGATTGCAGCAGCGCTTTATGTTTTACTCCACGGCCGCATTCTGGGTATTAGTGGAATTGTTTCTGGCTTGCTGCATCCAAAGCAAGGCGATCGTGCTTGGCGCATTGCGCTCATCTTAGGATTGGTTACTGCTCCAGTATTAGCAGCCTTGTTCTTTGAAATTCGTCCGATTATTGAAGTGGATGCCGATTGGTTTGCAGTGCTAGTAGCAGGTGTTTTAGTAGGGTTCGGTGCGCAATATGGCTCTGGTTGCACCAGCGGCCATGGTATCTGCGGACTTTCTCGTCTATCCCCACGTTCATTAGTAGCAACACTCTCATTCATGGGTGCTGGCTTTCTCATTGTGTTTGTCCTTCGCCATGTGATCGGAGCTTAAGATGAGAAAGCACTTCAGTTTATTGAGTCAGTACTTGATCGGCGTTTTGTTTGGTTTGGGTCTGATTATTTCTGGCATGAGCAATCCACAGAAAATCTTAGGATTTTTGGATTTGGCTGGATCGTGGGATCCATCGTTGATGTTTGTGATAGCTGGCGCGCTTATAGTTGGTCTTGGCGGTTTTTATGTTGTCAGTAAACGTACCGAAGCCTTCTTTGGTGGTGCCTTGCATATTCCCAAACGCCGTGACATTACTAAGCCACTGATTATTGGCAGTCTCATTTTTGGCACCGGCTGGGGTATTGCGGGCTTTTGTCCTGGACCCGCCTTGGTTGCCTTAGGTGCTGGACACCTCAAGGCTTTAGTGTTCCTGATCGCCATGTTGGTGGGCATGGAGCTTTGCGACCGCTTCTTTAGCGCCCACAAAAGATAGCCTAAGACAGCCCAATAGCGCCTGATTTAGAATGAATCCTATTCTTAGTGATTAATTCTTAATTGAAGAGGGTGCAATGAGTCTTCCCATTACTTGTCATAACGATCAATTCGGTACTCTCGGTCAGATTGGTCCAAGTCATTTAGCTGAAATTGCCCGGCAAGGCTACAAAAGCGTTATCAATAATCGTCCCGACGGCGAAGGTGGTCCTGATCAACCCACCAATGCCAGCATTCAAGCGGAAGCGGAAAAGTTAGGATTGAACTACGCCTACTTACCAGTAGTGCCCAGTGCGATGACTGTTGAACAAGTGCGAGAGATGGCGCGTTTATTAAAGACGATGCCAGGTCCAGTACTTGCTTTTTGCCGTTCTGGTGCACGCTCCACTAATTTGTATCAACTTGCATTGCAAGTGAAGTAATTCAGCAGCAGTCAAACACTATGCGCATTGCGATCCCCGAAGAACGTAAGCTCGTTCATGAAATGAACATGCCTATTCGTTGGGGTGATATGGACGCCTATGGGCATGTCAATAACACCGTGTACTTTCGTTATATGGAGCAAGCGCGGGTGGAGTGGATCACCTCTTTAGGTTATCAAGTGGCTCCTGGTCGCGAATCCATGTTGATGATGAATGGCTTTTGTAACTTCTACAAACAACTTTCTTATCCAGGCGATTTAATCTTAAAAACATCCATTGGCGCTATTGGCAGAACCAGTATGGATGTCTATACCAGCATGGCTTTAAGCGCTACGCCAGATGAAGAGGCTGCTATTGGTGGAGCCACGATGGTCTGGGTAGATCTCACCACCAATAAATCAGCACCCTGGCCTGATCATATTTTGCAAAAGATTAGCTAACGCTGCGCTATGCAACCTAGCAATCCCCACATTCTTAAACTAGAACAATTTCTATCAGAGCTAGATCGTTTTGATCTTGTGATCGATGTGAGATCCCCCGCGGAGTTTGCTCTAGATCACATTCCAGGTGCAGTGAACTATCCTGTTTTAGATAACGATGAGCGCGCACAAATTGGCACTCTTTACAAACAAGTTTCACCATTTGCCGCTAAGAAGCTCGGTGCCGCATTAGTTTCTCGCAATATTGCCAATCACCTTGAAAACCATTTATTAGAACTCCCACGTGAGTGGCGACCACTGATTTACTGTTGGCGTGGTGGTGAGAGAAGCGGGGCGTTTACCCACATTCTCAATCGTATTGGCTGGAAAGCGATGCAGCTCGAGGGTGGCTACCAAGGATTTAGGCGAACTGTTATTGACGGCCTAGAAGAATCTGCTAAACATTTTTCTTTCCAAGTGATTTGTGGCATGACCGGTAGCGGTAAGACCAGAGTTCTGCAGGAGGCGCAAAACTATGGTGCCCAGATCTTAGATCTCGAGGCTTTGGCGATACATCGTGGATCCGTCCTTGGTAATGAGCCCAATATTGAGCAGCCTTCGCAAAAAGGCTTTGAGACTGAACTTTGGAATGCGCTACGCTCTCTAGATCCCGCTAGGCCAGTTCTCGTTGAGTCAGAAAGCAAGAAGGTAGGCGGTGTACATATACCTGACGCTCTGATGGAAAAGATTCGCAATGGGGCTTGTATTGAACTACGCTCGAGCACACAAACACGGGTGTCGTGGCTCATCCGTGAATACCATCATTTTTTGAGTGATACCGACAACTTCAAACGAAAATTGTCTTTGCTAACGGCTCATTATGGAAAAGTGCAGATTGCTAAATGGAATGAGGCGATTGATGCAGGGCAGTTTCCAGAATTAGTAGAAGAGTTGTTGGTCAAGCACTATGACCCATCCTATCAATCCTCGATCGTGCGCAATTTTCCTCAATATAAGATTGAGAACTTTGTGCAACTAGAGGATGACAGTGATGAGGCCTTTGCTAATGCAGCAAAGGCCATCGTAGCAAAAATGAAGCCCTAGCTTCTTAACTAAAAGCTTGAATGCCGGTTTGTGCGCGACCCAAAATAAGCGCGTGAATATCGTGAGTTCCCTCGTAGGTATTCACTACCTCTAGGTTCATCATGTGACGTACTACACCATATTCGTCAGAGATACCGTTACCGCCGTGCATATCGCGTGCCATACGGGCAATATCTAAAGACTTGCCACAGGAGTTGCGTTTCATTATTGAGGTAATTTCTGGAGCAGCAATGCCTTCATCTTTCATGCGACCCAAACGCAAGCAACCTTGCAATCCGAGTGCAATTTCTGTTTGCATATCAGCTAATTTCTTTTGAATCAGTTGATTGGCAGCTAAAGGTTTGCCAAACTGTTTGCGGTCCATGGTGTATTGACGCGCTGCTTGCCAACACCACTCAGCAGCACCCAATGCACCCCAAGAAATCCCATAACGTGCAGAGTTCAAACAGGTAAATGGACCTTTGAGACCGGTGACTTCTGGGAATTCATTTTCAGTGGGGACAAACACTTCATCCATCACAATTTCACCAGTGATAGAGGCACGTAAACCCATCTTGCCGCTGATCTTTGGGGCGCTTAAGCCCTTCATCCCTTTTTCAAGGATGTAGCCACGAATGATGCCTTCATCATTTTTGGCCCACACCACAAACACATCGGCAATCGGAGCATTGGAGATCCACATCTTGGAGCCCGTTAAAGAAAATCCACCAGGAACTTTCTTTGCGCGTGTAATCATGCCGCCTGCGTCAGAGCCATAGTTTGGCTCTGTTAAACCAAAGCAGCCAATCCATTCACCAGTAGCTAATTTGGGCAGATATTTTTGCTTTTGTGCTTCAGAGCCAAATTCATTAATCGGCACCATTACTAAGGAGGACTGAACGCTCATCATGGAGCGGTAACCAGAATCAACGCGCTCAATTTCACGAGCAATTAATCCGTACGAAACGTAATTTAAATTTGCACCACCATACTGTTCTGGAATCGTGATACCCAAGAGGCCAAGCTCACCCATCTCGCGAAAGATGGCGGGGTCAGTGGTTTCATTACGATAGGCATCCAAAATGCGAGGCATCAGGCGCCCTTGAGCGTAGTCCGCAGCGGCATCACGGATCATCCGCTCTTCCTCGCTAAGCTGGGTATCTAGTAAGAGAGGGTCTTCCCAATTAAAGCTGGCTTTACTCATGGTTCTCGTCGTCCTATGGAATGTTTTCTGCCCGCCTCCTGCGTAAGTCCAGGAATGCGGATATGCTTTGTTCTATTATCCATTTTTCTAGACTTATGGACTCGCCAAGACGACACCATCGCTATTACGACCTGATTCTGGCTGCCTTTGTGGTCGTACTCCTGTGCTCAAACTTTATTGGGGCTGGTAAAGCAGCTGTCGTGAATTTGCCTTTTTATGGCGAATTGGCATTTGGGGGCGGCATTTTGTTTTTCCCAATCGCCTATTTCTTTGGCGACATCCTCACAGAAGTCTATGGCTACGCTTATGACCGCCGTGCCGTTTGGGCGGGGTTTGCTGCTTTGGCTTTTGCAGCCATCATGGCGCAGATCGTGATTGCTTTGCCGGTTGCGCCTGGCGCCTACATGGCCAATTATCAACATGGGCTAGAGACTGTCTTTGGCAATTCATGGCGAATTGCGCTGGCCTCCATCTTTTCTTTCTGGTGCGGTAGTTTTACCAATAGCTTTGTATTGGCCAAGATGAAGATTTGGACTCAGGGTCGATTTTTGTGGATGCGCACGATCGGCTCAACGGCGGTAGGGGAGTTGGTTGATTCCTCCTTCTTTTACCTTCTGGCTTTCTATGGTATCTGGCCAACTCATGAAATCCTTCAAGTCGCTTTAGCCCAATATGCACTTAAAACTGCTTGGGAAGTCTTGGCAACGCCATTGACCTACTGGATCGTCCATTTCCTCAAGCGTAAAGAAAACGAGGATTACTACGATATTCATACAAATTTCACGCCATTTCGGGTCAAAGTCTAATCAGGCCCTGATTTAGAGCTTTCCTCGCCCTAAACCGTTAAAATAACGGTCTTTGCCCCTAATGCTAGGGGGATCTGTTGAATTGAATTTCAGAAAGCTAGAAAACATCCGTGCTGTCCGCATCTAATATCACCATGCAGTTTGGGGCTAAACCCCTGTTTGAAAATATTTCCGTGAAGTTTGGCGGCGGTAATCGTTATGGCCTCATTGGCGCAAACGGTTGCGGTAAATCTACTTTCATGAAAATCCTTGGGGGTGAGCTAGAGCCAACCAGCGGCAACGTGAGTTTGGATCCTGGTATTCGTTTAGGTAAATTGCGTCAAGATCAATTTGCTTATGAAGATGTACGCGTGCTTGATGTCGTGATGATGGGTCACGAAGAAATGTGGAAAGCTGCAGCTGAGCGTGACGCCATCTACGCGAATCCAGATGCTACTGATGAAGATTACATGAAGGCTGCAGAGCTTGAAGGTAAATATGCTGAGTATGGTGGTTATACCGCTGAAGCAAAAGCAGGCGAATTGTTATTAGGTATTGGTATTCCGATTGAGCAACATAATGGCCCCATGAGTAACGTAGCTCCAGGTTGGAAATTGCGTGTGTTGCTAGCCCAGGCCTTGTTCTCCGATCCGGATGTCTTATTGCTCGATGAGCCAACCAATAACTTGGATATTCACTCTATTCATTGGTTAGAGGATATTCTGAACGAGATTAAGAGCACGATCATCATTATTTCCCATGATCGCCACTTCCTCAATGAAGTCTGTACGCACATGGCCGATATGGACTATGGAACACTCAAGGTCTATCCAGGTAATTATGATTCATACATGCTTGCATCTGTGCAGGCGCGCACACAACAGTTAAGTAATAACGTCAAAGCTAAAGAAAAAATTGCTGAATTAGCGGCTTTCGTAGCTCGATTCTCTGCAAATGCTTCTAAAGCACGTCAGGCAACTTCACGTCAACGTCAGTTAGAGAAAATTGAAGTAGTTGAAGTAAAGCCGTCATCACGTCAAAATCCATTCATTCGTTTTGATACTGAGAAAAAACTCCACAACATGGCAGTCGAGTGCAATGCACTGACCAAAGCTTACGACCGAGTCATCTTTAAGAATTTTAAGCTGGGCGTTCGTGCTGGTGAAAAGATTGCCATCATTGGTCAGAACGGTGCAGGCAAGACTACTTTGCTTAAAACAATCCTCAGCAAACGCTTTGATGGTATTGCTGCAGATAGTGGCGATGTGAAGTGGGCAGAAAATGCGAACGTCGGCGTTATGCCTCAGGACAATACTGACATGTTCGCCAAAGATGAGTTGCTCATGGATTGGATGAATAACTGGCGTAACACTGGTGATGATGATCAAGTCATTCGTGGCACCTTAGGTCGCCTCTTGTTCTCTGGTGACGATATTGGCAAGTCAGTCAAAGTGCTTTCTGGTGGTGAAAAGGGCCGTATGATTTGGGGCAAACTCATGCTCCAGAAATATAACGTGCTGGCAATGGATGAGCCAACTAACCACATGGATATGGAATCGATTGAGAGCTTACAAATTGCACTCGAGAAATTTGATGGTACTTTGATCTTTGTTTCTCATGACCGTGAGTTTGTTTCTGCCTTGGCGAACCGCATCTTGGAAGTAAAGATGGACGGCACTGTAGTAGATTATTCGGGCACTTACGAGGAGTATTTGCGTAGCCAGGAGTTAACTGGCTAAGTTACTAAATTGGTTTGAGATTTAAAAACAATAAGCCTGCGAATTACGCGGGCTTATTTTCTTTGGCTTGTCGCTGAAAGCGCGTAGCAGTGCCATCTTCGCGAATACGTTTCCAGACAGAGGCCTTTTCATCATCAGAAAAGAAGACCCAATTACTCACTTCATTCAGTGTGCGGCCACAGCCTTGGCAAATCTCATCATAGAGAGTAGTGCAAACGCCAATACAAGGTGAGTCTGATTCCTCATCTCCGGTGGAGAGGGAATGTGAGCCGTCTTGTGGCGCTTGATTGTTATTGCTTCCGGAATTCATGCAAGTACTTTAGTCGATTTCAGCGGACTATGCTCAGCAAGCTCATCAACATAGGCGCCAATGCCTTGATGTTCACGTTCTAGGAAGTGCGCAACAGCCTTAGACAACCTAGGGTCTTGAATAAAATGAGCCGATTGAATGGTAGTTGGTAAAAATCCCCGCGCCATTTTGTGCTCACCTTGTGCGCCACCTTCAAAGGTTTGAATACCTTGGGAAATGCAGTATTCAATAGCTTGGTAGTAAGCAGTTTCAAAATGAAGGCAGGGCACGCGTTCCAGAGCGCCCCAATATCGGCCATAGGCTTTGGAGGATGGCTTGTCCACAACCAATAGAGAGGCAGCAATTGGAATACTACTTCGTTGCGCAATGATCAGATGAAGATTTTCTGGCATTTGTTTTGCCCATCGCTTAAAGAACTCTTCACTGAGATAGGGACTCGACTGATGTTCGAAATACGTATTTTGATAACAGGCGTAAAAGAATTCCCAATCTTGATCATTGGATTCATTTCCGGGTACATGCCTGAAAGTGATAGCTTCTTTTGCCACTTGCTCGCGTTCGCGGCGAATATTTTTGCGACGCTTCATGGTCAATACGGATAAGAATTGCTCAAAGCTTTGAAAGCCATGGTTATGCCAATGAAACTGCACTGAATCTCTTAATAAAAAGCCTTGGTCATTGAGATGATTGGCCTCCGTGCCCATGGGAAACAGTATGTGCGCTGAAGATAACTGGTTATCTTTTAATAGGGACTTTAGCCCGCCAATCAATGCATTTTGAACTTCAATTTGATTAGCGTCGGGAGAGCACAAAAGTCTTGAGCCCTGAACGGGGGTAAATGGAACGGCACAAAGTACCTTTGGATAGTAGTTGAGCCCTTGTTGCTCATAAGCCTGCGCCCAAGACCAATCAAATACAAACTCACCATAGGAATGCTGCTTTAAATACAGTGGCATTGCACCCATTAATCGACCATCTTGTTTTAAAACCAAATGGGCAATCTGCCATCCAGTGTTGCCACCAACACAGCCTGTCTCTTCCAGTGCGCTTAAGAATTCATGTTTGAGAAAGGGGCCGGCATCTGGACCTAGTAGGCCATTCCATTCTGATGCGGAGATATCAGAGAGTCGATCGATGATCTCTAATTGATATTGCTCAGAGTCGGCCACTATTAGCGTTGAATGAGTTCAATTTTGTAACCATCGGGATCGGTTACAAAAGCAATGATGGTGTCGCCACCGGCAACCGGTCCTCCCTCACGAGTGACATTGCCGCCGGCAGCTTTAATTTTGTCGCAAGCGGCGTAGGCGTCAGGCACCCCAATAGCTATATGACCATAGGCTGTGCCTAAGTCATAAGAGTGAACGCCATGGTTATAAGTCAGCTCAATCTCAGCTTGTCCATCACCATTGCCTTTACCAAAGCCTACAAACGCCAATGAGTACTTTTGCTCTGGCCTTTCGGTAGTGCGCAGCAAATTCATACCTAACACCTTGGTATAGAAATCAATTGAGCGCTGAAGATCCCCAACGCGCAACATGGTGTGTAAGATCATCATGATTTACATTGCCCCGTAATTAGGACCACCACCACCTTCAGGGGTGACCCAAACAATGTTTTGACTCGGATCTTTAATATCGCAAGTTTTGCAATGGACGCAATTTTGTGAATTGATCTGCAAGCGTGGCTGTCCATCCGCTTCAACATATTCATAAACGCCCGCGGGGCAGTAGCGCTGCTCTGGACCAGCATAGGTTTTGAGGTTCAGGCTCACCGGTATTGCTGCATCTTTTAGGGTGAGATGAATCGGCTGATTCTCAGCATGGTTTGTATTGGAGATAAACACAGAAGAGAGGCGGTCAAAGCTGATCTTGCCATCTGGCTTTGGGTACTCAATCGGCTTGTGCTGGACTGCGGGTTGCAAACACTCATGATCAGCGTGCTTGAGGTGAATAGTCCATGGCATATTGCCGCCTAGAACCTTTTGCTCAAGACCAACCATGATTGTGCCTAGGTAGAGTCCTTTAGACATCCATGGCTTGAAGTTACGGGCTTGATTCAATTCTGTATGCAACCAGCTATTTTGGAATGCAGTTGGATAGCCAGCCAAGACATCAGCGGAGCGATTGTCGTTCAGTGCGGAGACTGCAGCTTCTGCAGCAAGCATGCCCGTTTTGATTGCTGCATGGCTACCTTTAATACGTGATGCATTTAAGAAGCCGGCATCGCAACCGATGAGTGCACCGCCCGGGAAAACGGTTTTAGGTAGACTATTTAAACCACCAGCAGTCAGTGCACGCGCACCATAAGCAATACGCTTACCACCTTCAAATGTTTCACGAATTTTGGGATGTAACTTGTAGCGTTGGAATTCTTCAAAGGGGGAAAGGTATGGGTTCTTGTAAGAAAGGCCGACTACCAAGCCAACTGCAACCTTGTTATCACCCAAGTGATAGAGGAACGAGCCGCCATAGGTATCGCTCTCTAATGGCCAGCCAGCAGTATGTACTACAAAGCCTGGCTTACTTTTGGAAGGCTCTACTTCCCAGAGTTCCTTGATACCAATGCCATAGCTTTGCGGGTCGGAATCCTTATCTAAAGAGAACTTGTCAATCAGCTGCTTACCTAAATGGCCGCGAGCACCCTCAGCAAACAGGGTGTACTTACCACGTAATTCTATCCCCAGTTGAAATTGATCGGTTGGATTACCTTCTTTATCTATACCCATTGAGCCGGTGATGACACCGCTGACTGCACCTTGCTCGTTATACAAAACTTCTGCTGCAGGAAAGCCTGGGAAAATTTCTACACCGAGGGCTTCTGCTTGTTCGCCTAACCAGCGAGTTACATTAGCCAAGCTCACAATATAGTTGCCTTCATTCTTAAAACAATGCGGCAACATCCAATTAGGAACTTGATAAGAATTATCCGAAGTTAAAAATAGAAATTGATCCTGAGTCACTTCAGTATTGAGTGGGGCGCCCAACTCTTTCCAATTCGGAAAGAGTTCCGTTAGCGCCCTAGGGTCCATGACTGCGCCAGACAAAATATGCGCGCCAATTTCTGAACCCTTTTCTAAAACGCAAACGCTAATGTCTTTACCTGTTTCATTCGCAAGCTGCTTAGCCTTGATGGCGGCTGAAAGACCAGCCGGCCCACCCCCAACAATGACCAGGTCGTAATCCATGGATTCCCTTGGTCCGAATTGTTCTAGTAGCTGGGCCTGATTCATGCAAACTCTCCGAGATTTCTTAAAAATAGGGTATTTCAGCCTAGATAGTTTAGATCGAACTGTCAAAAACCAATTTAGTGCCAGGACTGCCTAGGCTAAAGGGCCTAAGGCGTTATGATTACTTTTTTACCCTTTTTGGCAATATTAGGACAAAAGTCATGAATAAAACTTACCCATCGGCAGTTGATGCCTTGAGGGATATTTTGCAAGATGGACAAAAACTGGCTGTTGGCGGTTTTGGTCTTTGCGGCATTCCTGAAGCCTTGATTCAAGCGGTGAAGGATCTTGGCGCACAAAATCTCACAGCGATTGCGAATAATGCGGGCGTTGATGGGTTTGGTTTGGGGCTTTTGCTCAACTCTCGTCAAGTCAAAAAGATGGTCGCTTCTTATGTTGGCGAAAACAAAGAGTTTGAGCGTCAATATTTAGCTGGTGAATTGGAGTTGGAATTTACCCCACAAGGAACCTTGGCGGAAAAATTGCGTGCAGGTGGATGTGGAATCCCAGCGTTCTATACCAAGACTGGTGTTGGCACTTTGGTTGCCGAAGGTAAAGAAGAAAAAGAATTTGATGGTGAGAAGTACATCATGGAGCGTTCTATCGTCTCCGATATTTCTCTCGTGAAAGCCTGGAAAGCAGATAAATCAGGTAATTTGGTCTACCGCTATACCGCGCGCAACTTCAATCCTGTGGTGGCAATGGCAGGCAAGATTACTGTTGCAGAAGTGGAAGAGATTGTTGAGAACGGCCAATTACATCCTGATGAGATCCACACCCCAGGCATTTATGTCCACCGCTTGGTGCTCCACAAAAATCCAGAGAAGCGCATCGAACAGCGTACTTTGACTGCAAAAGCTTAATAGGAAGACTGATATGCCTTGGACTAGAGATGAAATGGCAGCACGTGCTGCAAAAGAGTTAAAAGACGGTTACTACGTAAACCTTGGTATTGGTATGCCGACTTTGGTGGCTAACCATGTACCAAAAGATATGGAGGTATGGCTTCAGTCTGAGAATGGATTGCTTGGTATTGGCCCATTTCCAACGGAAGAAACGATTGATGCTGACTTGATTAATGCAGGTAAGCAAACCATTACAACTTTGCCTGGCTCTTCTATTTTTTCATCCGCTGATTCCTTTGGAATGATCCGCGGTGGAAAAATTAATATTGCGATCTTGGGTGCAATGCAAGTGAGCGAACATGGCGATCTGGCCAACTGGATGATTCCAGGAAAAATGGTCAAGGGTATGGGTGGTGCAATGGATCTGGTTGCGGGCGTAAAACACGTCGTGGTATTGATGGAGCACGTGGCTAAGAAAAAAGATGGCACTGAAGAGCTTAAGATTTTGCCTAAGTGCACTTTGCCTCTCACCGGTGTTGGTGTGATTAGCCAGATCATTACTGATCTGTGCGTTTTGGATATCACTCCGAAAGGTTTGAAGTTGATTGAATTGGCTCCTGGCGTCACTAAGGAAGAAGTGATTGCCAAAACTGGTGCCCCTGTTGATACAACGGGTTTATAACAACCGTCATCATTTAATGGAATAATGGGTTCACCATGTCGGGCGCCCATCATCACCATTCCAAGCCAGTAAAACCCCAGAGTCATTCTGGGGTTGATCCTTCCTTGCATGCTCATAAAAAAGGGGATGCAAAGCATTCTCATAGCAAAGAAGTTTCTAATCAAAATTTACTGTTGATCGCTTTGGTGCTCACTCTAGGTTTTTCTGGAGTTGAAGGTGCCGCAGCGTATTTTGCTAATTCACTAGCCCTGATTTCAGATGCAGGTCACATGGTGACCGATGCAGCTGCGCTAGGGTTGGCGCTCTTGGCGCAAATTATTTCTCGTAGACCGCCATCGCCAAAACACTCATTTGGATTTGGCAGAGCAGAGGCCTTAGCAGCATTTGTCAACAGCATTGCAATGCTGGGCTTAGTGCTTTGGATTGTAATTGAGGCAGTGAGCCGTTTTGCAAACCCGCACAAAGTTGACGGTTTAACTGTTACGGTGGTAGCTGCCATCGGTCTTCTGATGAATATCGTTGTGGCGTTCGTGCTCTCGCGCGACAAAAAAAGCGTTAATACGCGTGCAGCCTTAGTGCATGTCATGGGCGATTTGCTGGGCTCGGTAGCAGCATTGGTGGCAGGTGTTGTGATTCAGCTTACTGGCTGGATGCCGATCGATGCCATTCTTTCGATCCTGGTTTCACTGCTCATCCTGAAGTCCACGATTTCAATTCTGCATGAGTCCTATCATTTTTTAATGGAAGGTGTACCGCTACATATAGATTATCTACAGGTGGGTAAAGATCTGAAAGCTGTGCCAGGGGTATTGGCTGTGCATGACTTGCATGTGTGGGAGATGACTCCCAGCTTTCCAGCGCTGATTGGCCATATTGAGATTGCCAACATTCAAGAGTGGCCAGCCATCATGCAAAGAATCAACCAAATGCTGTTGGATAAGCATGGTATTGATCACGTGACCTTGCAGCCTGAAGAGGTACATGCAGTGATTGACTGTATTGAAGATCCACAAGCTCATGAGCATCACGATGATCTTGAATCAGCAATGCACAATGGCGATACTTTTTATGTGCAATGTACAAGTGGTAAGCAAACCTATCGCATGGCTTATCACGCATGGGGCAACCCGAATAATTCCAAAGTCTTGCTTTGTGTCCACGGCTTAACCAGACGCGGCAGTGATTTCAAGACACTCGCACAAGCCATGTGCAAAGACTATTACGTTGTTTGTCCAGATATCGTTGGCCGTGGCGATTCAGATCGTTTATCCAATCCGATGCAATATGCCGTGCCTCAATACGTTGCTGACATCGCGGAGCTGGTTAAAAAGCTAGGAGTTACGCAAGTCGATTGGTTTGGAACTTCCATGGGCGGATTAATTGGCATGGTCTATGCAGCGATGCCAAACTCTCCCATCCGCAGAATGTTGATTAATGACGTTGGCCCACGGATAGAACCCGAGGCAATTCAGCGCTTAGGCTCTTATGTAGGCCAGCCATTTGCTTTTGCTAATCGCCATGATGCACTCACACGCTTAAATCAAATCTGCGCTTCATTTGGTGAGCACACACCGGCCGAGTGGGAAATTTATAACGGGCCAATGTTGGTTGAGAATAATGGTCAATGGATCATGCACTATGACCCCAATATTTCGGTGCCTTTTGCTACAGTCAACCCCATTATGGCTAAAGCTGGGGAGATGGCGATGTGGCATGCATTTAAGCAAATTCATATCCTGATATTGATTGTGCGCGGTGGTGATTCTGATCTGCTATCTGCCGCAACCGTTGCCGAGATGTGCAAAGTCAATCCCTATGCCCGTAGCATTGAAATTCCCAATGTTGGACATGCACCAGCATTTGTAAAGCCAGAACAAGTTGCTTTAGCAAAAGAATTCTTTAGTTAATCTTTTATCTCATTTTTGCCAATGGCAAATACGCCTACTAAACCCGAAAAAGCTTCTCTCTTTCAGGATGCTTGGTATGGTGAACCAGCTGAGACACACGCCCATGGTGTTGCACAGATATTGCAATCACTCAATTTGGATGAGGCAACTTTAATTGCAGCAAACAATATTGCCCGCACTCACAGCAAAGAGGCTCTCACTAAGCTAGTCGGAGAAGAGCCTGCCAAACTCCTAATAAGTTATCGAGGTTTGCGTCAGGCGCAGGCGAAGTTGGTGCGCGAAGATGGCGGGCTAAGTGTTTCTGGTCAAGAGGAGATGCTGCGCAAAATGCTTTTGGCATTTGGCGATGACTTAAGAGTTATTCTGATTTATCTTGCCTCCCGACTTCAGACCTTACGCTGGGTTACTCAAGAGAAGATCGAGATGCCCGCACCCTGGGCACAAGAAATTCTCAATATTGATGCTTCTTTGGCAAATCGTTTAGGTATCTGGCAAATGAAGTGGGAGATGGAGGATTTGGCCTTCCGCGTTCTATCACCAGTGGTCTATCGCGATATCGCCAAGATGCTCGATGCCAAGCGGATTGAGCGCCAGGCATTTATTGAGCGCATTGTGCGAGAACTTCAAGCAGAGTTAAAGGCGGCTCACATCCCTGGAGACGTATTGGGTAGACCAAAACATATCTACAGCATTTGGAAAAAAATGCAGGGTAAGTCACTCGACTTTGCCAATCTGTATGACGTGAGAGCATTTCGGGTTCTGGTTGAGGATGTAAAAACGTGTTATGCCGTATTGGGTATCGTGCATAACGTCTGGCAACCGGTGCCTCGTGAGTTT
Source organism: Polynucleobacter sp. MG-6-Vaara-E2 (assembly GCF_018687695.1). Taxonomy (NCBI): domain Bacteria; kingdom Pseudomonadati; phylum Pseudomonadota; class Betaproteobacteria; order Burkholderiales; family Burkholderiaceae; genus Polynucleobacter; species Polynucleobacter sp. MG-6-Vaara-E2. The sequence goes on from NZ_CP061303.1 coordinate 825,520, forward strand.
GATGACTACATTGCTAGACCTAAGCCCAACGGTTATCAATCGCTGCATACCGTCGTCATGAATGAAGACGGAACTGCATTTGAAATTCAGGTGCGCACCCGTGAGATGCATCAGCAAGCTGAGTATGGTTTAGCTGCACACTGGCGTTATAAGGAGGGCGCTTATGCTGGTATGGCCACACCTCCCAGGACAAATAAGCCCAGTATCAATCACCAACAGGGCACACATAGCGCTGAAGTTGCGTACGAAAGACAGATTGCTTGGGCAAGGCAATTGATCTCGTGGAAAGAGGATGCTTGGGAGCAGCTCAAGCATCATGAAATCGATGATCATATTTATGTGCTGACACCACTAGGGAAGGTGATCTCTTTGGAGAAAGGATCAACTCCCATCGACTTTGCTTATGCTGTTCACACGAATTTAGGTCATCGTTGTCGTGGCGCGCGCGTTGATGGTGCAATGGTGCCTCTTGAGACTGCACTTAAGAATGGTCAAACTGTTGAGATCATTGCAGTCAAGCATGGCGGCCCATCGCGTGATTGGATTAGTCCGGATAAGCATTACGTACGCTCGCAAAGAGCGCGTCAGCGAGTACGTGCTTGGTTTAATGCACTCGATGATGAAGAGGCTGGTCAAGTTTCAAAAGCCCCGGACATTAAAGCGGAAGCCAATCTTGAAGTAAAACCTACTACTCCAGAAATTATTCTGCGCCATAGCAGTCGTAAAACCGGGCAGGTTGGTGATGTCTTAGTAGTTGGAGTGGATTCATTGCTAACGCAATTAGCGCGTTGCTGCAGACCTGTACCACCAGATCCTATCGCGGGATTTGTGACTCAAGGTAGAGGAGTCTCCATTCATCGCCGTTCTTGTAAAACATTCAGGGGTCTATTAGATAGAGCGCCTGAAAGAGTTATTCAGACAGCTTGGACAGCATCCGTTTCTAACCCTGAAGTAAGTTCAGAGCAAAAACGGGTCTTCCCGGCAGACCTGGTAGTAACTGGATTAGATCGAGCTGAACTCATGCGGGAGCTATTTGAGATTCTGACGCGTCAAGGTGTTCATGTGACTGATTTACGCAAATCGACCAAAAAAGGTCTGGCACAGATCCTTTTGACGGTTGAGGTGAAGGATTCTGAAGTATTAAGGGTGGTTCAAAATAGCCTAGAAGAGGTCAAAGGGGTCACCCAAGTACGTCGCCGGTGATAAACTCTAGGGCTGTATAGGCTCGTAGCTCAGCTGGTTAGAGCACCACCTTGACATGGTGGGGGTCGTTGGTTCGAGTCCAATCGAGCCTACCAACGAATAATGACCCAGAGGCGCGGTTGCCCACAAGCTACCGCGCTTTCTTTTTAGGTTGATGTATTAAAGCTGTTGTTCAGTTAATAAGATGGAGTTGTTATGCCAGTAGTTACTCTGCCCGATGGATCAAAACGTGAGTTTGATGCTCCCGTTCGTGTAGCGGATGTTGCCCAAAGCATCGGCAGTGGGCTAGCCAAAGCAGCCCTTGGCGGTATTGTTGATGGCAAGATGGTCGATACCAGCTTCTTGATTGATAAAGATGCCCAGCTTGCCATCATTACTGATAAGAGTCCTGAGGCCTTAGAGATTGTGCGTCACTCAACAGCGCACTTATTGGCATACGCTGTAAAAGAATTATTCCCGGAAGCACAAGTCACCATCGGCCCAGTTGTTGACAATGGTTTTTACTATGACTTTTCTTATCACCGCCCATTCACACCAGATGATTTGGTAGCGTTAGAAAAGAAAATGACTGAGCTTGCTAAAAAAGACGAGCCAGTGGTGCGCAGTGTTATGCCACGCGATGAAGCTGTCACATTTTTCAAGGATCAAGGCGAACATTACAAAGCTGAAATCATTGCTAGCATTCCGCAGAATGAGGATGTCTCGCTTTACGCAGAAGGGAAGTTCACCGACCTTTGTCGAGGGCCTCACGTGCCTTCCACTGGCAAATTAAAAGTATTTAAGTTGATGAAGCTTGCTGGCGCTTACTGGCGTGGTGACAGTAAGAATGAGATGTTACAGCGTATCTACGGCACGGCCTGGTTGCGCAAAGAAGATCAAGACGCTTACTTGCATATGCTTGAAGAGTCTGAAAAACGTGATCATCGCCGCCTAGGAAAGCAGCTTGATTTGTTCCATTTCCAGGAAGAAGCTCCCGGCCTGATTTTCTGGCATCCAAAGGGTTGGTCTATTTGGCAAGAAGTAGAGCAATACATGCGACGCGTGTATCAACAGGAAGGTTACCAAGAGGTGAAAGCGCCTCAGATTCTGGATCGCGCGCTTTGGGAAAAATCAGGTCACTGGGAAAACTATAAAGAGAATATGTTTACGACCGAGTCGGAGAATCGGGCTTATGCATTAAAGCCGATGAACTGCCCAGGTCACGTGCAAATTTATAACTCGGGCTTACATAGCTATCGTGAGCTGCCATTGCGCTTTGGTGAGTTTGGTCAATGTCATCGTAACGAACCCTCAGGCGCATTGCATGGCTTGATGCGTGTGCGTGGTTTCACGCAAGATGATGGCCATATTTTCTGTACTGAAGACCAGATTCAGTCTGAGGTCGCTCAGTTCGATAAAGCGGTACGTGCCGTTTATCAAGACTTCGGCTTTGCCGAAGTCGCTGTGAAGTTGGCTCTCCGTCCGGAAAAGCGTGTTGGTGATGATGCGATTTGGGATAAAGCAGAGGAAGCACTTCGCGGTGCCTTAAAGGCTTCTGGTCAAGAATGGGAAGAATTACCAGGTGAGGGAGCTTTTTACGGTCCAAAGATCGAATACCACCTCAAGGACTCTATAGGGCGAACATGGCAGTGTGGCACGATTCAGGTCGACTTCTCAATGCCGGCTCGTCTTGGTGCTGAATATGTGGCTGAAGATAACAGCCGCAAGACCCCAGTCATGCTCCATAGGGCAATTGTGGGCTCTTTAGAACGTTTTATCGGCATTTTGATCGAAAACCACGCTGGAAATATGCCGGTTTGGCTCGCCCCAACGCAGGCTGTGGTCCTCAATATCTCTGGAAATTCTGCTGCATATGCACAACAAGTGCAGCAATTGCTGAAAAAACAAGGGTTTAGAGTCGAATCCGATTTGCGGAACGAGAAAATTACGTATAAAATACGCGAGCACGCATTACAGAAGATCCCATTTTTGCTTGTCGTAGGGGATAAGGAATCAGAAAGTAATACGGTGGCCGTTCGTGCCCGTGGCGGAGTGGATTTGGGTGTAATGCCTATTGATGCCTTCGTTGCCCGACTCCAGCAGGATATATCCCAGAAAGTCGGACCCGAGCCTAGCTAGGGTTAGAGCGGTGTTTATTGTTTTTTTAAAGGAATTAAGAAGATCGCTACTGAAAAATTGCAGCGCATTAACCGGGAAATTACTGCTCCTGAAGTGCGTTTGATTGGAATTGATGGAGAGCCCATCGGTGTAGTTAAGTTGAGTGAAGCCTTGGCTGCAGCAGAAGAGAAAGAGACCGATTTGGTTGAAATTGCTCCGACAGCTGTGCCACCTGTAGTCCGAATCATGGACTTTGGCAAATTCAAGTACCAAGAAGCGAAGCGGATGCATGAAGCTAAGCTGAAGCAAAAAGTGATTCAGGTGAAGGAAGTTAAATTCCGTCCCGGCACTGATGATGGTGACTACGGTGTGAAGCTACGCAATTTAATCCGCTTTTTGGAAGATGGCGATAAGACAAAAATTACGCTACGTTTTCGGGGTCGTGAAATGGCCCACCAAGAAATCGGAGCAAGAATGTTGGAACGTTTGAAGTTGGACTTACAAGAGTTTGGCCAAGTTGAACAGTTTCCTAAGATGGAAGGTCGCCAGATGGTGATGGTATTGGCCCCCATTCGTAAGGCTAAGTAACTAGGTTTTACCTGGTTCTTATGTAGGGAGGCACCTGAGGTAACAACTAAAGGTGCTGGCAGTTTGAAGTGCTTCTGGGTACAGGAAGAGTAACCGTCGGTTACCACCTATGTTGCACAAGTAGAAGAAAGGGTGCTTTATGCCCAAGATGAAGAGCAAGAGTAGCGCTAAGAAGCGCTTCACGGTTCGCGCAGGCGGAACGATCAAACGAGGTCAGGCTTTCAAACGCCACATCCTCACTAAGAAGACCACCAAGAACAAGCGTCATTTGCGTGGTTCCACAGAAGTTGCGAAATCTGATGTTAAGTCAATTCGCTCCATGCTTCCTTACGCTTAACCTCAGACTAGATTAGGAGAATTTAATGCCAAGAGTCAAACGTGGGGTTACAGCAAGAGCCCGTCATAAGAAAATTACCGATGCCGCAACAGGTTACCGCGGTCGTCGTAAAAACGTATTCCGTATTGCTAAGCAAGCGGTTATGCGTGCTGGTCAATATGCATATCGTGACCGTCGCAATAAGAAACGTGTATTCCGCGCTTTGTGGATTGCTCGTATCAATGCGGCAGTTCGTGAGCATGACATGACCTACAGCGTATTTATGAATGGTATGAAGAAAGCCGCAATCGAACTCGATCGCAAAGTGCTTTCTGATATGGCTATTGCTGACAAAGCGGCTTTTGCTGCTTTGGTTACTCGGATCAAATCCGTAGTAAACGCTGCAGCTTAATTCTTAGTTTCTATAAACTAAGCTGCAATGGTTTCTCTCGACCAAATTGTCGAGGATGCTAAACGTGATTTCTCTGGAGCTGCCGATTCGGCGGCTCTTGAGGACGCGAAAGCCAAGTATCTCGGTAAATCAGGTGTTCTCACTGAGCGCTTAAAAGCGCTTGGTGGAATGTCGCCTGAGGAGCGCAAGAGTGCTGGCGCCCAAATTAATCAAATCAAAACTCAAGTAGAAGCTGCGTTACAAGACCGCCGTCAAGCCTTGGCTGATGCTGTCCTGCTGCAACGCTTGGCTGCTGAATCGATTGACGTGTCCTTGCCGGGGCGCGGTCAAGCGGTAGGTAGCTTGCATCCGGTGATGCGAACTTGGGAGCGGGTTGAAGAAATCTTCCGCTCCATTGGTTTTGATGTGGCTGATGGCCCTGAAATTGAAACGGATTGGTTTAATTTCACAGCCCTCAATAGCCCAGAGAATCATCCTGCTCGTTCAATGCAGGATACCTTTTACATTGATGGCAAAGATGCTCATGAAAAGCCTTTGCTACTGCGTACTCACACCAGCCCGATACAAGTGCGCTATGCCAGTGAACATGTAAAGAAATATGCCAGCGCAGATGTGATGCCGCCGATTAAGGTGATTGCTCCAGGCAGAACCTATCGCGTAGATAGTGATGCAACCCATTCACCCATGTTTCACCAGGTAGAGGGTTTGTGGATTGCTGAGAGCGTTTCGTTTGCAGATCTTAAAGGCGTCTACACCGACTTCTTGAGAACTTTTTTTGAGACGAATGAATTGCAGGTTCGTTTCCGCCCATCCTATTTCCCATTCACAGAACCTTCTGCTGAAATCGATATGGCCTTTGGTAGCGGCAAGCTTGCTGGTCGTTGGCTGGAAATCTCCGGAGCAGGGCAGGTTCATCCGAATGTATTGCGTAATATGGGTATTGATCCAGAGCGCTACACTGGCTTTGCCTTTGGCTCAGGTCTAGAGCGTCTCACCATGTTGCGTTACGGCGTGGATGACCTGCGCCTGTTCTTTGAAAATGACTTGCGCTTCTTGGCGCAATTTCCTGCATAACAATCACCTCATCTAAGATCGCGCTATGCAATTCTCAGAATCTTGGCTTCGTCAATACGTGAACCCATCGCTTGATAGTGATGCACTGGGTCATGCCATGACTATGGCTGGCTTAGAAGTCGAAGAGCAGCATTCTGTAGCGCCAGCATTTACGAAGATTGTGATTGCGCAAATTTTGTCTGCTGAGCAACACCCTGATGCAGATCGTTTGCGTGTTTGTAAAGTGGACGCAGGTACTGGGCAAGAATTACAAATTGTTTGCGGTGCGCCCAATGCACGTGCTGGCATTAAGATTCCCTGTGCCATGGTTGGCGCCGAATTGCCTCCTGCAGAAGCTGGTGGTAAGCCTTTCATGATTAAGGTTGGTAAATTGCGTGGCGTTGAGAGCCAAGGCATGCTGTGCTCTGGACGTGAACTTGGTCTTGGGGATGATCACGAAGGCATTCTCGAGCTGCCGGCTGATGCACCTATTGGTGAAGATATTCGAAAGTATCTCGACTTAGATGATCAAGTGTTTGTCATCAAGTTAACTCCAAATAAAGCTGACTGCTTATCTTTGATGGGTATGGCAAGAGAAGTCTCCGCTATCACCGGTGCCGCACTTTGTGCCCCTAAATGGAATGCACCAGCAGTATCGATTGATGACAAGCGTAAAGTAACCGTAGAGAGCAAAGAGCTTTGTGGTCGATTTGCCGGACGCGTGATTCGCGGCGTTAATCTACAGGCGAAAACGCCAGAGTGGATCGTTAAGCGTCTCAATCGCGCTGGTCAAAGAAGCATCTCCGCTTTGGTAGACCTTTCTAACTACGTCATGTTAGAAATGGGTCAACCTACCCATGTGTTTGATATCGATATGCTGGATGGTGATATCACTGTGCGCTGGGCTAAAGCAGGTGAAACGCTGGAGCTTTTGAATGGTCAAACAGTCACTTTGCAAGGTCCTGACTCTGCAGGTAAGTTACAAGAAGCTGGTGTAGTAGCTGACCAAAAAGGTCCTGTCGCTTTGGCGGGCATTATGGGCGGTAATCACTGTGCAGTGGCTGATGAGACCAAAAATATTTATGTAGAAGCAGCGTATTGGCTTCCTTCTGCTATTCAGGGCCGTGCTCGTCGTTTCAATTTCAGCACCGATGCTGCGCATCGCTTTGAACGCGGTGTAGACCCCCAAAATACGGTGAATTGCCTCGAGTATCTGTCTTCACTCATTTTGGAAGTATGTGGCGGCCAAGCTGGTCCCGTGGATGATCAAGTGCTTAACGTACCAGAGCGTAAAGCTGTGAAGATGCGTTTAGCGAGAGCAGAAAAAGTTATTGGTATTCCGCTTACTGCAGAAGTGGTTGCCGATGTATTTAAGCGCCTTGGTTTTGAATTTAAGCAAGATGGCGATGTATTTACTGTCACAGCACCAAGCTATCGTTTTGATATTGAAATCGAAGAAGACTTAATTGAAGAAGTCGCGCGGATGTATGGTTTTGAAAACATTCCTGACACGCCACCATTAGCTTCACTCAAAATGAGTGCTAAAGCAGAAGCTAAGCGCGGTATTCATTTGCTTCGTCAGCGTTTAGCCTTACAAGGCTATCAAGAAGCTGTGAATTTTGGATTTATCGATCTTGAGAGTGAACAGCGTCTTGTAGGTGCAAAAGATCAAGACCTGATTAAGGTGCTTAATCCGATTGCCAACCAATATGGTGTCATGCGCAGCAACCTGTGGGGTGGATTACTCGGTAACCTCAAGACCAATTTGAACCGTGGAGCAGGGCGTGTACGCCTCTTTGAGACAGGACGCGTATTTAAGCGGGACACCAGCGTTCTCGAGGCAGATGGCAAAGTAGCCGGATTTGCTCAGCCGCAAAAATTTGGTGGTCTTTCTTATGGTTCCTTCGTTCCTGAGCAGTGGGCTAACCCAACAAGAGCGGTAGATTTCTTTGATGTCAAGGGTGATCTAGAGCGTGTATTAGATCCTTTACGCATTGTGACTGAAGCAGCCCAACATCCTGCTTTGCACCCTGGCCGCAGCGCAAAAATATTTTTGCTAGCTGGCAAGAATCGTATTGAGGTTGGCTGGATTGGTGAGTTGCATCCAGGCTTACAACAGGCCTATGAATTACCACAGGCGCCAGTCATGTTCGAATTGGATTTAGAACCTATTCGCAATCTTGGTTTGCCCGTTCCAGAAGAGTTAAGCAAGTTTCCTGCGGTGCAGCGCGACTTAGCGCTAGTAGTAAAGCAAGCTATTTCTGCACAATCTTTATTGGACGCAATGGCAGCATCAAAGCAGAGTTTTGTGCGTGCAATCGAATTGTTTGATGAATTTAAGCCGAAGGCTGGTTCGAGCAGCATGGCTGATGATGAGAAGAGTCTGGCCTTTCGGGTGACCTTATTAAATCCTCATGAAACATTGCAGGACGCACAAATTGACGCTGTTATGACGGCTTTATTGGGTGCAGTAGAAAAAAAATGCGCTGCTCGTCTGCGCTAGGTTTACTATTACAGTAATAACGAAAAATATTGAATGCAGAGTTACAAAAGAGACTATCAATGAACGAAATCATTTCCAACGATACCGTTACAAAAAACGAACTCTCAGAGGCACTCTTTGATCAGGTTGGCTTAAACAAGCGTGAAGCAAAAGATATGATCGATGCATTTTTTGATCGTATTGGTCAATCGCTTGAGTCTGGAACTGAAGTAAAAATTTCAGGCTTTGGTAATTTTCAGTTGCGCAATAAATCGGCTCGTCCTGGCCGAAATCCAAAGACAGGTCAAATGATTCCCATAGCTGCAAGGCGTGTAGTTACTTTTCATGCAAGTCAAAAGCTTAAAGATGTAGTGGAGTCACATGCTCGAGAAAACCGAGTTTGATGTTAGCTCGACACTTTCGAGCTCTCAACTTCCCCCTATTCCTGCTAAGCGCTATTTCACTATTGGTGAGGTAGCAGACCTTTGCGGCGTGCGTTCCCACGTTCTGCGCTACTGGGAGCAAGAGTTTTCTCAGTTGAGCCCGCAAAAACGTCGCGGTAATCGTCGCTACTATCAACACCATGAGGTGGTATTGATTCGTAAAATTCGTACACTACTGTACGAAGAGGGTTTCACTATCAGTGGCGCGAGAAATCGTCTTGATGAGGCGCGTGGTGAACTCCGTTTGCGCGAAGAATTGCAAGCAGTTCTGCAAATTCTGTCGAAGTAGATACTGCTACAATTTTCTTTCGTCGGGGCGTAGCGCAGCCTGGTAGCGTACATGCATGGGGTGCATGTGGTCGGAGGTTCAAATCCTCTCGCCCCGACCAATTCATGGTTCCCCGATTCTCTAATTACTTATTCAGGGTGCTGTCTTTATAGTATTTGGTCCCTTTTCCAGTAATCTCTGCAGCCAAGCCAGAGTCTGTTAATTGATACATCAATACTCCTGGAGCAACAAGAGTAGCATCTTGATAGGCTCCACCGTCTTTTTCGTATTTCGCTGCCGCGGTGACTTGACCACCAAAAGTCCAGCCTGAGTTCACAAAATCATTCAGGGCGGTTTCATTTTGGAATATGAAGATGTTCTGAAAAGACTTCAAGCCAAATCCTAGGCCGGCTTGAACTTCGGCCATATTCATATAAATCGGATTGGAATTGAATTTATTGATAACTACACCCGTTCCCGAGCCACCACCAGCAATCAAAATTTTCATACCGAAATTGCTAAAGGTTGCATATCCCACTGATTTTTCAATGATGTCTCTTGCCTTAGGTTCAGTCGCGTATAGCGCTTTGAGAATTTGTTCATTCTTCTGAAGTATTTCTTGGCGCTGTTGAGCTACCGTTTTATCTTCGCCAAATGGGTTCGAAAATTGAGCCCAAACGGCAGTATTCATGCAAAAAAAGAGGGTGATAAGGGTTGCCAGAGGGCGGTAAATAGCATTCATATTTTGTAAGTTATTGATTTAAATAGTTAATTTATATATTGCGGAGGTATTGGTACCCTCAGAATACCAATATCGGTAGGGCAATTCGCTCTTTAAGATCCTCATCTGCTACAATTCGATGGCTTTGATTTGTAAAGCTTTTTTTGTTTTATTTTGTTAATAACGCACGACACAAATTGGGTGAAAGCTCGAGTGTTCGCAAGTAAGGAGTATTAAAAATGGCAGTTGCTGATATCAAAACGGCGGAAATCGTCAAAGAAAACGCGCGCAGCGCAAACGATACGGGTAGTCCAGAAGTGCAAGTTTCTTTGCTCACAGCCCGCATCAATGAATTAACCCCCCATTTCAAGGCTAACGCTAAAGACCATCACAGCCGTCGCGGTTTGTTGAAGATGGTTTCACGTCGCCGTCGCCTCTTGGATTACCTCAAAGGCAAAGATCTGGATCGCTATCGCGCATTGATCGAGAAATTAGGTCTCCGTAAGTAATTCTTATCGGTATTGCAATGCCATCTCACTTAGGGTTGTTTCTTTGCAGAATCAGTCTTAAGAAGATGGCATGTTTTTTGAGCGCTTTTAGATTATTTGTGTAGGGGATCGTGTCATTCCAATGAGCTTCTGATGTCAGAGTCTCCCTGGAATGGCATCCCTTGTAATCCTTAATCGCTCCAGTGTTGTCGTGACACTGCTTTATCCCACGACAAGCGTAATGCTCATGTGAGTCTTACGTGAACAATTTGGAGAAGATCAGAATGACAATGTTTAAAAAAGCAGTAAAAAGTTTTCAATGGGGCAACCACCAAGTAACAATGGAAACAGGTGAGATCGCTCGCCAATCAGGTGGTGCCGTTATCGTTAACGTAGATGACACAGTAGTCATGGGCACAGTAGTTGCCTCTAAGTCTGCAAAGCCAGGCCAGTCCTTTTTCCCATTGACTGTTGATTACCTAGAAAAAACTTATGCAGCAGGCAAGATCCCTGGTGGCTTCTTCCGTCGCGAAGGTCGTCCATCAGAAGGTGAGACATTAATCTCCCGTTTGATCGATCGCCCATTACGTCCTTTGTTCCCAGAAGGTTTCTTGAATGAAGTTCAGGTTGTAGTGCATGTTTTGTCTATTAACCCAGACGTTCCCGCAGATATTCCTGCTTTGATCGCTGCTTCTGCAGCTTTGGCAGTTTCAGGCATTCCATTTGCAGGACCTGTTGGCGCTGCTCGTGTTGGTTACGCAAACGGTCAATATCTCCTGAACCCAACTCGTACAGAGCAAGCCGCTAGCGAACTTGATTTGATCGTTGCTGGCACACAAGCTGCTGTATTGATGGTTGAGTCTGAAGCAAATCAGTTATCTGAAGATGTCATGCTGGGTGCTGTTGTGTATGGTCATGACCAAATGCAGACTGCAATCAACGCTATCAATGATTTGGTACGTGAAGCTGGCAAACCAGAATGGGATTGGACTGCCGCTCCTAAAGATGAGCCATTTATCGCCAAGGTAACCGCTTTGGCTGAAGCGCCATTGCGCGAGGCTTATCAGATTCGTCAAAAGGGCGCTCGTTCAGACAAGCTCAAAGAAATTTCAAAAGAAGTATTGGCAAAGTTATCTGAAGAGGGCGATGTTGATGCAGTTGCTGTCAGTGACATCATGTTTGAAATCGAAGCGAAGATTGTTCGTAGCCAGATTTTGAATGGTGAGCCACGTATTGATGGCCGCGATACACGCACTGTTCGTCCGATTGAAATTCGTAATGGCGTATTGCCACGCACCCACGGTTCTGCGTTGTTTACCCGTGGCGAAACGCAGGCTCTCGTAGTGGCTACTTTGGGTACTGCCCGGGACGAGCAAATTATTGATGCGCTTGAAGGTGAATACCGCGATCGTTTCATGTTCCACTACAACATGCCTCCGTTTGCTACTGGTGAAACAGGTCGTGTAGGTAGCCCTAAGCGTCGTGAAATTGGTCATGGACGTTTGGCTAAGCGCGCATTAATTCCAGTATTGCCAAGCCCAGAAGATTTTGCGTACAGTATCCGTGTTGTTTCAGAAATTACCGAGTCAAACGGCTCTTCCTCAATGGCTTCTGTTTGTGGCGGCTGCTTGGCGATGATGGATGCTGGTGTACCAGTGAAAGCACACGTTGCTGGCGTAGCAATGGGCTTGATCCTTGATGGCAATCGCTTTGCTGTGTTGACCGACATCTTGGGTGATGAAGATCACTTGGGTGATATGGACTTTAAAGTAGCAGGCACTGCAAATGGTATTACTGCACTCCAGATGGACATTAAAGTTCAAGGTATTACTAAAGAAATTATGCAAGTTGCTTTGGCGCAAGCTAAAGAAGGTCGCTTGCACATCTTGAGCAAAATGCAAGAAGCAATGGGATCAGTTCGTACAGAATTGTCTGCTCACGCTCCACGCATGGTGTCATTCAAGATTCATCCAGACAAGATTCGTGAAGTCATTGGTAAGGGTGGTGCAACCATTCAAGCCCTGACGAAAGAAACTGGCTGCAGCATCGACATCAAAGATGATGGCACTGTAACGATTGCTTCAACTTCTGCTGAAGGCATGGCTGAAGCTAAGGCGCGTATCGAAGGCATTACCGCTGAAGCTGAAGTAGGCAAGATCTACGAAGGTCCAGTTGTGAAGTTGCTTGAATTCGGTGCTTTGGTAAATATCCTCCCTGGTAAAGATGGCCTCTTGCACATCTCTGAGATTTCCAATGAGCGTGTAAAAGAAGTGAAAGATTATTTGGCAGAAGGTCAAGTAGTTCGCGTGAAATTGTTAGCTGCTGATGAGCGTGGTCGTTTGCGCTTGTCATTGAAGGCAGCAATGGCTGATGAAGGTGGCACGATTGCTCCTTTAGCGGGCGCTACTGCTGAGGCTGCTCCTGCAACTGACGAAACAGCCTAAGTTTTTTTCTAAGATCTTTCGGAGCTTTCAATGCGTGTAATTGAGATCAAAGAATTCGGTGCACCAGAAATGTTGGTGCCTGCCACTCGTCCAGATCCAGCGGTACCTACTGCTGGAACTGGCGAGGTATTGATTAAGGTTTTGGCTTCAGGCATTAATCGTCCAGACGTTTTGCAACGTAAAGGTCATTACCCTGTACCAGCAGGTGCATCTGATATCCCTGGCCTTGAAGTTGCCGGTGAAATTATTGGTGGTGACTTAGCTCACGCGAATAACGCCTTTGGCCTCAAGATTGGCGATAAAGTCTGTGCCTTGGTCCAAGGTGGCGGCTATGCCGACCTTTGTACTGCACCAATTGCTCAATGTCTGCCTTATCCCAAGGGATTTTCTGATCAAGAAGCAGCCGCTTTACCTGAAACTTTTTATACCGTCTGGAGTAATGTCTTCATGCGCGGGGAATTGTCTGAAGGTGAAACCCTATTGGTTCAAGGTGGCTCAAGTGGCATTGGCGTAACGGCTATATTGCTTGCGAAAGCAATGGGTCATAAGGTGTTTGTTACAGCTGGTACTGATGAGAAATGTACTGCTTGTTTGAAGTTAGGCGCGGATCTCGCGATTAATTACAAGACCCAAGACTTTGTTGAAGAAGTGAAGAAGGCCACTGATGGTAAGGGTGTGAACGTCATCCTTGATATGGTGACTGGCGCTTACGTTCAACGAGAAATCGATTGCTTGGCTGATGATGGGCGAATTGTCATTATTGCTATTCAAGGCGGCTCAAAAGCGGAAGTGAGTACCAATCAAATTTTGCGCCGTCGCTTGACTATCACTGGATCAACCCTCCGTCCGCGCCCAGTCGCATTTAAGAAACAAATTACTAAGCAATTGTTTGATCATGTTTGGCCATTACTTAATGCGGGCAAACTCAAGCCAGCAATTTATAAAACTTTTACGCTTGACCAGGCGGCCGATGCACATCGTTTGATGGAATCATCTGAGCATGTTGGCAAAATTATTCTAACGGTTTAGCAAACTCCAAGCTTATGCGTCCACTCATCGTCATCGGCAATTGGAAAATGAATGGCAATCTTGCAGGTAATCAAGATTGGATTAAGACTGTTGCGCGCGGCATGGAGAGTGGCATGCCAGCAGGTCGTAAGTTTGCTGTATGCCCACCTTTTCCTTATTTGGCACAATGCGCTAATTTGATTAAAGAGCATTCCTTGGCATTTTTAAGTTTAGGTGCTCAAGATGCGTCAGCACAAGCTAGTGGCGCTTATACGGGCGAAGCCAGTGCTGCCATGCTCAAAGAATTGGGTTGTCAGTATGTGATTGTGGGTCACTCAGAGCGCCGTCAAAACCATCATGAGGTTGATGAGGTGGTTGCTGCCAAGGCCTTGCAGGTTCTCGATAACGGCATGACTCCTGTGATTTGCGTTGGCGAGACTGCGGATGAGCGTAACTCTGGAAGGGCTGAGGAAGTCGTCTGTGGTCAGGTTGCTAAACAAGTGTCCGTGCTACAAGATCGCTTGGCTGATTGCTTAATTGCGTATGAGCCGGTTTGGGCAATTGGGACTGGTAAGGTTGCAAGTTCCCAAGTTGCACAAGATATGCATCGCCACATTCGTCTGCAATTAGCGGAGTTTGATGAGGATGTTGCATCACACGTAGGAATTTTGTATGGCGGCAGTGTCAAGCCTGACAATGCTGTTGAATTGTTCGCCATGCCAGATATCGATGGTGGATTGGTTGGGGGAGCTTCTTTAAATCCCCAAGACTTTCTGGCTATCTGTCAGGCATAGATTTTTTATTTGGAGATAAGCTGTGGAATGGTTTAAGACTTTGTTAATCGTATTGCAGGTGATTTCAGCATTGGCTGTGATCTTGTTGGTGCTCTTGCAACAAGGTAAGGGTGCGGATATGGGCGCTGCTTTTGGATCTGGCGCTTCTGGTAGCCTATTTGGCGCTAGTGGTTCGGCAAACTTCCTGTCCCATACAACGGCCATCTTTGCAGCCGTATTTTTCATTTGTACCTTGGGCATTACTTGGATCGGCAATAAGAAGGAGGTGAGCCCTGGGGTTCTTTCTGGAACGGTAGCTCCAGCAGCATCTCCTGCTGCTCCGGTTGCCCCTCCTCAAGATCCAAGCAAACCAGCAGTTCCTAAGTAAAAAAGTAGGTTTTTACAGATTTTCCTGCCCCATTTTTAGGGTGGCAGAGTGGTGCAATGCAGTAGAATTGACGGGTTTTACAAGATGCCGACGTGGTGAAATTGGTAGACACGCTATCTTGAGGGGGTAGTGGCTTAGGCTGTGCGAGTTCGAGTCTCGCCGTCGGCACCAAAAATTGAAGTTTAGCTAAGGTTTTTTGCTCTAAATCAAAAGAGTATGTAGTGGAATAATTAATAATTTGCTGTTTTGAAGAATTACCAGACGAACGACTCAGGACCATTTTGAATCTCGCTAATTACTTTCCTGTTCTGCTTTTTATCCTCGTGGGCATTGGGGTGGGATTAGTCCCCATGTTCCTCGGAAAAATTTTGGCTCCTTCGAAGCCTGACGCTGAAAAACTCTCTCCCTATGAGTGTGGTTTTGAAGCTTTCGAAGACGCGCGTATGAAGTTCGACGTGCGCTATTACCTCATTGCCATCCTCTTTATTTTGTTCGACCTTGAGACTGCGTTTTTATTCCCATGGGGAGTAGCATTGCGTGATCTCGGTTGGTTTGGCTACGCCTCTATGGTGATCTTCCTCCTGGAATTCATTGTGGGATTTGTATATATCTGGAAAAAGGGCGCTCTCGACTGGGAGTGATCGATATGGCATTAGAAGGCGTTCTCAAAGAAGGATTTGTTACCACTACTGCAGACCAGTTGATTAACTGGACACGCAATGGTTCTTTATGGCCAATGACTTTTGGTTTGGCTTGCTGCGCAGTTGAAATGATGCATGCGGGTGCATCTCGTTATGACCTAGACCGCTTTGGCGTGGTATTCCGTCCATCCCCACGTCAATCTGACTTGATGATTGTGGCAGGCACTCTGTGTAACAAAATGGCTCCTGCCTTGCGCAAAGTCTATGACCAAATGCCAGAACCCCGTTGGGTTATTTCAATGGGTTCCTGTGCCAATGGCGGTGGTTATTACCATAACTCTTATTCCGTTGTTCGCGGTTGCGACCGCATTGTGCCAGTGGATATTTATGTTCCTGGTTGTCCTCCAACCGCAGAAGCGTTGATCTACGGAATTATTCAGTTGCAATCAAAGATCGCTCGTACTAGCACGATTGCGCGGAAGGCTTAATTCATGTCAGATCGTTTGGTTCAACTCGCTGCTAACCTTGAAAAAGTGCTTGGTAAGCGCATTCAGTCTGTTGAGATTGCTTTAGGTGAAGTAACTGTTGTTGTGAATGCAGATACTTACTTTGAGTCTGCTATGTTGCTCCGTGATGACCCTTCACTAGCTTTCGAGCAACTAATTGATTTATGTGGCGTTGATTATCAAGACTTCCGTGACGGTGCTTGGGGTGGTCAGCGTTTTGGTGTTGTGAGCCATTTACTTTCCTTAGAGCATAACTGGCGTTTACGTGTTCGCGTATTTGCGCCGGATGATAGCTATCCATTAGTAGCGTCCATTACGCCGGTATGGAATTCTGCTAATTGGTTTGAACGTGAAGCCTTCGATCTTTACGGCATCATTTTTGAAGGTCATGAAGACTTGCGTCGTATCTTGACTGACTATGGCTTTATTGGCCATCCATTCAGAAAAGATTTCCCCATTAGCGGTAATGTGGAAATGCGCTATGACCCAGAGCTCAAGCGTGTGGTTTACCAGCCCGTGACGATTGAAGCGCGTGAGATTACTCCACGAATCGTCCGCGAAGAGCAGTATGGAGGTCCGGTTTAAGTCATGGCACAAATTAAGAACTACACCCTCAATTTCGGTCCTCAGCATCCTGCGGCACACGGCGTATTACGCTTAGTGTTGGAGTTAGATGGCGAAGTTATTCAGCGTGCTGATCCCCATATTGGTTTATTGCACCGCGCTACAGAAAAATTAGCAGAAACACGTACTTGGATTCAAAACGTTCCTTATATGGATCGTTTGGATTATGTTTCTATGATGTCCAATGAGCATGCGTATGTCATGGCCATTGAGAAATTATTGCAAGTCGATGTGCCTTTGCGTGCGCAGTACATTCGCGTCATGTATGACGAGCTCACTCGTTTATTGAATCATTTGCTCTGGATCGGTTGTCACGGTCTTGACGTTGGTGCGATGGCAGTGTTCTTGTATGCCTTCCGCGATCGTGAAGATATCTTCGATATGTATGAGGCAGTTTCTGGTGCGCGTATGCACGCCGCTTACTACCGTCCAGGTGGCGTATATCGAGATCTGCCCGATCAAATGGCTCAATACGATAAATCTAAGATTCGCAGTGCTTCTGCAGTAAAGCGTTTGAATGAAAACCGTAGTGGCACATTGCTTGATTTCATTGAGCAGTTTACTAATGGCTTTGACGCCAATGTTGACGAGTATTGCAATCTCTTGACTGATAACCGCATTTGGAAGCAACGTTTAGTCAATATCGGCATCGTGACCCCAGAGCGTGCATTACAGCTTGGCTTTACTGGCCCAATGTTGCGTGGTTCTGGTATCGAGTGGGATTTGCGTAAGAAGCAGCCATACGAAGTCTATGATCGCCTTGATTTTGATATTCCTGTTGGCGTGAATGGCGACTCCTATGATCGTTATTTAGTGCGCATGGAAGAAATGCGTCAATCTAATCGCATCATCAAGCAGTGCGTTAAATGGCTCAAAGAAAATCCAGGCCCTGTGATGAGTGATAACCATAAGGTTACTCCACCAAAACGCGTGGATATGAAAACCAATATGGAAGAGTTGATCCATCACTTCAAATTATTTACTGAAGGTATTCACGTTCCTGATGGCGAGGCTTACTCAGCAGTTGAGCATCCTAAGGGTGAGTTTGGTATCTATTTGATTTCTGATGGTGCCAACAAACCGTATCGCATGAAGATTCGTGCACCAGGTTTTGTACATTTATCTGCAATGGATGAGATGTCACGCGGTCACATGTTGGCTGATGCGGTAACCATTATTGGTACGCAAGATATTGTGTTCGGGGAGATTGACCGCTAATTGAGCGCGCCAAGGATTATTTAATGACAACAACTCTTCAACTATCCGATAAAACGCTGGCTGATATTGCCCGTAACGTCGCTAAGTATCCACCAGAGCAAAAGCAGTCCGCTGTGATGGCTTCCCTAATTGCTGCTCAGACTGAAGTAGGTTGGGTTTCTCCTGAGGTGATTGCTACTGTTGCGCAGATTCTTGACATGCCCACCATTGCTGTCGAAGAAGTAGCCACTTTCTACAATATGTACAACACCAAACCGATTGGTAAATACAAGTTAGTCATTTGCACCAACTTGCCTTGCCAATTGACTCATGGTGAAACAGCAGCAACCTACCTAAAAGAAACTTTAGGGATTGGCTATAACGAAACAACTCCATGCGGCACATTTACTTTAAAAGAGGGTGAGTGCATGGGTGCATGCGGCGATTCTCCAGTCATGCTGGTTAATGACATGCGTATGTGTAGCTTTATGAGTAAAGAAAAAATTGATGCTCTATTAAATGAGCTTCGTGCAGAAGGGAAAGCAGCATGACCAGCCTGCACGATCGTCACATTAAGCCCTTGATCCTTGCTGGATTAAATGGCGACAACTGGCGTTTAAGGGATTACGAGAGTCGTGGTGGCTACCAACAGTTGCGTCGCTTAATTAATGACAAAGTTGCTCCAGACGCGATCATCGCAGAATTAAAAGCATCCTCACTGCGTGGCCGTGGCGGTGCTGGCTTCCCAACAGGATTGAAGTGGAGCTTCATGCCACGTCAATTCCCTGGTCAAAAATATTTAGTTTGTAATAGTGACGAGGGTGAACCAGGTACATTTAAAGACCGCGACATCATGCGTTACAACCCACATGCTTTGATAGAAGGCATGATCATTGGTGCCTACACCATGGGTATTACAGCAGGCTATAACTACATTCACGGCGAAATCTGGGAAGTGTATTCACGCTTTGAAGAGGCTCTTGAAGAGGCGCGTGCTGCTGGCTATTTAGGCGATAAGATTTTGGGAAGCGATTTCTCATTCCAGTTGCATGCCGCTCCAGGTTGGGGTGCTTATATTTGCGGCGAAGAAACTGCATTACTCGAATCCTTAGAGGGCAAAAAAGGGCAGCCACGCTTTAAACCACCATTCCCAGCTAGCTTTGGTTTGTATGGCAAACCAACGACGATTAACAACACTGAAACTTTTGCTGCTGTGCCCTTCATATTGGCAATCGGCGGTCAAGCCTATTTAGATCTTGGTAAGCCGAATAACGGCGGTACAAAGATTTTCTCTGTGTCTGGTGATGTGGTTCATCCTGGCAACTATGAGATTCCATTGGGCACACCATTTGCTGAGCTTTTAAAGCTTGCCGGTGGCATGCGTGATGGCAAAGCAATTAAAGCGGTGATTCCGGGCGGTTCGTCTGCTCCAGTCATACCTGGTACACAGATGATGGATCTGACCATGGATTACGACAGTATTGCCAAAGCAGGATCGATGTTGGGTTCTGGTGCAGTCATCGTCATGAATGAAACCCGTTGTATGGTTCGTGCCTTAGAACGCCTTTCTTATTTCTATCATGAAGAATCATGTGGTCAGTGCACTCCATGCCGCGAAGGTACTGGCTGGTTATGGCGCATTGTGCATCGTATTGAACACGGCCAAGGCCGTCCAGAAGATTTAGATTTGCTAAACGATGTAGCAGCCAATATCCAAGGTCGCACAATTTGCGCCTTGGGTGATGCAGCTGCAATGCCAGTGCGTGGCATGTTGAAGCATTACATGGATGAATTTGCGTATCACGTAGAACATAAGCGCTGCTTAGATTCTGCAAAACCTTTATAAGTTATTGAGTACGGGACATCTTAAAGTGAGCATGGTAGAAATCGAATTAGATGGTAAGACGGTGGAAGTTCCGCAAGGTTCGATGGTGATGCACGCCGCGAATAAGTTGGGTGCTTACGTTCCTCATTTCTGCTATCACAAGAAGCTATCTATCGCTGCTAACTGCCGCATGTGTTTAGTGGAAGTTGAAAAAGCACCAAAACCATTGCCTGCCTGTGCAACACCGGTAACGCAAGGTATGAAAGTGTTTACGCATTCTGCCAAAGCGGTAGAGGCACAACGCTCAGTTATGGAGTTCTTGCTAATTAACCATCCATTGGATTGTCCAATTTGCGATCAAGGTGGTGAGTGTCAATTGCAGGACTTGGCGGTAGGCTACGGCAAATCGAATTCGCGCTACGACGAAGAAAAGCGTGTCGTTTTCCATAAGAATGTTGGTCCTTTGATCTCCATGCAGGAGATGAGCCGTTGTATTCACTGCACACGTTGTGTTCGATTCGGACAAGAAGTTGCTGGTGTGATGGAGCTCGGCATGATTAATCGTGGTGAGCATTCTGAAATCACCACTTTCGTAGGTCAAACTGTAGATTCAGAGCTATCTGGAAACATGATTGACTTGTGCCCAGTAGGCGCGTTAACTAGCAAGCCATTCCGCTACGATGCACGTACATGGGAATTGGGTCGCAAACGCTCTGTGAGTCCGCACGATAGTCTGGGTGCAAATATGACCGTTCAGACCAAAAACAATAAAGTATTGCGTGTAGTGGCTTTGGAAAATGAAGCTATTAATGAGTGCTGGATTAGCGACCGCGATCGCTTCTCCTATGAAGGATTAAATAGCGCCGATCGTGTAACTACGCCAATGGTCAAGCAGGGTGGCCAATGGTTAGAAACAGATTGGCAATCTGCATTAGATTACGTTGCCCATTCTCTGAAAACTATCTCTACTGAGAGTGGAGCACAAGCGATTGGTGCATTAGCCCACCCAATCAGCAGTACAGAAGAATTGCACCTCTTGCAAAAGATTGTGCGTGGCTTAGGCTCTAATCAAGTAGAGACTCGTTTACGTCAAACGGATATTGCTGGCGCTGCTCCTGCTCCTTGGTTAGGTATGCCTGTAACCAAGTTGAGTGAACTTGATCGCGCACTAGTCATCGGTAGTTTCTTGCGTAAAGATCAACCAATTATTGCTGCGCGTATACGTACAGCATCTAAGCGCAGCCTCCAAGTTAGCCGCATTGATGCTGGCGGAGATGATTGGCTCATTCCCGCTACAGGTATTGCTGCTTCACCAAGCGCATGGCTTGGTACATTAAGTGAAGTTGCCTTAGCCGTGGCAAAAGCAAAATCTGCCTCTGCTCCAGCCGGTACTTCAAACGTTTCAGTTTCTGAGCAAGCTCAGAAGATCGCTGATAGCTTGTTATCTGGTACAAATGCAGCAGTATTGATTGGATCGGCAGCTATTGCCCATCCTCAAGCTTCTGATCTACACGTCTTAGCGCAGTTCATTGCGCAACAAACTGGTGCAACTCTTGGTTTCTTGCCAGTTGGCGGTAATGCGGTGGGAGCATCTTTGGTAAATGCCAACGGTGCTGGAGTTCAATCATTATTGTCAGGCGATCGTCGTGCTGTAGTGTTGCTAAATATTGAGCCTGATTCTGATTTGCCCAATCCGCAAGAAGCAAGATCTGCTCTCGCTAAAGCGAATACTGTGATTGCTTTGAGTGCATATAAATCAGCTGATCTATTAGAAGTTGCCGACGTCATTTTGCCTATTACACCGTTTACTGAAACAGTTTCGACCTTTGTGAATCTTGAAGGTAGAGCGCAAACTATTCAGCCTTCAGTAAAACCTTTGGGTGATTCACGTCCAGCATGGAAAGTATTGCGTGTTCTAGGTGGTCTGCTTAATTTAGATGGCTTCCTCTATAACTTACCTGAAGAAGTTCTTGGTGAGGCATTGGGAGATAACTATTGCACTCGTTTGAGCAATCAATCTACTGCTAATGCAGTAAGCAGTGGAAATGCAACTGCAGCGGCTGGCCTTGAGCGTATGGCTGATGTCAATATTTATGCAGGCGATCCAATTGTTCGTCGTTCATCCGTATTGCAGTTAACACGTGATGCAAAGCGTGGCAATCAGGTTGGTCTTGGTCAAAAACTCTTTTCTGAGTTTGGCTTGAAAGAGGGCGACCTTGTTCAGGTAAGCCAAGGAAACCAAACGGTGGTTATGCCAGCAACCTTGGAAACCAACTTAGCGCCAACAGCAGTCAGAATTTCTGTTGGTACTGTGGCAAGTGCCAAATTAGGATCGATGTTTGGTCCTGTAACTGTTAGCAAAGCATAAGGGACGAGATGGATAATTTCTTGAACCTCATTACGACTCAAGGCGAGGCATTTTTTGGCTCATTGTGGCCACTCGTCTGGGCATTGGTTCGCATTGTCATCATTGTTTTGCCAATGTTTGGTTGCGTCGCTTACTTAACGCTTTGGGAGCGTAAGTTAATTGGTTGGATGCACATTCGTCTTGGACCGAATCGCGTTGGTCCTTTGGGTTTGCTACAGCCAATTGCCGATGCATTAAAGCTTTTAATGAAGGAGATCATCTCTCCAACGCAAGCTAGCAAGGTTCTCTATTTCATAGCGCCGGTAATGGTAATTGCTCCGGCTTTCGCAGCTTGGGCTGTCATTCCATTTCAAGCGAAGATGGTTTTGGCTGACGTCAATGCTGGTCTGCTCTACATCATGGCGATTTCATCAATTGGTGTGTATGGCGTAATTTTGGCTGGCTGGTCATCAAACTCTAAGTACCCATTCCTTGGTGCAATGCGTGCTTCTGCCCAAATGATTTCTTATGAAATTGCAATGGGATTTGCATTGGTTACTGTATTGCTGACCTCTGGCTCTCTGAATTTGAGCGCGATTGTGGCTTCTCAAGAGCATGGTTATTTTGCCCATATGGGCTTGAACTTCTTATCCTGGAATTGGTTGCCATTGCTGCCAATGTTCTTGATCTATTTCATTTCTGGTGTAGCTGAAACTAATCGTCATCCATTTGACGTGGTTGAGGGAGAATCCGAGATCGTTGCTGGTCACATGGTTGAGTACTCCGGCATGTCGTTTGCCATGTTCTTCTTGGCCGAATACGCCAATATGATTTTGATTGCAGCGGTTGCTTCGATCATGTTCTTGGGTGGCTGGTTACCAATTGTGGACTTACCAATCTTGCGGGACATCCCGGGCTTCTTCTGGCTGTTTGGCAAAACCTTCTTCCTGTTGTCTTGTGTGATTTGGTTGCGTGCGACATTGCCTCGCTATCGCTATGACCAAATTATGCGTTTGGGCTGGAAGATCTTTATTCCCATCTCAGTGTTCTGGGTGGTTGTTATCGGCGCGTGGGTTGTATCCCCATGGAATATTTGGAAATAAGTTGATCAATCATGTTTAAGAAAATTTCCCAATTCCTCGATAGCTTGATGCTTAAAGACATTCTGACTGGTATGTCTATTACCGGTCGTTACCTCTTCAATCCAAAAATTACCGTTCAATACCCAGACGAGAAAACACCTCTGTCGAATCGTTTCCGCGGCTTACATGCTTTACGTCGCTATGAAAACGGTGAAGAGCGTTGTATTGGCTGCAAACTTTGCGAGGCAGTATGTCCTGCATACGCAATTACGATTGAAACGGCTGAGCGCGATGATGGTACACGTCGCACAACACGTTACGACATTGATTTAACCAAGTGCATTTTCTGTGGCTTCTGCGAAGAGGCTTGTCCAGTTGACGCTATTGTTGAGACCAATATCTTTGAATATTTTGGTGATAAGCGTGGCGATTTGTATTTCACCAAAGATATGCTTTTGGCAGTAGGCGATAAGTATGAAAAAGAAATTGCCGCGAACCGCGCTATTGATGCGCCTTATCGTTAATCGAATAAAGCACAACTCACTATGACATTCGATCCCTCTACATTATTTGCTGTTTTCTTCTACGGCTTTGCAGGCTTACTGGTGATTTCTGCTTTGCGTGTGATAACAGCACGTAACCCAGTACACGCAGCACTGTTCTTAGTTTTAGCTTTCTTTTGCGCGTCTGGTTTGTGGATGTTGCTCAAAGCCGAGTTCTTAAGCCTTGCCTTGATTTTGGTTTATGTAGGCGCTGTGATGGTCTTATTCCTCTTCGTGGTGATGATGTTGGACTTGGATCTGGAGCACCTGCGCCGTGATTTCAAGAAATTCCTACCAGTAGCCTTCTTAATGGGTGCCGTAATTGTTCTTGAGTTATCGATTGTGATTATTCGTAGCTTTATTGGAACCAATACTCCAGTGCAGCCAATGCCTGAAGAGGTGATGGCGAACAATACCCAAGCCCTAGGCATGCTGATTTTTGGCGATTATGTCTATGCTTTTGAGGTTGCTGGCGTGATCTTGTTGGTGGCGATCATCGCCGCTGTTGCTTTGACCTTGCGCAATCGCAAAGACTCTAAGTCTCAAAACATTCACGAGCAAGTGAATGTGGTTGCTGCTGATCGTATGCGCATCGTAAAGATGGGTTCTGATATGGCCGCAAAACAAGATACTAGAGGAGAGAAGAAATGACGATTACTCTAGCTCACTACCTAGTACTCAGTGCAATCTTGTTTGCAAGCAGTGTGATTGGTATTTTCTTAAATCGTAAGAATGTCATTGTTCTTTTAATGGCTATTGAACTGATGCTTCTTTCGGTCAATATGAACTTTGTTGCTTTCTCACACTATCTTGGTGATATGGCAGGACAAGTATTCGTATTCTTTATTTTGACTGTGGCAGCTGCTGAGGCGGCAATCGGCCTGGCAATTTTGGTTGTTCTTTTCCGTAAGGTAGATACCATTAATGCTGAAGATCTTGACCACCTAAAAGGCTAGTCATGCAATTGACCTTAAATATTCCTGTTCTCTGCGCGATTCCATTGGCTCCACTTGTGGGCTCAATGATTGCTGGCTTCTTTGGCACCAAACTAGGTGGTAATCGTATTGGTCATGGTGCAAGCCAATTTGTCACTATCTTAGGCGTAACCATTGCTTTTGTTTTGTCTTGCAATGTTTTATCGCAAGTCATGGACGGTTTCTATTTCAACGGTACTGTTTATCGCTGGATGCAATTGGGTGAGCTCAATTTAGATATTGGATTCTTAATTGATCCATTAACAGCAACCATGATGTGTGTGGTGACTTTTGTGTCACTAATGGTTCATATCTATACGATTGGCTATATGCATGGTGAAGAGGGTTATAACCGCTTCTTCTCGTATATCTCATTGTTTACTTTTGCTATGTTGATGCTCGTAATGAGTAATAACCTTTTACAGCTCTTCTTTGGTTGGGAAGCGGTGGGTGTGGTGTCGTATTTATTGATCGGCTTTTACTTCGAGCGCCAATCAGCTGTCTTTGCCAATATGAAAGCCTTCTTAGTAAACCGTGTTGGTGACTTTGGCTTCATTCTCGGCATCGGCCTATTGCTTGCAAGTACTGGTTCTATGCAATATGACGTGATCTTCTCGCAAAACGCGGCTTTGGCAGCACAAACTTTGCCAGGCACTAGCTGGAATCTATTGACCGTTGCTTGTATTTGTTTGTTTATTGGTGCCATGGGCAAATCAGCACAGTTCCCATTGCATGTATGGCTTCCAGATTCGATGGAGGGCCCAACCCCAATTTCTGCATTGATTCACGCAGCAACCATGGTTACCGCTGGCATCTTTATGGTGTCGCGCATGTCTCCTTTATTTGAGCTTTCAGATGTTGCTCTGAGCTTTATTTTGGTGATTGGTTCTATTACCGCTCTCTTTATGGGTTTCTTGGGTATTGTGCAGAACGATATCAAGCGTGTAGTTGCTTATTCAACATTGTCTCAATTGGGTTACATGACTGTTGCCTTGGGTGTGTCTGCCTACCCAGTAGCAATCTTTCACTTGATGACGCATGCATTCTTTAAGGCGCTCTTGTTCCTTGCTGCTGGTAGCGTTATTTTGGGCATGCACCATGAGCAAGATATGCGCAAGATGGGCGGCTTGTGGAAATACATGCCGATCACTTGCCTAATGATGCTCTTGGGTAACTTGGCCTTAATTGGTACGCCGTTCTTCTCCGGCTTCTATTCAAAAGATTCCATCATTGAGGCTGTTGCAGCAAGTCATATTCCTGGCTCAGGATTTGCTTACTTCGCGGTGATGGCCAGTGTATTTGTGACGGCTTTGTATTCTTTCCGCCTGTATTTCTGGGTATTCCACGGTAAGGCCCGTTGGGGTCACGCAGATTCACATGATCACCATCATGACCATGCGGAGCAGGGCGATGATCATGCCCACCATGGTTTAGCTCCCGGTGAGAAGCCACATGAGTCTCCATTAGTTGTCACCTTGCCGTTGATCCTTCTGGCCATTCCATCTGTGATCATTGGCTTTTACACAATTAGTCCACTGTTGTTTGGCACCTACTTTGGCGATTCTATCTTCATTGATTTAGCGCGTCACCCAGTGATGAAAGAACTCGAGGATGAGTTCCACGGCCCGATAGCAATGGCAATCCATGCATTTACTTCGCCTGTATTAGGTCTTGTAACCCTTGGTGTTCTCACTGCAGCAATTGGCTATCTGTGGGTACCAAAATTACCTGCCAAGGTCGCAGAGGCATTTGCACCAATCAAGAAACTCTTTGATAACAAATACTATTTAGATGATCTAAACCAAGCGGTGTTTGCTAAAGGGCTGATTTGGATCGGCAGTATCCTGTGGCATCGTGGCGATCAAAAAGTCATTGATGGTTTCTTTGTTAATGGCAGCGCTCATACAGTGGGACGCTTTGCTGGAGTAATTCGCCATTTGCAATCCGGTTATGTGTATCACTATGCGTTTGCAATGATTGCAGGCTTAGCGGTATTGCTAGCTTGGGTTTTGTACGCTTACCTGCCTTTTGTTCGATAGGCCTTTGTTACTTAAGTAGCCACTATGATTCTTTCTTACGCCATTTGGACCCCGATTGTTTTTGGACTCATTATTTTGTTTTATGGGTCTGAGAAACCATCTGCTGGAGTGCGCTGGTTAGCACTTGTTGGAGCAATAATCGGTTTTATCGCCACATTACCTTTGGTAATTCATTTTGATATTGCCAATGCAGGCATGCAGTTCGTTGAGAAGGTGAGCTGGATTCCTCGTTACGACATTAACTACTACCTTGGAATCGACGGTATTTCTGTTTGGTTCATCGTGCTCACAGCATTTATCAATATTTTTGTCGTCATTGCTGCTTGGGAAGTGATTGACACCAAAGTTTCACAATATATGGCTTCATTCATGATCCTCTCAGGATTAATGATTGGTGTGTTTTGTGCTTTAGATGCCTTGTTGTTCTACGTATTCTTCGAAGCTACCTTGATTCCGATGTACATCATCATTGGTGTATGGGGTGGACATAACCGTATTTATGCAGCATTCAAGTTCTTCTTGTACACCTTGCTTGGCTCATTGCTGACGCTGGTTGCCATGTTGTACCTCTATAACGTTACAAATAGTTTTGATATCTTGGCTTGGCAAAATGCCCGTTTAGATATTGTTGAGCAAATTTTGTTGTTCTTTGCCTTCTTTATGGCATTTGCAGTGAAGGTTCCTATGTGGCCTTTACATACCTGGTTGCCAGATGTGCACGTTGAGGCACCAACTGGCGGCTCAGTTGTCTTGGCTGCCATTATGCTGAAGCTTGGCGCTTATGGTTTCTTGCGTTTCTCATTACCAATTGCTCCTGATGCGAGCCAGTACCTCGGCCCATTTGTCATCTTCTTATCCTTGGTAGCCGTGATTTATGTAGGTGCGGTTGCGTTGGTACAGAAGGATATGAAAAAGCTCGTTGCTTACTCATCTGTTGCTCACATGGGATTCGTAACGCTTGGCTTCTTCCTCTTTAGTCCATTAGGCATTGAGGGCGGCATTGTACAAATGATTTCCCACGGCTTTGTTGCTGGTGCGATGTTCTTGTCTATTGGCGTACTCTACGACCGCATGCACACACGACAAATTGCTGATTACGGTGGCGTTGTACATCGTATGCCCGCATTTACGGCTTTTGCAGTCTTAATGGCTATGGCCAATTGCGGTTTACCAGCCACCTCAGGATTTGTCGGTGAATTCATGGTGATTTTGGCTGCAGTCGATTACGACTTTGTGATTGGCATCTTGGCAGCTACCGCATTGATTTTGGGTGCTGCGTACTCTTTGTGGATGGTTAAGCGCGTATTTTTTGGAACCATTAATAATGCGCATGTTGAAGAACTCAAGGATCTCAACGCCCGCGAATATTTCATGATGACTGTGTTGACGATTTGCGTCATTGGTATGGGTGTCTATCCAAAACCATTTACAGACATTATTCATCCAGCCGTAATCAATCTGCTGCAGCACGTTGCTGTAAGCAAACTCTGAGTAAAAGCAAATGCAAGCATTCGACCTATACGCCGTCCTGCCGGAACTCGTTTTACTTATTGCTACTTGCTTATTGTTGGTGGCGAGTGTGTATGTACGTGAGAGAGTTTCTTCTACTCCAGGTGTTGAGCAAGATATCTTCCATACTCCGCGTGGCGTTGGATTTGTCTACTTCTTCTCGTTGCTCTTGCTGATTTATCTGATTTTTGCTTTCGTTGGTCGATTGAGTGATGTGTCTCTCATCGCTATGAATGGCCTATTTCAATCTGATCCTTTATCCAATTTATTAAAGGCATGCTCTTGTGGCGCTGTATTGGTTAGCTTGATTTACTCAAAACAGTATTTAACTGATCGCGCTTTGTTCCGTCCGGACTTTATCGTGATGGTCTTGCTGGCGCTATTGGGTCAAATGGTTTTGATCTCTGGCGCAAATTTACTGACGCTGTATCTTGGTCTAGAGCTGATGGCCTTGCCAATGTATGCGTTGGTGGCAATGCGCCATACCAGTGAAAAGAGTGTTGAGGCCGCAATTAAGTATTTCATCTTGGGCGCATTGGCTTCAGGATTCCTCTTGTATGGTATGTCTATGCTTTATGGCGTGACCGGATCGCTAGACCTAATCGAGATCTTTAAAACCGTTGCTGACCCACGCGTAAACCATTTAGTGATGGCTTTTGGCTTGGTATTTATTGTTGCCGGTCTGGCATTCAAATTAGGCGTAGTGCCATTCCATATGTGGGTTCCTGATGTCTATCAGGGTGCACCGACTGCGGTGACCTTGATGATTGCAGGCGCTCCGAAGTTGGCAGCATTTGCGCTACTCTTCCGCTTGTTGGTCAATACCTTGTTGCCGTTGATGGGTGATTGGCAGCCAATGTTGGTATTGCTCGCCGTTCTTTCTTTAGTGGTTGGTAACGTCACCGCAATTGCGCAGACTAATGTCAAGCGTATGTTGGCTTATTCGGCGATCGCTCAGATGGGCTTTGTGATGTTAGGTATGTTGTCAGTATTTGATGATCATGCTTTTAGCGCATCAGTGTTCTATGTCATTACCTACGTTCTAACCACTCTAGGGACTTTCGGTCTTTTGATGGCGCTATCGCGCAAAGGTTATGACTGCGAGACTTTAGAAGGTCTTAAAGGATTAAACAAGAAGCATCCATGGTTTGCCTTTATTGGCCTAGTGATGATGTTCTCATTGGCTGGTATTCCACCAACAGTAGGTTTTGCGGCTAAATTAGGCGT
Organism: Polynucleobacter sp. MG-6-Vaara-E2; assembly: GCF_018687695.1. Lineage (NCBI taxonomy): Bacteria > Pseudomonadati > Pseudomonadota > Betaproteobacteria > Burkholderiales > Burkholderiaceae > Polynucleobacter > Polynucleobacter sp. MG-6-Vaara-E2. Next base: position 854,717 of record NZ_CP061303.1, read on the forward strand.
GCTAGAAGCTTTAGTTGATGCTGAGCACACATTCTTGGCTGTTATTGCGGTATTGGCTTCTCTCGTAGGCGCTTTCTATTACCTCAGGGTGGTTAAGGTCATGTATTTTGATGAGCCTAGCCATGAAGCTAGTGTTTCTGGTTCGGGCTTTGCTAAGGGCTTGTTAAGCTTAAATACGATCTTGGTATTGGCGCTTGGGATTATTCCAGCTGGCTTAATGAGCGTTTGCTTGGACGCAATGCGTCGCACCTTATTGGGTTCGTAAGCCTTGTTTATCTCAATGCATAAAGGCTCCTTTGGGAGCCTTTATTGTTTGGGTTGTATATGCAGTGATATGACACTTAAATGACATCTGATTTCTGTACGATTGAGGAATAACAAAGATTACCTATGGTGAGAGATTGTCTATGACCGAAAAATTCTTTAAAGATTTGCCCCTTGGTGATCAGCACTTGCGAGAAGAGCGGGTGTCAGGTGAGGATATTTACGGCGGCATCTTTCTGAATATGAAGCGCGATCAAGTGCGCCTACCTGATGGTGAGCTTGCAGCGCGCGAATACTTAACTCATCCTGGCGCAGTTGCTGTGCTTGCTTTATTGGATGATGGCAGGGTGTTATTAGAACGTCAGTATCGTTATCCCATTGCCAAGGCTTGTATTGAAATTCCGGCTGGAAAATTAGAGATCGGCGAAGATCATTTGTTATGTGCTCAACGTGAATTAGAAGAAGAGACTGGTTATGCCGCCAGAAAGTGGAGCTATATTCGCCGCATTCACCCGGTGATTTCCTATTCAACAGAATTCATTGACATTTACTTGGCCGAAGACTTGGTAGCTGGTAATAGTCATTTGGATGATGAAGAGTTTTTGGATGTATTTGCTGCCCCTTTGGAGCAGTTGCTAGCCTGGGTAGAAGAGGGTGAGATTACCGACGTTAAAACGACCATTTCTGCCTATTGGTTGGATCGCTATCGTCGTGGCTTAGCGACTCCAAAGGCCATCAAATAGACGCTGTATAAAACCTATTAAAATAGATCTATTGAATTTGGCATTTTTGCCCCTATATAGGTCTTATGAAAGTCTACAACCTCGCTTGCCCACTAGATCATCGCTTTGAAGGATGGTTTTACTCTGAAGAGGACTGTCTTGCACAGCAGGATAAAGGTATGCTCGCCTGCCCAGTATGCGATAGCACGCAAATTGCCCGCATGCCTTCTGCACCCCATATCGTAAAATCATCATCCACCGCTTTAACTACACCAATTGCTACTGCCAATGAAGATATTGGCTCAGCTAGTGGTGATGTGGTTGCATTGACTGGTAGCGATCACTCTCAGCTAGAATCTCAAGTACAGGCTGCCTTTCTTAAAGGTATGCGTGAATTGATGGGTAAGTCAGAGGATGTTGGTACTTCCTTTGCTGAAGAGGCTAGAAAGATTCATTACAAAGAAGCGCCTGAGCGCAGTATTCGTGGGCAAACGACGCTGGATGAAGCAGAATCTTTAAGAGAAGAGGGTATTGAGGTGCTTGCCGTCCCGCTGATGCCTGCTTTCAAAAATACGCTGCAGTAATGCTTAGCGGAACTTGATAAAAAAATAGCGATCCGAAGATCGCTATTTTTATTTAGAGTCTCAAACTTGAGATCTTATTTTGAGGTCGGCATGACAAACTCTGCGCCTTTAGCAATGCTTTCAGGCCAGCGCTGCATCACACTCTTCTGCTTGGTGTAGAAGCGCACGCCTTCTTTGCCATAGGCATGCATATCACCAAACAGGGATTTCTTCCAACCACCAAAACCGTGCCAAGCCATTGGCACAGGAATAGGAACGTTGATACCAACCATGCCTACTTGAACACGACGTGCAAATTCACGGGCGATATTGCCATCGCTCGTAAAGCAAGCAACACCATTGCCAAACTCACAAGAGTTCACAAGGTTGAGCGCATCGGTAAAGTTGGCAACACGCAAGCAAGAGAGCACCGGTCCGAAGATCTCTTCGAGGTAAATCTTCATGTCTGGAGTGACGTTATCAAACAAAGTGCCACCTAAGAAGAAGCCATTTTCGTTGCCTGGAACCTTAAGTCCACGGCCATCTACCAATAACTTTGCACCAGATGCAACACCGCTATCAATATAGCCAGTAATGCGCTCTAAAGCTGCCTTGGTCACAATAGGGCCCATCTCGGCATCGAGCTCCATACCATTCTTCACTTTAAGGGTCTTGGTACGCTCAATCAACTTCGGCATGATCTTCTCGGCAACATCGCCAACTAATACGGCTACAGAGATCGCCATGCAACGCTCGCCAGCAGATCCATAAGCGGCGCCTACTAAGGCATCAATTGCTTTATCAATATCGGCATCAGGCATGATGACCATGTGATTCTTGGCACCACCCAACGCTTGGGAGCGCTTACCAAAGTGAGCGCAACGCTCATAGATGTAATTGGCAATCGGAGTTGAGCCTACAAAGCTAATCGCCTTCACATCTGGATTCTCAATCAATGCATCAACGGCTTCCTTGTCGCCCTGTACCACGTTGAATACGCCATCAGGAAGACCGGCTTCCTTGAGTAATTTCGCCATCAATAAAGAGGGTGATGGATCTGTTGGGCTAGGCTTGAGGATGAAGGTATTACCACAGGCAATCGCCATTGGGAACATCCACATCGGAACCATTACTGGGAAGTTAAATGGCGTAATGCCAGCAACAACCCCTAAAGGTTGGCGCATTACCCAGTTATCAATATCAGTAGAAACTTGTTCGGTGTATTCACCTTTGAGGAGCTCTGGGATACCAGTAGCAAACTCTACGATTTCAATACCGCGGGTTACTTCACCTTGTGCATCAGTAAATACTTTGCCATGTTCAGCAGTGATGATGGCTGCCAATTCATCACGGTTGGCATTGAGCAACTCTAAATACTTAAACATGATGCGTGCGCGACGCAGGGGGCTGGTCTGACTCCAGGTCAGGAAAGCCTTTTGGGCAACAGCTACTGCAGCATCCACTTCACTGCGGCTAGCCAAAGCTACCTTACGTGCTACTGAGCCTTTTGCAGGGTTGTAAATATCTGCGAAACGACCTTCTTTTGGATTGATAACAGATCCACCAACGTAGTGGCCGATATCTTCTTTTGATTCAAAGGCTTTTGGAGCGTTCATAGTCTTCAGTTTTAAGAATTGTTAATTATGGGGTAAAAAGCGTTAGGCTAGGGCGCCTGCACAACTTTGCTGTCTCGTTTATTCTGCTTTTTTTAGTATTCTATCGCTTTAAGGCAATTTTAGTATTTTTGACCCCATTTTTCCGACTTTTAAGGCATTTCCATGAGTCTTTTATTCTCCCCATACACCATCAATTCCCCTCGAGGAACCCTAGAGCTTGCCAATCGCATCGTTGTGGCCCCAATGTGCCAATATTCAGCGTCTAATGGCGAGGCTACTGACTGGCACCTCATGCACTGGGGCAATCTTTTAAATAGTGGTGCTGCACTATTTATTATTGAGGCAACTGGGGTGACTCCAGAAGCGCGCATTACTCCAGCATGTTTAGGCTTATGGGACGATCGCACAGAAGCTGCCTTAAAGGATAAATTGAGCCGAGCACGTCAATTGGCTCCAGCTACCCCCGTATTTATTCAGCTGGCTCACGCTGGTCGCAAAGCTTCCAGTGCGACCCCATGGGATGGCGGTCAATTGCTTTCAGTCGAACAAGGTGGGTGGGAGACCTTGGCACCTTCAGCAATTCCACAGCTTGATGGTGAACGTTTACCGCATGAACTTTCTAAGTCAGAGTTAACAGATCTCATTGATGCTTTTGTCACAGCTACTAAACGTGCTGATCGTATTGGGCTCGATGGCATCGAACTGCATGGTGCGCATGGATATTTATTGCATCAATTTTTATCGCCAATTGCTAACCAGCGTACTGATGAATACGGTGGCTCATTTGAAAATCGCATTCGTTTCCCATTGGAGCTATTTGCAGCAGTCAGAGCAGCCTACAAGGGTGTACTAGGTATTCGCATATCAGCGAGCGACTGGGTAGAGGGTGGTTGGACTCCGGAGGAGGCAGCGAGTTTTGCCAAACAACTTAAACCGTTGGGATGTGATTTTGTCCACATCTCTTCAGGCGGCATTTCTCCATTGCAAAAAATTGCTATCGGCCCAAAATACCAAGTGCCTTTTGCCAAAATTGTGAAAGAGCAATCTGGATTACCAACCATGACTGTTGGATTAATTACAGATCCACATCAAGCCGAAGAGATCTTGCAAGATGGCGATGCCGATCTCATTGCGTTAGCAAGAGCTTTCTTGTACAAACCGCGCTGGGCTTGGGAAGCTGCTGCTGCTCTTGGCGCCACTGTTACTGCAAATGAACGCTATTGGCGTTGTTTGCCTCGTGAGGCACAGGCAGTTTTTGGCGCAGTTAAGGTTGGTCAACGATAAGAGCATTAGATAAATTTCAGTGGAGATCGTAATGAAAAAGTTCCAATTTCTTTCTAAGGGTGTTCTAACACTCAGTTTGGCAGCGTTGCTGAATGTAGCCAGCGCTCAAAGTTTTCCAGATAGACCCATTGTGTTAGTTGTTCCCAATCCTCCAGGTGGTCTAGTAGATACTTCAGCGCGCCTGTTGAGTGAACCGCTTACCCGTGTAATTAGCCAGCCAGTGATTGTTGATAACAAACCTGGTGCCAGTGGTAATACTGCCTACCAATTTGTTGCTAAGGCAAAGCCTGATGGCTACACCTTATTAATTTCCTATTCTGGTTATCACGTTGGAAATCCTGCGCTCATGGATAAACTTCCGTGGGATCCGATTAAGGATTTTTCACCAATCGCTTTGTTAACGGTTTCAACGAATGTGATTGCTGTACATCCTTCAGTACCAGTGAATAACTTAAAAGAATTTATTGCTTATGCCAAAGCCAATCCGGGCAAACTGAACTATGCCTCGCAAGGTAATGGCTCTGTATCTCACATCGGAACTGAGATGTTTAAGCAAACTACTGGCGTTGATATGGTTCATGTGCCTTACAAAGGATCAGGCCCGGCCATTCAGGATGTTTTGGCTGGTCAGGTACAGGTATTTATCTCAACACCACCCTCTGTAATGCAGCATGTTCAAAGTGGCAAACTCAAAGGTTTGGCGGTGACTGGTAAGAATCGACATCCAGGCATGCCTAATGTCCCAACCACTGCTGAAGCGGGATTACCATCTTTTCAGTTGGAATCTTGGGTGGGCTTATTTGCTCCGGCAGGCACTCCAGCGTCAGTCATTGCTAAGCTCACAGACTCAGTTAAAAAAGGCCTAGCATTGCCAGAAGTCAAAGAGCGCGCCGACGCTGCTGGCGTAGAAATTCGCTATCAAAATCCGGCCGCAACCGAAGTCTTGGTAAAGAAAGAACTTCCTTACTGGAATAAGGTAATCCATTCAGCCAACATTACCTTGGACTAGAGCCTGAAAGCATTTCATTATTTTAGAAATGACTAAGCCTGATCTCGCAAAACGGGATCAGGTAAAGCAAGTGCAAAGGCTCTAGCAGTGCTAAGTAAAAAGCGATCTTTACCAGGGCCGGCGATGAGTTGTATGCCAACTGGTAGGCCATTGACGCCGCTTCCAATATTCAAGTTGATGCAGGGCAATCCGAGTAGGGTCCAGATTCTGCAAAAAATTGGGTCACCAGTACCATCCTTTAATAAAGGGGCTTCGCCGACTGCGCTAGGGGCAATAATCAAATCTACCTGATTATTCATCAGCTCAGCTATCCAAAATTGCGCGGCTTTGGCGTGGTCTAAGTCTTGTGAATATTGCGCATAAGTAATCATCGCACCATCGGTAAGTTGCTTATTGATTTGAGCGCTCATTTTTTTAGAGTAATGATCTCGCTCAAACGCTAGACTACGAGACATTTCGCTCAGCATGATGCGCGTTTGTGATTCACGCAGATGATCAAAAGTCTTAGGGAGAGACAAATCCTCAACCTTTCCTTTAGCAATACTCTCTGCGCTAAAGCGAGCCAGTGCAATTGCACTGACAGTGTCTTTGCTGGCTAATTCCCAGTCTGGGGTTTTGCATATGGCAATCCGCAGTTTGTTGTGGAGGTCATCAACCGTTGCCAGCCCATGATCACCACTCATTGCAGCAACTCCAAGTGCAACATCTTCAACCGATCTGCCAAAACATCCGAGCGTATCCAATGAGGGTGCTAAGCTTTTCACGCCGGCGACACTGATTTTTCCAAAGCTCGGTTTATATCCAACGACGCCACAAAAAGAAGCGGGGCGAATAATCGAACCTGCGGTTTGACTGCCGGTGGCAATCGGTACCATCAAATCGGCTACTGCTGCAGCTGAGCCGCTAGAGGATCCACCGGGAGCATGTTTTTGATCGAGGGGGTTGGTTGTCGGACCGCTTTTGAATGAAGCAAATTCAGTTGTGACGGTTTTCCCTAGAATTATTCCGCCAGATTGACGCATGAGTGCTATTGAGACTGCGTCCGTGCTGGGGTAGTGGTTGGCGTAAATAGGGGAGCCATATGCTGTTGGTAGGTCGTAGGTGTCATAAAGATCCTTCACGCCGATAGGTAGCCCATGCAGAATGCCTTTTATAGGTCCCTTATCAAGGGCTTTGGCGCGTGCTAGGGCATTTTCTTTACTTAGGCTAACCCAGGCTTTAACGGTGCTCTCACGCTGCCCAATACGGTCAAGACAGGATAGCAAGAGGTCAGCAGCTTTAATCTCCCTTTTGGCCAGGGCTTTTGCTGCCTGGGACGCGCTGAGACTTTCCAAATCTTTCATTCATCTATTCTACTTTTGGTGGCGTATGATCGCAATTTACCGTTTTTAACCTTTCTGATATCTGCCTATAAATGAAGCAACATTCTGTCCGTGAAGCGTGGCTAGAGGATGCCGTAAAACATCTTGAGCCTGTATTTTCAAAAGCTGGCTATGCAATTCCGCCTGTAAGAGTTTCTTGTGGATTTCCTGCCTCCAGTAGCCCAAGAACTACCTTGGGTCAGTGTTGGCCGCGCGAACGTTCCGGTGGAGGAGTCAATGAGATATTTATCTCTCCAAAAATTGATGATCCAGTACAGCTGCTCGATACCTTGGTGCATGAACTCTGTCATGCGGTTGACGACTGCTTTAGTGGGCATGGAGAAGATTTCAAAGGTATCGCTCAAACGGTGGGTCTTGAGGGGCCTGCGAGAATGGCGCATGCCACTGAAGAGTTAACCGTCAAGCTGATGATGATTAGTCAGGAGCTTGGACCTTATCCACACCAAGCAATTGTGTTTCCACCACCAAGACCGTCAAACGCTAGTAGAAGCAAAGCTAAATGCGGTCAGTGTGGCTATGAAGTGACTTTATTAAAAAAATGGGCTAGCTATGGCGCACCTATTTGCCCCAAAGACAATATCCGAATGCAAGAAGATATCCCTGAGACGATTGAAAATACTAGCGACCATGACAGCGACTCGGTTGGCAAAAGCTCTAAGGCGGCTCCAGACGAGATTCGACGCGCGATTAGTTAAGCCATAAGTGAGTAAAATTACTTTATAGAGCCTAAATTAGCTTACCCATCCATATAACTAGAGACTACAAGCACATGAATGCAAAAAAAATCTTTAAGAACCCCAAAATTGCCGTGATCCCAGGTGATGGTATTGGTAAAGAAGTTATTCCTGAGGGGGTTCGTGCTCTTGAGGCTGCCAATCGCAAATTTAATATTGGCATGCAGTTTGACCACTTTGATTTTGCAAGCTGTGATTACTACCTAAAGCACGGCAAGATGATGCCGGATGACTGGTTTGATACGCTCATGAAATACGACGCTATTTTCTTTGGCGCAGTCGGCATGCCTGATATTCTGCCTGATCATGTTTCATTATGGGGTAGCTTGATCCAATTCCGTCGTGGCTTTGATCAATACGTAAATTTACGTCCAGTGCGTTTATTGCCGGGCGTGCCATGCCCCTTAGCTAATCGCAAGCCAGGCGATATTGATTTCTTTGTGGTTCGCGAGAACACTGAAGGTGAGTACTCTAGTGTTGGTGGAAAAATGTTCCCTGATACCGATCGCGAGTTTGTCATTCAGGAATCCATTTTTACAAGACAGGGTGTTGATCGCATCTTGCAATACGCTTTTGATCTTGCGCAGAGTCGCCCTAAGAAGCATCTGACTTCAGCCACTAAATCTAATGGCATTGCTATCACTATGCCATATTGGGATGAGCGTGTAGAGGCAATGTCTAAGAAGTTTGCCGATGTGCGCACCGATAAATACCATATTGATATTTTGGCAGCGCACTTTGTCATGAACCCAGACCGCTTTGATGTTGTTGTTGCTAGCAATTTATTTGGCGATATCTTGTCTGATTTGGGTCCAGCTTGTACTGGCACGATTGCTGTAGCCCCATCTGGCAGCATTAATCCAGAAGGTAAGTTCCCCTCACTATTTGAGCCAGTTCACGGATCGGCTCCAGATATCTACGGCAAGATGATTGCTAATCCGATTGGGCAGATCTGGAGTGGTGCAATGATGTTAGACCACTTGGGCTATCCAGAGGCTGGTAAAGCGATCTTCACAGCGATTGAAAAAGTTTTGGCTGCTGGTCCTGGGCATGCCCCGTTAACACCAGATTTAGGCGGCACTGCTAAAACAGATGACCTTGGCAAAGCAATTACTGCTGCTATCTAATCACGTGATTCTTTAATGCATGGCTCAGCCGTACGCACCTTTACTCCAGCAGATGTTGCTGGAATTTCAAAATCAGCGTCTGGAATCAGCTGAGCGCATCGCGCGCTCCATTTTACGAGTTAACTCTAAAGATCTTGTAGCCCTTCAGGTTCAAGGCCTGTGCATGGCGATGCAAGGTCGAGTGACTGAATCAGTTGAACCGTTTACAAAAGCAGCGAGTTTAGATTCAAAAAATGCAGAGCTCCTCAATAACCTGGCTAAAGCACAACATGAGTCTAATTTATTTAGAGAGGCTACCCAAACCTACGAGAAGATAAATCGCCTGATGCCCAATAATCCGCATGTGTTGACGGATATGGGGACTTCCTACGCAAAGTTAAAGGGCTATGACAAGGCTATGTCTCTATATGATCAGGCGATTCAATTGCAGCCTGACTACTACCTAGTTTGGTCCAACCGAGGCAATTTACTATCAGACCTTAGCTATAACGCTGAGGCGGTAGATAGTTATCAAAAATCACTTGAGCTCAATCCAAATTATCCAGAGGCATGGACCAATTTTGGGAATTCATTATTCAATCTAGACCGTTTTGAAGAGGCTAGACTAGCTCATGAGAGGGCCTTATCTCTAAACCCCAATTATTCAGAGGCTTGGTCTAACCACGGCAATGCATTACTTGAGCTGAAGTTGGGTGAAGAAGCCTTTGAAAGTTATCAAAAGGCATTCTCCTTAAAACCATTGCATCCCTATTTGATTGGGCAGTTACTCTCTACCAAGTTAACGTCCTGCATTTGGAATGACTCAGAGCCGACTGTTCCTCAAATGCTCTCCTTGCTGAGTGATGGCAATCAGGTGACTATTCCCTTTGCCTTGCTCCAAACTCCAGCCAGCCTAGAGCTCCAAAAACGTTGTGCACAGATGTTTATTGCGGATCGTTACCCAGCACTAGATTCTCAAGTAGTTCCTAGCCCAAACAAGAATCCAAATCAAAAGATCCGCATTGGTTATTTCTCATCAGACTTTAAGAACCATCCAGTTGGTATCTTGATGGAAAATCTGATTCGTTATCACGACAGATCTCGCTTTGAGGTTTTTGGATTCTTCCTTAATAGAAGAGTCGGCGATGAGGTGGAAACTAGCCTCGTATCAAGTTTTGATCAATCGATTGAATTATTTGGTCTCAATGATGTTGTTGCAAAGAATCTTATTCTTGAACAAGGGCTGGATATTGCAATAGATCTCAATGGTCATACTGCAGGAGCGAGAACCGGCTTATTTGCTAAAAAAATTGCACCCGTGCAGATTAACTATTTAGGGTATGCGGGAACTTCAGGGTCAGACTTTTACGACTGTCTCATTGCCGATGACATTGCAGTTCCAGTAGATCATCGCATTCACTACACCGAGAAGATTGCCGTTTTGCCTCACTCATTTTTTCCAGTAGATACAAGCATTACGCTTGATCAACTCGGCCCACTGCCAAGTAGGGAGAGTCAAGATCTTCCTGAGTATGCATTTATCTTTTGTTGCTTTAACAACCCTTACAAAATCACACCGCAGATCTTTGATGTTTGGATGGGGCTTTTAAAACAAATCCCTGATAGTATCCTTTGGCTTTCAAAAACCTCAGAGAAGGCGATGAAGAATCTTCGGGCTGAGGCAAATGCGCGAGGAGTGGATTCTGAGCGCATTATTTTTGCTACCAGAGTTCCCGCAAGAAAAGACCACCTTAGCCGATTGCGTCTTGCGGATCTATTTCTCGATACTCCTAACTACAATGCGCATGCTACAGCCGCTGATGCCTTGTGGGCAGGAGTGCCTGTGTTAACCCAGATAGGTGAGACGTTTGCAGGACGAGTTGCTGCGAGCCAGTTGTCAGCCTTAGGGATGTCTGAGTTAATTACTAAAACTCAGGATGAGTATTTCAGCAAAGCGCTAGAGCTCGCTAATAATCCGCAGCTATTAAAAGATCTGCGAAACAAGCAAGAGTTAAATCGATTTACAGCGCCCCTGTTCGATACCAAGCAATACGTTGCAAACTTAGAATCTCTGTATTTAAGTCTAATAGAGCAAAAGGCTTAATTGCTAATATTTGCGGGACTCCAAATGGGGTCTTTTTTGCAAGCTTTTGCAATTTCCGCAAGTATCTTTTCATGTTGCTCAAGATCTTCGTTGCTAGCGCCCAAAACTTTAAGGTTAGTTGGTAAAGCCCTAGCATGCCCATCAGAATCAGAACCCACGGTGTAATCAATTAAGTCGATCGAGAGATCTTCTTGACCGCGAGTCATCGCTATATAGACCTCAGCTAGTAGCTGGGCGTCTAAAAGCGCGCCGTGGAGAGTGCGATGCTCATTGCTAATACCAAAACGATCGCAAAGCGCATCCAAGGAGTTGCGTTTACCTGGAAACATTTGGCGCGCATCAAGTAGAGTATCGATAACCTTTGCGGCTAACCCTCGAAATGGAGGGCGCTTGAGAAGCGCGAATTCGTTATCAAGAAAGCCCAAGTCGAACGCAGCATTATGAATCACGATTTCAGCGCCATCAACGAACTCAATGAGTTGTTCTACGATATTGCCAAAAACAGGTTTATCAGAAAGGAATTCACGAGAGAGTCCGTGAACTGCAAAAGCACCGGCATCAATATCACGCTCGGGGTTGATGTAATAGTGAAAGGTACGATCCGTTAAACGTCTGTCAATGACCTCTACGCAGCCGATTTCAATAATGCGGTCACCTGTTGCTGGGTTTAAGCCAGTAGTTTCGGTATCGAGAATAACTTGACGCATTAGGTGCCCTCAAGAACTGATGGTGGAATTTCCATTGGACCATTGCCAGCATATTTATCGAGGTAGAGATAAATTACAGGGGTAATAATTAAGGTTACAAACTGAGAAAAAATCAACCCACCCGCAACACTGATACCTAAAGGCTGACGCAATTCAGCGCCAGCACCAATACCGAATGCAATAGGCAAAGCGCCCATCAAGGCTGCAAATGTGGTCATCATGATTGGGCGGAAGCGCAAGATACATGCTTCGCGAATGGCTTTTTCGGGAGTCATTCCCTGACTACGCTGTGCATCTAGGGCAAAGTCGATCATCAGAATCGCATTCTTCTTAACAATACCAATCAAAAGCAAAATACCAATCGAAGCAACTATCGTTAATTCAAAACCAAATAAGCGTAAGGAAAGAATTGCACCAATAGCAGCTGATGGTAAGCCAGCCAAAATAGTCAGCGGGTGAATGTAACTCTCGTAGAGAACGCCCAGAAGAATATAGATGACGCCCAATGCGGCAAAAATCAAAATCAACTGGCCCGATTGATTGCTCTTAAAGACAGCAGCATCACCGCCATAGCTAGTAATGATAGAAGGGGGCAAGTCAATTTGTTTGGTGTATTCCTCAATCTTCTTAGTGGCATCACCTAAGAAGACATCTGGCGCTAAATTAAATGATAGTGTTACCGCGGGAATTTGGCCTTGATGGTTCACCGCAGTTGGACCAATCGTGCGAGTAAATGTTGCCAGGCTCGACAGTGGAATTAACTTATCCGTGGCGCGGCCGCGAACAAATATCTTATTAAGATCAGTTTCGAACTGACGGTCATCCTCTGAGGCCTCAAGAATGACATAGTAAGTATTTACAGGGGTATAAATTGTTGAAACCTGCTTCTCACCGTAGGATGAATATAGCGCGGTACGAATGTCAGAAATCGAGACACCAGCACTCGCCGCTTTTTCACGGTTGATATCAATCTTGACGTTTAAGCCCTTGAGTTGAGAATCAGAAGTCACGTCACGGAACATCGGGTCAGCCCGCATTTTTTGCATGAGCTTATCCGCCCATTCGTTCACGCCCTCAAAACCAACACTTTGTAAAATGAACTGGTAACGGGATTTACTATTTTTACCGCCGAGTTGGAGGTTTTGCACGGGACGCATGTAGACCTGTAGTCCAGGTAGCTCCTTAAATTTAGCGCGCAAACCTTCCAGCACCTTAGACATCTTTTGGCGATCGGCCTTATTTTTCAAGATGATGAAGATACGGCCTGTATTCGTACCAGAGCTTGCGCCACCTCCCACAATAGAGATGGAGCTGGCGACGTTCGGATCGGTGTTAACCAGCTCAGCCGCTTTATCTTGTAAAGCCAGCATCGCTCTAAATGAAATATCTTCCGATGCCTCAGTTGTTGCCTGAATTTGGCCAATATCTTCCTCTGGGAAAAAGCCCTTTGGACTATTGATAAATAGGACAACGGTAATCACAAAAGTAGAAGCCGCACCCCAAAGCACTTTCTTACGATTCTTTAGTGCTAAATCTAAATAGTGAATATAGGTCTTGAGCATCCAATCAAAGAAGCGATCAAATTTCTTGTTAATCGCATACTCCTTGGCATGCTGTCCAGGTTTTGGCAAAAAGCGACTGCAAAGCATCGGAACCACAGTGAGAGAAACAATTGCCGATACCAGAATGGATAGCGAAACCACAACTGCAAATTCCCTAAATAACAAGCCAATAGGACCCGCCATGAAGAACAGTGGGATAAACACTGCTACTAGTGAGATTGAGATTGAAATAATGGTGAACCCAACTTCTTTACTACCCTTTAAAGAGGCTTTCAGCGGATCCATGCCTTCTTCAACATAGCGCATGATGTTCTCAAGCACCACAATCGCATCATCAACTACCAGGCCAACAGCCAGAGTAATGCCAAGTAAAGAAATGTTATCTAGGCTATAGCCCAAGAAATACAGCAAGAAGAATGCACCAATCAATGAAATAGGCAGGCTGATCGATGGTATGACTGTTGCTGATACATGTTTTAAGAATAAGAAGATAACAAGAACTACCAAGAGCACAGTTAATGCCAGGGTGTAGTTCACGTCATGAATCGCCTCAATAATCGACAGTGAGCGGTCATTGAGTAACTGGAGCTTGATGGACTCCGGCATTTGCTTTTGTAGCTCGGGCAATAATTGCTTTACCGATTTCACAACCTCTACGGTATTAGCGCTAGGTTGACGCAAGATAGCAATCGCGATGGAGCGTTCACCATTGGCGCTTGCCAAGGTCTTCACATCTTCATAACTCTCAGAAACCTCAGCAATATCTTTCAAATAGATGGGCAAACCATTTTTCTGGCTAATGATGAGATTACCGAATTCTTCAGGCCTAACTAATTGTGGGTTGGCATAAATTGTGATGGCCTGACGGGGTCCATCAAGAACGCCCACCGGGCTATTAGCATTTGCTTTATTGATGGCAAGGGCTACATCATCCATGGTGAGATTACGATTGGCCAAAGCATCAGGATGAGCGCGGACGCGAACCGCATAACGCTTTGCACCATAGACCAACACCTGAGCAACACCACTAATAGTGGAGATATTGGGTGAAAGCAAATTTTCGGCGTATGCATTGAGATCGGACAGGTTGACTGATGGCGAGCTCATACGAACAACTAAGACTGGCGTATCTGCTGGATTCACTTTTCGATAAGACGGTGGAATTGTCATCTCAATCGGCAAGCGCTTTTGTGCGCGCAATAGCGCTGCTTGAACGTCCACGGCCGCTTTATCAATATCACGATCATTGTTGAATTCGAGCGTAATACTAGTGCTGCCTAGAAAGTTTGTTGAGCTAATGACGGTGATGCCGTCAATAGTTGAGAATTCTTTTTCCAATGGAAGCGCAACAGACGCAGCCATATTCTCAGGCGATGCACCTGGTAGCGAGGCGCTTACTGAAATAATTGGTGAATTAAAACTTGGTAGCGCAGCTACCGGAATTTTTAAATAGGCAACTGTGCCTGCGATCACGGTTGCTACGGAAAGCAACACGGTCATCACGGGCCGCCGAATACATAACTCGGATAGCGTCATTTTTTGTCTGTAGTGCTTGGAGTAGCTGGAGGCGTGGCCGATGCAGCAGGCTGGGCTGGTGCACTGGGTGCTGAAGGAGTTGATTCTGGTTTAGCCCCTGGCTTCTCACTAGACTTCGCCTCGCGTGTTTTGCCCCCCGGACGAAGGTTTTGCTTTCCTTCGACCACAACCTTATCACCTGCCTGGATGCCGGTGATGACAGAAGAGCCTTGATAGTCATAAACCACTTTGACTGGTACTAGACTGGCTTTGCCTTCTTTATCCAAGGTGAAGACAAATTTCCCGCGTGGATTGATGACCACTGCCTGAGAGGGAACAGATAGGGCATCCTTTAAATCGCTGGCAACCAAAGAGACGCGTGCAAATTGACCCGGGAGCAATGTCATTGAGTCATTCGGAATTTGCGCTTTAACTCGTACGGCTGCAATGGATGGATCTACTTGGTTATCAACCACCAATACTGTGCCTTCATAAACCTTCTTGCTTGAATCGCCTACGGTGACCTTCACTTTTAAGGGCTCACCATCCAATTGATTTTCAAGTAGCGTTGGAATATCTTTTTCTGGGATAACAAACTGCACATTAATAGGATTTAATTGGGTAATGGTGACCATTGATCCAACACTGGAGGTGGCAGTTGAACTGGTTGCAGTAGTGACGACGTTACTTGCTTGTACCAAAGAACCAGGAAATACGTTCACGATACCGGCACGTCCATCAATTGGTGAGCGGATGTAGTCAAATGAAAGTTGAACTTCAGCTGCTTTAGCTGCGGCTTGGGCGGACTTGGCATTCGCTAAGGAGGTCTCTAAACCTGCTTTAGAGATAAAGTTCTTAGCAACCAACTCCTTGGCGCGTAAATATTGCTTTTGGGCGTCATCAGCTAATGCCTTGAGCTTTTCATAATTTGCCTTGTCGTTGCGATCATCAAGGGTAAATAGCAGATCGCCCGCTTTGACCTCCTGACCATCTTTGACATTGATCTTTGCTACTGTATTGCTGACCATTGGGCGTATATCAACAATGCTGTTAGAAACAATCGTTCCAGTAGCCTCAATGATGAGCGGTACATCTTTCTTTTCGACAATGACAGTTGTTACAGTCACTGGACCACCAGCTTTATCGGGCGCCGGGAAAAAATAGTCATAAGCTTTGGAGGCCGCGTAAAGAACGATGATGACTAATAAAATGCGCCACTTAAATTTCAGAATAAAAGCTTTAGTAGTAGGAACATCAAGCTGTTTTAATTTACCCAGCCGAGGCGATGCTTTTTGCCAAAGTGCGCACAAACGGGTCTTGCTGCCATTTTTCAGTTGACCTAACTTGGCGACAAGCTGATCGAGAGAAGATTCAATTTTTGACACAGTCTCGTTTTTCTAAGTTTTTTATAGTTTAAATGCGGTTTATAGCTACTTTATAGCTCGCCCATTCTCTCATAAGCAGGCTTAATAAGTGCTGGTCTGAGGCTTATTGGCTCTAAGGCAAAAACTCCTCAACCCCCTTATTGGCGAGCTGGTCTGCCAGCTCATTACCTGGGTGGCCAGCATGACCCCGCACCCAATGCCAAGAAATGTCATGGTCAGGCAGTAGAGCGTCTAATTCTTGCCATAAATCGGCATTTTTGACGGGATCCTTGCTGGCTGTCTTCCAGCCACGCTTTTTCCAGCCCTCCAGCCACTCAGTAACGCCTTTTTGGACATATTGGGAGTCCGTCCAAAGCTCCACTGAGCTTCTTTGTTTGAGTGCACGCAGAGCAAAGATCACTGCGCTAATTTCCATGCGGTTGTTGGTAGTGAGCTTCTCGCCTCCATGAATGTGCTTCTCATGGTTGCCTGATCGAAGAACTGCTCCCCAACCCCCAGGCCCTGGATTCCCTTTGCAAGCACCATCGGTATAAATAACGATATGGGGCGGATGATGGGCGGTCTTGGAATGTGGCATCTCAGTAATTTACTGCTTCTGACTGTTCTTCAAAGAATCACGCAATTGATTTCGCTCAGCGGCTGGACTGAGTTGGGTAATGGCGGGTATCCGTACAGGTTGAACTTGTCCTATGAGGCGCATGCCTTTGTGTCGTTTAATTGCAGATACAAGAAAAACTGCCCCAAAAATTGGCCACCAGCGGTTGCCCATCGATTCCAGAAATTCCATTCTGGACATAGATGATTCACCATGAAGCGGGAATTTATAGCAACCAAAATGACCACGGTCTAGAGAGTAATTTAAAAGCTGTAGCCAGTCCTTCACTCGAATCAAGCTAATAAATTGACCGTCTCTCGGAAGGAAAGGATTACCTATTAATCTACTGAGATACTGACGGGCACCCCATAAGCTTGCAGGATTGAAACCCGAGATCACAAGGCGACCTTCAGGACGCAAGATGCGATCGACCTCACGCAAAATTTGATGGGGATCTGCAGCAAACTCAAGAACGTGAGGCAGCACTACAAGGTCAAGGCTTTCATTGGCAAAAGGGAGCTCAGAGGTATTTCCTTCAATTAAATGCCAGTTAAACCTGGATGCATATTCAAGGTTGTCGTTCGCATGAATGAGTAGTGCATGCAAAGGCATCCGGTTCTCGCTAAGCGCATTCATTTGCGGTAAGCCAATTTGTAAGGCATGGAAGCCAAAAACATCGGCCACAATTTGGTCAAAACATTGTTGCTCCCAACGCAGTACATAGCGACCAGGAGGAGATTGCAGCCATTTCTCCCATGAGCTCCATGGGGGTGCAGGCATCTGCGAGGGGATGGGTGGGGTTGGTATCATCGTCTTATGGATAAGAATACTTTATTGCAAGTTTGGCCGATTCCAGCCTTTGACGACAACTACATCTGGTGTATCCACGATGGGAAGTCTGCCTTGGTGGTTGACCCAGGAGATTCCGCGCCTGTATTGGAGTACCTCGAGAAGGCAAATCTCCAACTCAAGGGAATCCTCATTACGCATCATCACGCTGACCATACGGGGGGTATTTTCAATCTCTTAAATGCCTTGGGTCCCAAAATCCCGGTTTACGGTCCGGTTGGCGACAACATCCCAGGTAGAACAGATATTGTTATGGAGGGCGACAAGATAGAGATTGATTCTCCGCGCTTGAGCCTAAAAGTTTTTGAAGTACCAGGTCATACATTAAGTCACATTGCTTATTTTGCGAATATGCAAGCCAACGTTGTCGAGCCGATGCTTTTTTGTGGTGACACCTTATTTGCTTCAGGATGTGGACGTTTGTTTGAGGGTACGCCTACTCAAATGTCGCAGTCACTTGCTAAATTTGCGGCCTTACCAAAAAACACCCTGGTCTTTTGCACTCATGAATACACGCTATCCAATATTCGTTTTGCATTAGCAGTTGAACCAAACAATGTGAATTTAATTTCCTGGGCAGAACGCGCGCAAGAGTTACGTCAAAAGGGACTTCCAACATTGCCAACTACTATTGGCCAAGAGCTTCAAGTAAACCCTTTTATGCGCTGTGATCAAGCTGAGGTGATTGCATCGGCAAAAGCAGTATCTGATCAGACGGATCTGCCGACCCCGGCCCATGTTTTAGCAGTCATTCGTGCCTGGAAAGATCGATTCTGATGCGTTTGGTTTATGTGTCACTGTTGATTGCCGCTTTTTTATCGGGTTGTGCTAGCACCGGTGATTGGTCATCGGATACCCCAACCAAGCAAGGCTCAAAAGCCTCAGGTGCAACACGGATCAATTTAAAGAATCAGTCTGTCAGCAAGGTCTACGCACCCTCCGATAACTTGTGGCTTCGCATTCGGGACGGTTTCCAAATGAAGTCCATGAATAGCCCCCTAGAGATTGAGCAGGTACGCTGGTTAAGCGCAAGACCAGACTACGTCAATCGCTCGATGGCACGCTCATCGCGTTACTTGTTCTACATCGTTCAAGAGGTGAATGCGCGGAATATGCCAACCGAGATCGCATTACTCCCGTTTGTAGAAAGTGCATTTGTAACGAATGCAAAGTCGAGTGCAAAGGCTGTTGGTCTCTGGCAATTTATGCCTGCTACCGGAAAAGATTTTCAGTTAACGCAAAACGTTTTTCGTGATGAGCGCAGAGATGTCTTGCAATCAACGGATGCCGCCTTAGATTATTTGCAGCGCCTGAACAACCAATTCGGTAGCTGGGAACTTGCATTGGCAGCCTATAACTGGGGTGCAGGGAATGTTGCCAAGGCCCAGAAACGCAATCTTGCTGCAGGCCTTCCTACAGATTATGAGAGCTTAACAATGCCCCGTGAGACACGTATGTACGTGCCAAAACTCATGGCTTACCGAGCGATCGTATTAGATCCTTCGGCTTATGGCATCGTGTTGCCGGAATTAGAAAATCACCCATACTTTGTTGCTGTTGATGTTGGTAGCGATATTGATGTTGCATTGGTAATCAAGTTGGCGGAAATTCCTGAGGATGAATTTCATAGTCTGAATCCCTCATTTAATAAGCCAGTGATCTTGAGCAATGCCAATCAGCAAATTTTGCTACCTTTTGGTCATGCAGAAATCTTTCAATCCAATTTAAAGCAATACACTAAACCATTGTCGACTTGGACGGCTGTAAAAGTGAGCAAGACAGAAACCGTTGATCAGGCGGCGAAAACCCTGGGTGTTGAAGCTGATGCTTTAAGACAAGTGAATGGCATTCCCAAAGGGATGCGGATTAAGGCTGGCTCTACCGTCATCATTCCCAAAACAGGTAATCGCTCGGGCGATGTGTCGTCAGCTATGGCGGATAACGCAAGTCTTAGCCTAGAAAAGCCGTCCTCATCAGCATCAAAGTGCCCCAAACCTGCAAAGGGCGCGAAGAACGCCAAGGCGGTGAAGTGCGCGCCAGCAAAATCGAATACTGCAGCTCAAACAGCTGGATCTAAGGGTAATTCTTCTCCAAAAAATGCTGCATCTCAGCATAAATCCGCATCGACAGGGCTTGCAAAATCTGCGAAAAATGATAGTTCAGTGTCCTCTAGTACCAATTCAAGCGGTAGGGGGACAAGCAAAAACCGGTAATTTCAGAAACTTTTAGATTAGGTTGACCATGTCCTATAAAGCACATCACGAACGCTCAATTAAAGACCCTGACGGATTTTGGGGTGAGCAAGCAAAATTGATTCATTGGGAAAAACCGTTCGACAAAGTTTTAAATTACGACAATCCACCATTTGCAAAATGGTTCGAAGGTGGTCTTACCAATCTTTGCTATAACGCAGTAGATCGTCACTTTAAAGATCGTCCCGATCAGATTGCACTTGTAGCTGTCTCCACTGAGACCAATCAAGAAAAAGCCTATACCTATAAAGAGCTGTACGAAGAAGTCAATCGTATTGCTGCTATCTATAAAGCCAATGGTATTCAAAAGGGCGACCGCGTTCTGATTTACATGCCCATGATTGCGGAAGCATGTTTTGCAATGCTCGCTTGTGCGCGCATCGGCGCTATTCACTCAGTTGTATTTGGTGGTTTTGCATCACACAGCTTAGCTTCGCGCATTGATGATGCACAACCCAAGATGGTTGTCACTGCAGAAGCTGGTGCTCGTGGCGGCAAAGCCGTTCCTTATAAGCCTCTATTAGACGAAGCAATTACTTTGGCGAGCTACAAGCCAGAAAAGGTCTTGATTGTTAACCGCGGTTTAACAGAATTCACTACCGTTGCCGGCCGTGATTTGGATTACGCAACGGAGCGTCAAAAGCATTTGAATGAGATCGTTGCGATTGAATGGGTTGATGCAACTCACCCCTCCTACATCCTGTATACCTCAGGAACTACAGGCAAGCCAAAGGGCGTTCAACGGGATACCGGCGGTTATGCTGTCGCCTTGGCTGCTTCGATGAAGCATATCTTTACTGGCAATGCCGGTGAAACCATGTTCTGTACTTCTGATATTGGGTGGGTGGTTGGACATAGCTACATCATTTATGCTCCGTTACTCAGCGGTATGGCAACCATCATGTATGAAGGAACCCCATTGCGTCCTGATGCAGGTATCTGGTGGGAATTGGTTGCGAAATACAACGTTTCTGTAATGTTCTCGGCACCAACAGCGGTACGTGTCTTGAAAAAACAAGACCCATCATTCTTAACTAAACATGATCTCTCTAAATTACGCGCCTTATTTTTGGCAGGTGAGCCTTTGGATGAACCAACAGCAAGTTGGATTCATGATGCGATTAAGAAGCCGATCGTCGATAACTACTGGCAGACTGAAACAGGCTGGCCAATGCTGGCAATCCAACGTGGCGTAGAAGTGATGCCACACAAGTTTGGCTCACCAGGCGTGCCATCTTTTGGTTACAACATGAAGCTCTTGGATGATGCAACTTCTGAAGAGTTGGGCCCAGATCAAAAAGGGGTTATTGCTATTGAAGGCCCATTGCCTCCAGGTTGTATGCAAACCGTATGGGGCGATGACAAGCGTTTCGTCAGCACCTATTGGGAAACCATTCCAGGCAAATTGATTTATTCCACCTTTGACTGGGGTATTAAAGACAAAGATGGCTACTTCTTTATTTTGGGTCGCACCGATGATGTGATTAACGTTGCAGGCCACCGTCTTGGTACTCGGGAGATTGAAGAGAGTATCTCTAGTCATCCTAATATCTCTGAGGTAGCTGTTGTTGGTATTGAAGATAAGCTGAAAGGTCAGGCTGCAATTGCATTCGTGATTCCAAAAGATGCTTCTAAAGCAGAAAACTTGGAAAAAGAGTGTATGAAGACAGTCGATAGCCAGTTAGGTGCGATTGCTCGTCCTGGACGCGTCTATGTGGTTACAGCTTTACCAAAGACACGTTCTGGCAAGATCGTTCGTCGCGCCTTACAAGCGGTCGCCGAAGGGCGTGATCCGGGCGATATCAGCACCATGGAAGATCAAACTGTTTTGGCTCAAATTAAGACGATCATCGAGCAAAGCGCTGCCGCTTAAGCTGTTCAGGTGAACCTCCTCAGTCTTCGAGTTGGGGGAGGAAATCTGCCTTTAGAGCCTATTTGGCTGGGGATTCAAGGACTTAGGGACCAAAACTGGTATCATTGCAAGGTTCGAAACTTATTAAATACCCTAGCGCTTAAAGACACTCACCTCCCGCATTAACAAGCCTCGGGTTGGTCTTTTTGGGGGTTTTGAGCGTCGGATGGAGCAGGGACTGGAGATGGTTTGTCACCCTTGCTTCCTTCTTTTCCTCCCGCCGTGTTGGCTCTAGCCGACGGCACAATTTTTCCCGGATTTAGTATTGGCGCCCCTGGCGAAACAACCGGTGAAGTCGTTTTCAATACCGCACTGACTGGTTATCAAGAGATCATCACTGATCCTAGCTATTCACGCCAGATCGTCACCCTGACATATCCTCATATTGGTAATGTTGGCGTCAATGCACAAGATGCAGAGTCTGATCAGATTCATGCTGCAGGCTTAGTCATTAAAGATCTACCAAAGCGTGTTTCGAATTTCCGATCTGAAGGAACTCTAGATGGCTACCTCACAAAAGCTGGGGTAGTAAGTATCTCCGGAATCGATACCCGTAATCTCACTCGGATTTTGCGAGATAAAGGCGCTCAGTCTGGCGCGATTATTGCTGGCAAGCTTGGTGACGACTATGAGGTGCTAGGAAAAAAAGCGCTAGAGTTAGCAAAGGCATTCCCCGGAATGGCTGGATTGGATCTGGCAAAAGTCGTTACTACCCAGAAATCTTATGAATGGCGCGAGGGCGAGTGGGATTTGCATGGTCCTGACGGTAAACCCGCCTACAGAACTCTAGATATTTCGAAGCCAACTAAGAAAGTGGTTGCATATGACTTTGGTGTGAAGCGCAATATCTTGCGCATGCTCACAGAGCGTGGATGCGAGTTAACAGTCGTGCCTGCGCAAACCAGTGCAGCAGAAGTATTGGCCATGAATCCTGACGGTGTATTTTTCTCCAATGGCCCTGGTGATCCGCAGCCTTGTGATTATGCGATTGCTGCGGCAAAAGAAATTATTGAAAAGGGCGTTCCTACTTTTGGTATTTGTTTGGGACATCAGATCATGGGTCTAGCTGCAGGCGCTAAAACTTTGAAGATGAAGTTTGGTCACCACGGCGCAAACCACCCAGTAAAAGATCTTGATACTGGTCGTGTAGCCATTACTTCACAAAATCATGGATTTGCAGTGGATGCAAATACGCTTCCAAGTAATTTGCGTGTTACCCATGTTTCTTTATTTGACGGCTCACTCCAAGGTTTAGCTTGGACAGATAAGCCAGCACTGTGCTTCCAAGGGCACCCAGAGGCCTCACCAGGTCCTCATGATATTGCCTATTTATTTGATCGATTTGTGGAGCTCATGAATGCTGCCAGTAAGAAGGAGGGCAAATAATGCCTAAGCGTAGCGACATTAAGAGCATCCTGATTATTGGAGCTGGTCCAATTGTGATTGGCCAAGCCTGTGAGTTTGATTACTCTGGCGCACAAGCATGTAAAGCATTGCGTGACGAAGGTTACAAAGTCATTTTGGTGAACAGCAATCCTGCAACCATCATGACTGATCCAGAGATGGCGGATGTCACTTACATTGAGCCCATCACATGGGAAGTGGTTGAACGCATTATTGCTGCTGAAAAACCAGACGCTATTTTGCCTACGATGGGCGGTCAGACTGCTTTGAACTGTGCTCTGGATTTGCACCGTCATGGCGTTCTAGAGAAATATGGTTGTGAGCTCATTGGCGCCTCGCCAGAAGCCATTGATAAAGCTGAGGACCGTCAGAAATTCAAAGATGCGATGACCAAGATTGGTCTAGGCTCAGCGAAATCGGGTATCGCCCATTCCATGGATGAAGCTCATGAAGTTCAGCAGCGCATTCAAAAGGAAACCGGCAGCTCTGGATTCCCGGTAGTCATTCGCCCTTCATTCACTATGGGTGGATCGGGCGGTGGTATTGCGTATAACCGTGAAGAATTTGAAGAGATTTGTAAACGTGGCCTTGATTTATCTCCAACGCGTGAGCTCTTGATTGAAGAATCATTGCTTGGATGGAAAGAGTTCGAGATGGAAGTCGTGCGGGATCGTAACGACAATTGCATCATTGTTTGCTCAATTGAAAACCTAGATCCAATGGGCGTGCATACCGGAGACTCCATTACTGTTGCTCCTGCGCAAACCTTGACCGATAAAGAGTATCAGATCATGCGTAATGCATCGATTGCGGTACTGCGCGAAATTGGTGTTGATACTGGCGGCTCCAATGTTCAGTTCTCAATTAATCCAGTAGACGGTCGCATGATCGTCATTGAGATGAATCCACGGGTGTCTCGTTCTTCCGCATTAGCTTCAAAAGCCACTGGATTCCCGATTGCAAAGATCGCAGCGAAATTGGCAGTTGGCTACACCCTTGACGAGCTTAAAAACGATATTACTGGCGGTGCAACCCCAGCATCGTTTGAGCCATCAATTGACTATGTGGTCACGAAGATTCCGCGCTTTGCCTTTGAGAAGTTTCCACAAGCCGATTCTCGCTTAACCACACAGATGAAATCCGTTGGCGAAGTCATGGCGATTGGGCGCACCTTCCAGGAGTCCTTCCAAAAAGCCTTGCGTGGCTTGGAAGTAGGTGTTGATGGTTTAGATGAAGTGTCAACCGATCTAGATGACATCATTAATGAAATTAATGAACCAGGCCCAGATCGTATTTGGTATCTAGCCGATGCATTCCGTATGGGAATGGGCTTAGATGAAATCTACAACGAAACTAAAGTGGATCCTTGGTTCTTAGAGCAGATCGAAGAGCTGATTGCGATTGAAACAGAACTTAAGCAACGCAAGATTGATAGCTTGTCTGCCGCTGAGCTACGTCATGTGAAGCAAAAAGGCTTTTCTGATCGTCGCCTCGCTAAATTGCTTGGTGTAGATGCTTCCTCAGTTCGCTCAGCCCGTCATCGTTTGAAAGTGGTACCAGTCTATAAACGGGTTGATACCTGCGCTGCAGAATTCTCAACCAATACTGCGTACATGTACTCGACTTATGAAGCTGAACATGGTGAGTGCGAATCACGTCCAACGACCAAAGAGAAGATTATGGTCTTGGGCGGCGGTCCAAATCGTATTGGTCAGGGTATTGAGTTTGACTATTGCTGTGTCCACGCCGCTTTAGCAATGCGCGATGATGGTTATGAAACCATTATGGTCAACTGCAACCCAGAAACGGTTTCCACTGACTACGATACTTCTGATCGACTCTACTTTGAGCCATTGACGCTCGAAGACGTATTGGAAATCGTAGCCAAGGAAAAACCAAACGGCGTCATTGTTCAGTATGGCGGTCAAACACCTTTGAAGCTTGCCTTAGACCTCGAGCGAAATGGCGTGCCGATCATTGGTACATCGCCAGATATGATTGACGCTGCAGAGGACCGTGAGCGCTTCCAGAAACTATTGCAAGACCTCGGTTTGCGTCAGCCACCGAATCGTACTGCACGCACTGAAGAAGAGGCACTGAAGCTTGCCGAAGAGATTGGTTACCCATTAGTGGTTCGTCCATCCTATGTGCTTGGTGGCCGTGCGATGGAAATCGTTCATGATGGCCGTGATCTCGAGCGCTATATGCGCGAAGCAGTGAAGGTATCCCATGATTCTCCAGTATTGCTTGATCGCTTCTTAAATGATGCCATTGAGTGCGATGTCGATTGCATTAGTGACGGTGCAAAAGTATTTATTGGCGGTGTGATGGAACATATTGAGCAAGCCGGAGTGCACTCTGGCGACTCTGCTTGTTCATTGCCACCATACTCTTTGTCTGATGCAACTGTCGAAGAGATTAAGCGTCAAACTGCGGCCATGGCAAAAGGACTTAATGTTGTTGGCTTAATGAACGTACAGTTTGCGATTCAGAATGTCGATGGCAAGGATGTGATCTATGTATTAGAGGTCAATCCACGTGCCTCACGTACCGTGCCATTTGTTTCTAAAGCAACAGGCTTGCAGTTAGCAAAGATCGCAGCCCGCTGCATGGTCGGTCAATCACTCGAGCAACAAGGCATTAAGTCTGAAGTGAAGCCTCCATACTTCTCTATCAAAGAGGCGGTATTCCCATTTAATAAGTTCCCTGGCATCGATCCAATCCTCGGACCAGAAATGCGCTCTACTGGCGAAGTGATGGGTGTCGGTAAAACCTTCGGCGAGGCTTTATTTAAGTCTCAGTTGGGCGCTGGTATCAAATTACCTAAGAGCGGCACAGTACTTCTGACCGTAAAAGATAGTGATAAGCCTAAAGCGGTTGAAGTTGCTAAACTTTTGCATCAGCTGGGATTCCCTATGGTTGCTACCAAAGGTACAGCAGCGGCGATTGAGGCTGCTGGGTTACCGGTGCGCTTAGTGAATAAGGTGAAAGATGGTCGTCCACACATTGTTGATTTCATTAAGAATGGAGAAATCTCATTGGTATTTACGACTGTTGATGAAACCCGCACTGCGATTGCTGACTCTAGATCTATCCGGACCAGCGCTCAAGCTAATGGCGTGACGTACTACACCACCATTAGTGCAGCTCGCGCAGTGATGGATGGTTTGCTAGCATCTCAGAATGGCAGTAAAGAGTCACTAGAGGTCTATTCTCTGCAAGACTTACATCGAGCGCTCATTTAATTTAAAATCGAACTCATAGGCGCGTTTTGCGCCTGTTTTTAAGTTAGGTGAGTAGCATGAGCACAATTCCAATTACCAAACGCGGTGCAGAACTCCTCAAAGAGGAGTTGCATCGCTTAAAGCATGTAGAACGTCCGGCTGTGATTAACGCCATTTCTGAAGCACGTGCTCAAGGCGATTTATCTGAGAACGCCGAATACGATGCCGCTAAAGAAAAACAGGGCTTTATCGAAGGCCGCATCCAAGAACTCGAGGGTAAGCTTTCTGCCGCCCAAATCATTGACCCTGCATCATTAGATGTATCGGGTCGGATTGTCTTTGGCGCTACGGTTGATCTTGAGGATCTTGAAGATGGCACAAAGTTCACCTACCAAATTGTTGGTGATGATGAAGCTGATATTGCATTTAATAAAATCTCTATTAGCTCTCCAATTGCTCGCGCCTTAATTAGTAAGGAAGAGGGTGATGTGGTTGCTGTTCAAGCCCCTGGCGGTAATCGTGAGGTTGAAATTCTGGCGATTCGCTACATCTAATGACTCATCCCCGAACCCAGAGATTCTTTAACATCCTCTCTGGGTTGTGGGTAGGTAGTTTTATCACCGTTGGTTTTCTGGTTGTACCAGTTTTATTTTCTACGCTTGGCGATCGTCAAGTTGCTGGCATGGTTGCAGCATTATTGTTTAAAGCAACTGCATATATTGGCGTTGCTCTGAGTGGATTTTTGATGGTGATGGCCAATCATTTAGTGCGACAGGGTCATCAACATTACACGTTGATCCGTTGGATTTTATTAGGCATGCTCGCCTGCGCGATTGGCGCTGCTTTGATTATCATCCCCTGGATGAATTCCCTCAGAGATCAGGCTCTATATGCCGGACTTGCTATACGTGAGTCAAGTAATGCGATGCTGTTTGGGCGTTTACATGGCGTGTCTACTGTCTTATTCATGATTCAATCGGCCTTAGGTTTGCTCTTAGTATGGCGAGCAACAAAAAACGCCGACTAGCGGCGTTTTGTAAATCCTTTGCAACACATTCGGTTGCAGTTTAAGACCCAAGCGATTTCTTTTTGTTGCTGCTCATGCGAACCTTGCGTCGCTTAATTGGCGCTGGTGCTGCAGCAGCTTTACGGTAACCTGGTGATGACCAGCCAATCTTAGATTCAGCGGCCTCTGAACGCAGTACGCGTTTCTTTGGCGTTGCAGACTTCACAGCTGCAGCACGTTCAAACGGCGACTTGCTGATGGAGCGTCGATCAGATCTTTCTGAAGTGCTGGTGCGCACGCCAGATTTAGCTGGTACACGATTCGGTTGACGTTTTGTTCTAGGTGCTTGCAATATCTTTTTGGTTTGCTTGCTTGAGCGACCTAAGTTGGCGTAGGCCTCATCAACGATATCTTTGGGTTTCCAAAGAACCAGTAATTTACCAATGTGCTGCACTGGAGCGGCATCAAGCTTGTCACATAGCTCTTCATAAATAGCCAGACGCGCTTCACGATCATCGCCAAACACACGGATCTTGATCAAACCATGATGGTTGATAGCAAGTTTTGCTTCTTTGATCACAGCAGGTGTTAAGCCATCTCCACCAACCATCACCACGGGACTTAAGTCATGGGCATCGGCTTTGAGAGATTTACGTTGTTGGGGGGTGATGGATAGTGCGGTCATGGGCTTGATGATAGAGCATTGATGTCTAAATGAGCCTATTTAAAAGAGATTTGAGCCGTTTTAGAGCAATTCCTTTTGCTTTAGGGGGCAGAAACTAGGAAAATGTAGGGCGAAAGTGGGTACGTTGTGGCAAAGAATAAATTTAATAAAAGTTGGTTGCAGGATCATTTAACTGATCCCTATGTGAAGATGGCTCAAAAAGAGGGCTATCGCGCTAGAGCGGTTTACAAGCTCAGTGAAATTGACGAGCAAGATCAACTCATCAAAGCAGGTATGACCATTGTGGACTTGGGTAGTGCTCCAGGTAGCTGGTCTCAGTACGCCCGTAATCGTTTAACTGAATTAGGCAAAAGTAATCCCAATATCGAGTCCGGCAAGCCTGATGGCCAAATTATTGCCATCGATATCTTGCCGATGGAAGATATTGCTGATGTAAGTTTTATTCAAGGTGACTTTAGAGAGGACGAAGGGCTTGCAGCACTGGAGGCTTTATTGCCAAAAAGTGCTGATGGCAAAGTGGATCTCGTGCTTTCCGACATGGCGCCTAATCTGTCCGGAGTCGGGGTGGCTGATGCTGCGCGTATGGCCTTTTTGGCTGAGATAGCCCTTGATTTTGCAGTCGACCATCTGAAGCCAGAAGGTGCTTTGCTGATTAAATGCTTTAATGGTAGCGGCTACAGCCAGATCGTTGAATCCTTTAAAAAGGTCTTCAAATCAGTAGCATCCAGAAAGCCCAAAGCTTCTCGGGCAAGGTCTTCAGAGATCTTCCTTTTGGGCAGAAACCTCAAGCCATCTAAATAAGCTAGGAAATAGCCCCATCAATCTCCAATAACCCCCTGAAATACATGGGTTTATCAAATAAACAAGCCATTAGCCCTTGAAAAAGGCTGGTAGTAGAATCAAATACTTAGGTAGCGATTTGCTTTAACTCCTGGATTTATCCAGAAAAGGACTCAATTTTGAACAGCAATATGTTCCAAAAAATCGGCGTGTGGCTCATTGTGGGCTTGGTGCTCTTCACTGTTTTCAAACAGTTTGATAAGCCTAAGGACCAAAATCAAGTCACGTATTCCCAATTCATGGATGATGCCAAGGCAGGCAAAGTAAAACGTGTCGATGTGCAGGGTCGGACATTGCAAGTGACACCCGCAGACGGTAATAAGTATTCCATCATCTCTCCAGGCGATATCTGGATGGTTGGTGACTTAATGAAATACGGCGTACAAGTTACTGGTAAAGCAGAAGATGAACCCAATATGTTGGTTTCTGCTTTGTATTATCTCGGACCGACTTTATTGATCATTGGTTTCTGGTTTTTCATGATGCGTCAGATGCAAGGTGGCGGCAAAGGTGGGGCATTTTCCTTTGGTAAATCTAAAGCGCGCTTAATTGATGAGAACAGCAACACTGTTACCTTTGCTGATGTTGCAGGTTGCGATGAAGCAAAAGAAGAAGTTTTTGAATTAGTTGACTTCTTAAAAGATCCTCAAAAATTTCAGAAGCTGGGTGGACGTATTCCGCATGGTGTATTGCTTGTAGGTCCTCCAGGAACTGGTAAGACTCTTTTGGCACGCGCCATTGCGGGTGAAGCAAAAGTGCCGTTCTTCTCCATTTCAGGTTCTGATTTCGTAGAGATGTTTGTGGGTGTTGGTGCTTCACGTGTGCGCGATATGTTTGAGAATGCTAAGAAGAATTCTCCTTGCATCATCTTTATTGATGAGATTGATGCAGTTGGTCGTCATCGCGGAGCCGGCATGGGCGGCGGTAACGATGAGCGTGAACAAACGCTAAACCAAATGCTCGTTGAAATGGATGGTTTTGAAAGCAATAGCGGCGTAATCGTAGTTGCCGCGACGAACCGTTCTGATGTGTTGGATAAGGCGTTATTACGCCCAGGTCGTTTTGACCGTCAAGTACATGTGGGCTTGCCAGACATTCGCGGTCGTGAGCAGATTTTACAGGTACATATGCGTAAGGTTCCTATCGACCCAGATGTGAATGCTGCTGTACTAGCGCGTGGCACCCCTGGCTTCTCGGGCGCTGATTTAGCTAACTTGGTCAATGAGGCCGCTTTGTTTGCTGCACGCCGCAATAAGCGTTCAGTGGATATGAAAGACTTTGAAGACGCTAAAGACAAGATCTATATGGGTCCTGAGCGTAAGTCTGCTGTGATGCGTGAAGAAGAGCGCCGTAATACGGCATATCACGAGTCTGGCCATGCGGTTGTAGCAAAGATCCTACCTAAGGCCGACCCAGTCCATAAAGTGACCATCATGCCCCGCGGCATGGCACTGGGTGTGACTTGGCAACTGCCGGAATTTGACCGTGTGAATCTTTACAAAGATCGCATGTTGGAAGAGTTGGCGATTTTGTTTGGCGGCCGCGCTGCTGAAGAAGTCTTCTTGCACTCTATGAGTACTGGCGCATCAAATGATTTCGAACGTGCTACCAAAATGGCGCGTGATATGGTGACACGCTACGGTATGAGTGATAGCTTGGGTACGATGGTTTATGTCGATACAGAATCAGAGAGCATTTTTGGTCGCAATAGCACTAAGACTGTTTCTGAATTAACCCAGCAAAAGGTTGATGCCGAGATTCGGATGTTGATCGATAGTCAATATGCTTTGGCGAAGTCGATCTTGGAGCAAAACCGCGACAAGGTTGAAGCCATGGTTGCTGCATTGCTTGAATGGGAGACCATTGATGCAGAGCAAATCAATGACATCATGGAGGGTCGTCCACCCCGTGCTCCTAAACCGCCACCTGCAACCCAATTTGGTAACTCCGCTGGTACACCAGGTCCAGCAGCCGGTAGCGCTCCAGCCACAGCTTAAATAGAGCTTTATGGTTAAGATAGGCATTCAAGAGATGCCCACAACATGGCGTTGTGGGCGTTTTCTTTTTGACTTCAGCAAACGTAAGCGCCCCATTGTGATGGGCATTCTGAACGCTACGCCTGATTCATTTTCGGATGGCGGCCAATTTCGAAACGCCAATGATGCAATTGCTCAAGCAGAGCTGATGATTAAGAGTGGTGTTGATTTGATTGATATTGGCGGTGAGTCCACTAGACCTGGCGCCGAACCAGTATCACTTCAAGAAGAATTAGATCGCGTGCTGCCAGTGATTGAGGGCTTAAAAGATTGTGGAGTACCGCTATCGATCGATACCTACAAAGCAGAAACCATGCGCCAAGCGCTAAAGTCTGGCGTTGATTGTGTGAATGATATTTGGGCACTTAGACAAGAGGGTGCTGTAAATGCTGTTCTTGATAATTCGAATTGCGGCATTCTATTAATGCATATGCAGCGCGACCCGATCACAATGCAATTTAATCCTGAGTATCTTGACGTGGTTGCTGAGGTGAAGCAGTTTCTAAAAGAACGTATCGACCTGTTAATCGGAAAAGGGATTGACCATCACCGCATTGCAATCGATCCTGGCTTTGGATTTGGTAAGAGTCTTGTACATAACCTCAATATGCTGACTAATTTCCAAAGCTTCTCTGAACTTGGCTATCCAGTTCTTGCCGGAATATCTCGCAAGTCAATGATCGGAAAAATTACAGGTAAAGACACTAATGAGCGCGTTGCTCCCAGCATTGCTGCAGCTATCATGGCGGCAGATCGAGGCGCCAAGATCGTGAGGGTGCATGATGTACCAGAGACGATCGATGCTTTAAAGCTGTGGGAGGCTGTATATACCTAGACTTGGGTTTTAAAACCCTTGCTTCACAGTTTTATAATGACATCCATGAAAAAACAATACTTTGGAACTGATGGTATTCGTGGCGAGGTTGGAACTTTTCCGATCGTGCCTGAATTTATGACCCGCTTGGGTTATGCCGCTGGCATGGTGTTGAACAAGAATGCTAAACCAGGCGAGCGTTGCAAAGTATTAATTGGCAAAGACACGCGTGTCTCAGGTTATTTATTAGAGGCCGCTTTAGAGGCCGGTTTTGCAGCTGCTGGTGTTGATGTCATGCTATGCGGTCCGATTCCAACTCCGGGAGTGGCCTACCTTACTAAAGCATTGCGATTATCAGCAGGCATCGTGATCTCTGCATCGCACAATCCTTATCAAGATAACGGGATTAAGTTTTTCTCGGCAAATGGCGATAAGTTAGATGATGCGTTTGAGCTTGCCATTGAGGCAGAGCTATCAAAACCGATGGGTTGCGTTAATTCAAAAGAATTAGGCAAGGCTTACCGATTGGATGATGCAGCCGGACGTTATATTGAGTTTTGTAAATCGACATTTCCAGGTGAGCTTAACCTCAAAGGATTAAAGCTGGTAGTTGATTGCGCTAATGGAGCTGCGTACCATACGGCTCCTCACGTATTTCATGAACTGGGTGCTGAAGTGATTGCCATTGGCGTCAATCCAGATGGCCGCAATATTAACGATGGTTGCGGTGCTACAGCACCCGCTGCCTTGATTGCTAAGGTCAAAGAGGTCAACGCTGATTTAGGTATTGCTTTAGATGGCGATGCTGATCGACTTCAGATGGTAGATGCTACTGGTCGCTTATTTAATGGTGACGAATTACTATATGTCCTCGCTAAAGATCGTTTAGATCGAGGTGAAAAGATTGGTGGTGCCGTTGGTACGCTCATGACCAATTTAGCCGTTGAAAATGCCATCAAAGGACTGGGTATTGGTTTTGATCGTGCCAATGTCGGTGATCGCTATGTATTAGAACTTTTAAAGCAAAAGGGCTGGATTATTGGCGGAGAGGGCTCAGGTCATTTGCTTTGCTTGGATCAACACTCAACCGGTGATGGCACGATTGCCGCACTCCAAGTTTTGGCTGCTATGAGTATGAATAAGAAGAGCTTAGCGCAACTACTCGACTCAGTGAAGATCTTTCCACAAGTGCTTCTGAATGTGAAATTTAAGCAAGGCTATGACTGGAAAGCAGATGAAGTTCTTAAAAAACAGATTTCAAAAGTAGAAAACGAGCTCAAGAACATTGGAAGGGTACTCATTCGTGCATCTGGCACAGAGCCACTTCTCAGGGTAATGGTTGAAACTCAAGACGCTGACCTTGCTATGAGTTCTGCTAAAAGTATTGCTGATTTAGTACCCACTGATAACTCTATTTAGTATCAGCTTAAGACCTCTATATGGGTAACATTGGTAGGTAAACATGAAGAACCTTAGGGGTTCAACATATTTTCTCGTAGGATTATCGGCTTGAATCCAAAGGGTTGTGCTGATTGAGGATTCACCTGAATCTCAACAGCCTGTATTTGTTCTGCCCCCATTACCTCTAGGCGGATTACATTTTCGAGATAGCCTTTTTGATCCGCTGTTTTAAGTGGTTGATCAATGATTAGTCTATGACTGTCGCCATGTATTAAGAGTATCGGCTTTTTAAATTCAGAAGCTTTTTGGCTCAGAACCACCAAGGTATCTCGATACCCACTTTCAGGACTTGTCGCTTGGGATGGGTGATAAAACATATCAGCTTGATATGCCAATACGATACCGTCAATATCGGATGACTTAGCGATTGAAAAGATGTGATTGATCCAAGAAATGTTTGCGCGATTTCTGTCTTGATACTCTGCCTTTGCGCTTTCATTTCTTTCATAATTATTGTTAGAACCAGGTATGTGCAGATTTACAAAAATAAATTTATTTTTTAACCAATAAGAGTTCTCTACGTATTTTATAAATTGAGAATCAATATCTGCCTGACGCACGAGGTCTATTTGCTTTTTCCCTAAACTTTTTGAAGAGTTGAAAAAAGTTGCTCGCACGCTTTCTAAGCGCTCTATTGGGTCGTATGAACCTGCTAATGGACGATGACAATCTGTCCATTCGTTATCCCCGATGCTGTAGATGAGTGGTGCACTGAATTGATTGAAATAGTTCTTTACCTTTTGGTTGTATTCATCGCTACATGGTGTGGAACCTGACTTTGTATCTCCAACAAAAATACTGAAACTGGGGTTGGTCTGATTAATAGCGCTTATGAGCCGCTCATAACGCTGATAGTCACTAGGAATGTTGTAGGGCATATCTCCCAATGCCACGAACTTAAACGCAGAGGATGATTGGGCATTCAGAGAGGTTGAGATACTGGTTAGTAGAGCAAGTAAGAATGCAATATGTAATTTCATATATGTTTATTGGGGTGAGATGATTCTCGTAGTTCTTTAATTTCAAGTTCACCAAAAATATAGGTATTGAAGCTTACTTGCTTCCAGCCCAGATCATGGAATACATCAGAAAAATTTTTGGCATATTTTTTACTACTCTGATAAAAAATATCCGTCAATTCATCTTGCTCCTCATGATCTATTGTTTCAGAGAAGTAAATGACTTTTTCTCCACCATAAGTTTGGCTGATTTGACCGCCAGGTATATTTTCGATACAAATCCCGAGATTGGGATCATAGTCATCTATAAAATTAGGTTTTATAGATGTTAGAACAGAGCCTAGTTTCCACACCTTACCGCATTTAATCTCTTTATTTTTTTGCTGAAAAATATAGCGCTCTACTAAGGAGCCTATTTCTAGGGGAATAATTTGGTATTGCATGGATAGTTCACCCCCATTAAATTCAAAGCCATAAGTCAGAATAGATCTAGCTCACATGAACTTTTAGCGCAATGTCGTGACGCTTTTATGTCATCAGTGAGGGGGCTTTTGTAAGTTGTGTCATACAATTTTGTTATGTCTCAAGCCATTATCCATAAACCCTTTCCAGTCGCTGGAGTCGTATTTGCCTGGGCAATGCCTCAATCAGGTAGGGGCTATGAAATTCCATTGTTTGAGATTCCTCAGGCCTTAGAAGATGAAAACGTATCGGTTTGGTTACATTTAAATCTTTCCAACTCCCAAATTCAGCGATGGCTGGTAGATACCCCACTGATCCCAGAGCGAGTTGTAGAAATGATAGAAGAGGGGGTAAATCTAAGTCGTCTTGAGCGGATAGAAAAACTCGATGATTGCCTTCTCATGGTGATGAATGATTTTCAGCAAGAGTTTGGTGACATTAGTGCTGATGCAGGCCTTGGAACCCTATGGGCTATCTTGACGCCCAAATTAATGGTCTCTCTGAGAAATAATCCCTTAAGAACTACTGACAACCTGCGATATGAACTTCGAAGTGGCCATATTAACCCCGCATCGACTATTGAGCTTTTCCATGAGCTTCTTGATTTGCGTGCAGAGCACTTACGCTCCTTATTAGTTCATTTATCTGAGGATATGGATGGCTTAGAAGAAAAGCTGCTTAAGGGTAGAGAGTTTCCTGAGCATGAAACACTTGGACGCATTCGCATGCAGTGCAGTCGTCTCAGGCGGCATTTTTCTCCTGAATTAGTAGCATTACATCGGCTTTTAAAGCGTCTACCCTATTGGTTTAGTGAGGAAGATAAGCATAGTCTTAATGATGACTTGGATTTGCTAAGCTACCTAGCGCAGGAGATAGCAAGTCTTTACGACCGCGCTAAATTGCTTCAGGACGAACAAGCGGCTCACGTAGCAGAATTTAACGCTAAAAATTTGCATGTTTTATCTGTGATGACTGTGATATTTCTTCCGATGACATTGCTAAGCGGCATTATGGGGATGAATATGGAGGACTTACCAGGCCTGAAAGGCTCATTTTTTGAGGTCATGGTTTTAATGTCGCTAGCTGGCGCTGGTGTTTATGGTGCCCTAAAACTAAAGAAAATTATCTAAATAATTTCTCGATCAGTATTCTCATGTTATTGATTTAATTGAATTTATTTTGATTGAATGGCAAATGTCATGAAAGCGTCATAGTTGATCCGTATTGTCCGAATATCGCGATGTTGCGTTACTTCTAACTAAGGACTGATCAAATGAAATCTTTCTTGAAAAAAGCACTAGTAATTATTGCTATTTCTCTTGCCCCAGCCGCTTTCGCTGTTGACATGACCGGTGCGGGTGCGACATTCCCGTACCCTATTTACGCTAAATGGGCAGAAGCTTTCAAGGCGAAGACAGGTTCAAATTTGAACTATCAGTCTATTGGCTCCTCTGGTGGTATCAAACAGATTAAAGCAAAGACTGTTGATTTTGGTGCAACTGACAATCCAGTGAAGTTCGAAGAGCTCGAAGCTGATGGCTTGGTTCAGTTCCCAGCAATCATCGGTGGCGTTGTACCGGTTATTAACGTTGATGGTGTTAAGCCAGGCGAAATTAAATTAGATGGCCCTACATTGGCTGATATTTTTCAAGGCGTCATTTCTGACTGGGGCGATAAGCGTATTGCCATCATGAATCCTGGCTTAAAGATTCCTTCTGGTCCAATCACTGTAGTAACTCGTGCTGATGGCTCTGGCACAACAGCAATCTTTACCGACTATTTGGCTAAAACCAGCACGTTGTTCAAAGATGCTGTGGGTTCTGGTGCAAACGTTAAGTGGCCTGCTGCTTCAACAGTTGGTGGAAAAGGTAACGAAGGTGTTGCTGCTAACGTCACCCGCGTCAAGAATTCCATTGGTTATGTTGAGTATGCTTACGCCAAGAAAAATAAGATGACTTTCATTTCTTTGAAGAACAAAGATGGTAACTTCGTAGCCCCAGATGATGCAACTTTTGCAGCTGCAGCAGCTGGTACTGACTGGGCAAAGATTCCTGGTATGGGCACATTCATCACCAATGCATCTGGTGCTAAATCATGGCCTATTACTGGCGCTTCTTTCATCTTGATGTACAAGAAACCTGAGAACAAGGCTAACTCTGCTGAAGTAATCAAATTCTTTGAATTTGCATTCAAAGAAGGCAAGAAAATGGCTGAAGAGTTGGATTATGTACCAATGCCTGACGCTACTACAGACTTCATTCGCAAAAATGTATTTACTAAGGTAATTACAAAATAAGCGTTGATATTTTTTAGCTTTCACATTCTTTAATGAACAGCTCCACAAGTCCGTGGGGCTGTTTCAATATTTAAATTGTAGAAAATATGATGGATATAACGCAGTCTCAATCAGCGCCAACGCCACAAGCTCTCAGAATCGCTAAATTACAAAGAGTCCAAGACTTTTTGTTTCATGGGATTACTCAATTTTTTGCCTTGTCAGTATTAATCGCTCTGATGGGTATCTTGATTTCTTTGGTGATCAATGCATGGCCTGCATTACATACCTTCGGTCCAGCCTTTTTTGTGACCCAAGAATGGGACATTGTGAACGGTGAGTTTGGTGGCCTAATTGCCATTTATGGCACGGTCATTACTTCTGTTATTGCATTGTTAATTGCCGTTCCACTGAGTTTTGGTATTGCGGTATTTCTAACAGAGCTTTGTCCTGGTTACCTCCGTAGACCGCTAGGTACTGCAGTTGAATTGTTGGCAGCAGTCCCATCCATTATTTACGGTATGTTTGGTCTCTTTATTTTTGCTCCGCTGTTTGCCGAGTACATCGAGCCAGCGTTAGCCGCAACCCTGGGCCAAGTGCCTGGCTTGGGAATTTTGTTCTCTGGTGCGTTTAATGGCATTGGTGTTTTGTGCGCAGGCTTGATATTGGCCATGATGATTCTGCCCTTCATAGCTTCAGTTATGCGTGACGTTTTTGAAATTGTTCCGCCGGTATTAAAAGAGTCTGCTTATGGTATTGGTTGCACAACTTGGGAAGTGGTCAAAAATGTCGTGCTTCCTTATACAAAGGCTGGTGTGATCGGTGGAGTGATGTTGGGATTAGGGCGTGCACTTGGTGAAACAATGGCTGTTACCTTCGTGATTGGTAATGCACATCGCCTCTCTGCATCATTATTTGCTCCAGGCACATCAATTGCCTCTACCTTAGCTAACGAGTTTGGCGAGGCTGAGGCTGGTAACCATTTATCTTCCTTATTTGCTTTGGGATTGGCGCTTTTTATTATTACCTTCATTGTGTTGGCATGTGCTAAGTGGATGCTAAATAATATGGAGAAGAAGCAGGGTCTGAAAACATGAACAATACTTCTAATATTGATGCATCCATTTTTGCTAAGCGCAAACGTGCCAACAAAATTGGTTTAACTCTCTCTATGGGGGCCATGCTTTTGGGAATGGTCTTCTTGCTTTGGATTTTGAGTGTTTTAGTCATTAAGGGTTTTTCGGCAATTGATTTGTCGCTCTTTACGCATAGCACTCCAGCCCCAGGATCTGATGGCGGCGGTTTGGCTAACGCTATTGTTGGAAGCCTTCTATTGGTGGGTTTTTGTACTTTAATTAGTACTCCAATTGGTGTGCTTGCAGGTCTTTATCTTTCTGAGTATGGCGATCGCAGCAAGGTAGCAGCTATAACCCGCTTTGTTACTGACATCATGCTATCTGCCCCATCTATTGTGATCGGTTTGTTTGTGTACGCTTTTGTGGTTGCTCAAGCCAAACACTTTTCTGGTTGGGCTGGCACTATTGCGCTCTCACTCATTGCAATACCAGTAGTGGTTCGAACAACGGAAAATATGTTGCGCTTGGTACCTGGTAGTTTGCGTGAAGCAGCTTATGCTCTGGGTACCCCAAAGTGGAAAGTTGCTTTCATGATCACTTTGAGAGCAGCGCAGAGTGGTGTCATGACTGGTATTTTGCTTGCGCTAGCTCGTGTGAGCGGTGAGACAGCGCCATTGTTATTTACCGCGCTGAATAACCAATTTTTCTCTACCAATATGAATGCGCCAATGGCTAACTTGCCTGTGGTGATCTTCCAATTTGCAATGAGCCCATACGATAACTGGGTTGAATTAGCTTGGGGTGGAGCGCTTCTCATTACATTTGCCGTGCTAGGTCTCAATATTCTGGCGCGTGTCGTATTCCGTGAGAAGGTGCAAGGATGATGAGCAACATGAAAACAATGTTCGACTTAAACAAGATTGATAGTCAAGGGGGTAGCGTGGAAGCAACTAATCAAAATGGAGGGCAAAAAGCTGTCAATGCCCTTGAAGTAAGAAACCTAAATTTCTTTTACGGCGCATTTCAAGGTCTAAAGAATATCAATCTGGATATTGAGCAGGGCAAGGTTACTGCATTTATTGGGCCATCTGGCTGCGGTAAGTCAACCCTATTACGGACCCTCAACCGTATGTATGACCTCTACCCAGGTCAACGTGCCGAAGGTGAAATCAATTTCTACGGCCAAAATATTCTCGAGCCAGGTCAAGACTTGAACCTCTTGCGTTCACGTATTGGTATGGTTTTCCAAAAGCCAACTCCATTCCCGATGTCTATCTATGAAAACATCGCCTTTGGTGTGCGCCTTTATGAAAAGCTGTCTCGTTCAGAAATGGATGAGAGGGTTGAATGGGCTCTCAATAAGGCTGCCTTGTGGACTGAGGCTAAGGATAAGTTAAATCAAAGCGGTTTATCGCTATCGGGTGGTCAGCAGCAGCGTCTATGTATCGCACGTGGTGTTGCAGTAAAGCCATCTATCATTCTGTTGGATGAGCCTACTTCAGCCCTAGATCCAATCTCTACCGGCAAAATTGAGGAACTCATTAACGAACTAAAGCATGAGTACACCATTGCAATCGTTACTCATAATATGCAGCAAGCGGCTCGCGTATCCGATTACACTGCTTACATGTATCTCGGAAGCTTGGTTGAATATGGTAAAACTGATGAAATATTTATTAAACCTAAGCGCAAAGAAACAGAAGACTATATAACCGGCCGCTTCGGTTGATTGGGAGATGAATATGCCAGATAAACACCTATCATCACAATTTGACGCTGATCTGAATTCACTCTCTAGCCGATTGCTAGAAATGGGTGGTCTAGTTGAGTCCCAGATTGCCACTGCAATGCGTGCATTCACTCAAATGGATATCGAGACTTGCAATGTAGTGATCGAAAATGAAAAACTTGTAAATGATCTTGAAATTCAGATTGACTTAGCATGTACAGAGGTCATTGCTCGACGTCAGCCTACTGCTCGTGATCTACGCTTGGTCATGGCTGTATCAAAGGCAATTACCAATTTAGAGCGAGCTGGTGATGAAGCTGAGCGCGTTGCAAAGCGTACAAAGCGTCTCATTGAATCTGGTGCGACTCACAATATCAACGTTGCTGAGATTCGTCTATCGGGCCAAATGGCCATTAATCTGCTCCGCCGCAGTCTTGATGCATTCGCTCGCTTAGATACTGTTGCAGCTGCTGAAGTGGTTGCTGAAGATCGACAGATTGATGAGGAGTTCCGTGGATTTGTTCGCAAGCTCATTACCTATATGTCTGAGGATCCGCACATCATTTCCATTGGTCTCGATATGCTAACAATTGCTAAAGCGATTGAACGTATTGGTGATCATGCAAAAAATATTGCTGAATTCGTCATCTACATTGCTAAAGGTTCTGATGTTCGACATATTCCGCACGAAGATTTGGTGCGCGAAGCAACAAAGTAAAGCTTGCCGAATATGACTCACCGAATACTTGTAGTAGAAGATGAGCCATCAATTTCAGAGTTAATTGCTATCAACTTAACTCATGCTGGATACGAAGTTGAAAAGGCGATGCAAGCCGATCTTGCCTTGAATTTAATGAAAGATCGTTTGCCAAGCTTGATCATCTTGGATTGGATGCTTCCGGGTAAATCAGGCGTGCAATTTGCCAAAGAATTGCGCGCTAATGAAAAAACTAGGGGGCTACCTATTCTCATGCTTACTGCCAAGAGCGAAGAGGCGGATAAAGTCATGGGTCTTGATTCTGGTGCTGATGATTATGTAACAAAGCCCTTTTCACCAAAAGAGCTCGTTGCCAGGGTTAGGGCTTTATTGCGCCGCCAAACACCAGTTGAGGATACAGGGCCATTAACGATAGGCCCCTTAAAGCTAGATCCTAGCTCCCATCGAGTATTGGCAATTTGGCCCAGTTCTGAGCCAAAGTCAATTTCCTTGGGCCCAACCGAATACCGTCTTTTGCAGTTCTTTATGAGTAACCCTGAGCGGGTTCATTCTCGCACAAATCTTCTAGATAATGTATGGGGAAATGAGGTCTATATCGAGGAAAGAACTGTCGATGTCCACATAAAAAGACTCAGAGCAGCTCTTGCCCCATTTGATTGTGATCGCTATATAGAAACTGTCCGGGGTAGCGGCTACAGGATTACCAAAACTCCCAATCAGTCCTAAGATTGAGCGACCGATTTATTGCATTCTGAGGTATTCTGAAAGAATGGTCTAAGATTGCAGCATGATTTCAGCATTATCACGCTTCATTCTCATCATTTGCGTTGCTTTTATCGTCTCATTTATTGTCCTGGCTAATTGGGGTAATGAGTGGGGTATTGCTGCGGGGATTTTTATCTTATCTATCCCCCTGATCTATTCCTATATCAATCTTGCTCGTTTGGGCAGATATATCCAGAATGATTCTTTAGAAAATATGCCATTACCTAGCGGCTTATGGGAAGAAATATTTTTTAGACTTCAGCGTTTAATTAAAAATCTGAAGCAGAGAATGGGTCAGATTGAACAACAGCATGATCACTTTATCGAGGCTTTTCAAGCATCGCCTAATGGCATTGTGATGCTCGATGAAAATGATCAGATTGAATGGTGCAATAGCATTGCAGAGCATTTTTTTGGTCTGATTTTTAAGCGTGACGCGATGCAACGTATCAATTTTTTAATACGCCGTCCTGAGTTTATTCACTATCTCAATAGACGCCATTTTGACGAGCCGCTATTGATCGAGCGTATGGGGCCAGATAGTAGTTTGAGTCTGATGATGCAAGCATTCCCATTTGGACAAAATCGCCATCTCCTTCTGATTCAAAATGTCACAGACCTCCAGAAGGCTGATGCAATGCGCAGAGATTTCGTGGCTAACGTATCCCACGAAATGCGTACGCCAATTACAGTATTGATGGGTTTCCTAGAGACGGTTCAGTCACTGGAGTTGGCAAAGGAGCAGCGTGATCAATATTTTGAAATGATGATGTCCCAAGCTCAACGCATGAAGAGCTTGGTAGAAGATTTACTAACACTTGCCAACCTAGAAGCCAACACACAGCCGGCTGTAACAAATGTTGTCAAAAGTGAAACGCTCATGGCTTTATTGAGAAATGATGCTGAAGCTCTATCAAAAGGTAAGCATCAATTTAGTTTTGAGATTGACTCTACCCAGAGTATTTTGGGAGATGAGCGGGAAATTCTCTCTGCTTTTAGCAATTTAGTTTCCAATGCAATTCGCTACACTCCAGACGGAGGGAAGATCAATGTCAAATGGTCTGTGAATCACCAAGGTCAAGGTGAGTTTGCTGTTTCAGACACTGGTCCTGGTATTGCGTCTGAGCATTTATCTAGGCTGACAGAGCGTTTTTACAGGGTAGATAGAAGTCGCTCCAGAGATACGGGTGGTACAGGGCTGGGATTGGCGATTGTGAAGCATATTGCCAGTCGACATCAGGCTCAGCTCATGATTGAAAGTACCCCCGGAAAAGGCAGCACATTCATGCTGCGCATTCCGAGGGAAAGACTGGGCAATTAAGCTCAGTCTTTCTTCTTTTTCTTCTTTTTCTTAGACTCTTTTGGGAGTTTTTCAGGTTTTCCGCTGGCGTATAAACACCATACTTTGATCTCCTCGAACAACTCTACGAGATCATCATGGGGTAGATTTTTCAGGTCTACAAGCCCAATGGCACCAGATTCTTGCAATTGTTTTACTGCGTCTTCGTATCGATAATTGCTCATAGCTTTGACATATGGTCCTTAGGATCTTTAATCCTAGCAAACAAATATGACAAAACCTGCTTTTTTGAGTGTTTTGGTGGGTTTTAGTCCGGATCCCCTGAAATTTCCGACCCCCGTTTGATACCAGTCAGCCTTGCTAAAAGCCTTTCCAAAGGACCCCCTATAAACAAGGTGAGTAAGATTGCCCCTAAGGTTAGCAGCCCTAAAGCGAATTTTCCGGCTCCAAAAGCAGCCCCAATGAGGGCGCACGCCCATAAGCTTGCGGCGGTGGTTAGACCATGAATTTTTTGGGAACTTTGCTCATGAATAATGACGCCGGCACCTAAAAATCCAAGACCAGTAATTAATCCCTGTAAGACGCGACTAACCGATTGCGCATCATCATTTACAAAGTCGCTAATCAGCATTACCGCCATCGCCGAACCGATAGAAACTAAAGAATGGGTGCGTATACCCGCAGATTTATGGTGTAACCATCGATTGAGGCCTAGCACTGCACCAACAATCAATGCCAGACCCAGTCGTAAAGCAATGTTGCAATACAAATCCAAGTTACTCATCATTTATTTCCTAAGTATTGACCAATTCAGTTTATCGCAGGGACTTCAATCCGTCATCAATTCGCCTCCGCCTTGTCATCTTTATGGCGAACAATAGAGGGGCAATATTTCCAGGAGACTTCGCAAAATGATTGTTCCTAACCTCGTCTTTCACCACAAGGATATAAAATGAAAAATACGCTATCTATGATTTGGCATGCATGGTACGAGGCGCGCTTAAATTACGCAAAACGGTATATTAATCATCGACTTGGAAGCTAATTGGAGTTTGCTAGACGCTTTGATGAGCCTTAGGCACCCTATATACCTTTAATAAATCTGAAATAAAGCCCATTTAGGATCATTCTGTTGGCTACTTTTCAGGGGGTGTCTGTGGACCACAATATCAATGAGTATTTGGCTAAGGTATTTCGTAATGAAATCCAAGACTTGCAACAGAGTGCAGGTGCCCCAATCAAGCACTCTAGAGATGTGGTGGTTGAGGATCATATCGCTAGGAAATTTCTAGTAGAAAAAAAGTACTCACTTGGTCTTGATGAGATTGTTTAACTGACAAATGAAGAGCGCATGAACAAGCCTTTTAATATTCTTTTCATATGTACAGGTAATTCTGCTAGATCAATTCTTGCAGAAGCTTTAACTACTACATTAAGCCATGGTCGTTTTATTGGCTATTCTGCTGGTTCAAAGCCTGCAGGATTTATTCATCCCGTAGCTTTAAAAATCATTAAAGAGATTGGTTACCCCTTAACATTAGTTCGCAGTAAAAGTTGGGATGAGTATGGGAGGGAAGATGCACCCCATATGAATTTCATCATCACCGTTTGTGATGCAGCTGCTGGAGAAGAATGCCCCTATTGGGCTGGTCACCCAGCAACAGCTCATTGGGGGTTTCCGGATCCTGCGGCTGCAGCGGGGAGTGAAGAAGAAATCTGGGATGCCTTTAGAAAGGTTGAGATTGGTCTGCGTAACCGTATTGAATTGCTTCTGGATCTGCCTCTTGATAGTCTTGATCACTTACAAGTCAAAGATCATCTGCTAGCAATCCACCAGCAAGCAAGCGATCCCAAATAAAGCGTAGTTATGGCAACGTATAGCGTCTACTCTGCAGGTCTATCATTCGGAACTCATGAGAAGTTTGCGATTGCGCGCGCCATTACAAAAATTCATGCAGAAGTCACTGGTGCAGAAGCCTATTTTGCGCAAGTGATTTTTAAAGAGTTAGACCTACATGACTGTTTTATTGGCGGTGTATTGCTAGAGGAGCCGCACATTTTTTTGAATGGTCAAATTCGATCTGGAAGAAGCG
The DNA here is from genome assembly GCF_018687695.1 of Polynucleobacter sp. MG-6-Vaara-E2. NCBI lineage: Bacteria > Pseudomonadati > Pseudomonadota > Betaproteobacteria > Burkholderiales > Burkholderiaceae > Polynucleobacter > Polynucleobacter sp. MG-6-Vaara-E2. The sequence continues at coordinate 899,125 of NZ_CP061303.1, forward strand.
AGCAAACTAAAAAACAATTATTGGTTGAGATTGAGATTGCCCTACAAACTACCACTAAGTTAGCCAGCCACCAGATTTGGGCTTACATTGATGAGATAGCCCCTTGCCAAATGATTGAGTATGGCCAAATCCTTCCATCAGTGGGGCAAGATAAGGTTTGGTTTTCTACCTTGCCTAATGGCATCCAGAAGAAGTTGAACTACCTTAATTCTTAAAAGCTCCAGCAGGACTACATAGGCATTAAAATGATGCGATCCTAATGAGTGATTGCATGAATGCCTGCCGATAAAAAACCTAAATATGCTGTATTGCGATCTGTAGAGTCCTTTGCTAAAGGGCGACCTACCATTAGAAGGCGCATTGCGGATGGGAAGGCATTGCGCAAAAGGGTTAGTTTTGCGGAGCAGGGAATTTATACACCCCCCAAAATTCGTGTTGACCCGATAACCATTCTTGAAGAACAAGCCAAAACTCGCATTCAATCGCTCATTCCTATTCGCTACAGAAGAATGCTGCAGTCGCCATTCGCATTTTATCGAGGTGGGGCTGCAATCATGGCTCAGGATTTAGCCAATCAACCGACAACCAATATTATTGTCCAGCTGTGCGGTGACATGCATGTTTCTAATTTTGGACTCTTCGGTACTGCTGAGCACAGACTAGTTTTCGGTATTAATGATTTTGATGAAACTTTGCCCGGAAGTTGGGAGTGGGATTTAAAGAGGCTTGTAGCAAGCGCATTGATTGCATGTGAAAGTGCCGGTGGCGATAAAGCACTAGCCAAACAGCTGGTTTATCGAATTTGCTCGGAGTATCAAAAGCAAATGGCTAGGTATGCAAATATGCCGTATCTCGAGTTAGCGCAAGAATTTATTGGTGAACAACAAATTCGCAAACATTTCAGCAAGGAGCATCAAAAGAAAATTGATGCCTATCTAAAGGAGTGTAAAGGTCAGAATAATATTCAAGTGTTGCAAAAGCTCACAACACTTGTTGGCAAGAACCGCAAGATCATTAATAAACCACCTCTTATTGAACACTTCAAGGAAGAGGCATATGGTGTGCCACTGCAGACTCTGATTGATAAAGCCCTCATGAATTATGCAAGTACTTTGCTAGCGGACCGAAAAGTATTATTCGAGCGCTACACATTAAAGGACTATGTTAGAAAAGTAGTGGGCGTTGGCAGCGTAGGCACTAACTGTATGCTGTTTTACTTTGAGGGCGATAGCGAGCACGACCCCTTATTTTTGCAATACAAAGAGGCTCAAAAATCTGTATTGAGTCCTTATCTCGGCAAATCGATTTTCCGCGACATGGGTCATCGTGTTGTTGCTGGTCAAAGACTTCTCCAAGGGGCACCTGACATCTTTTTGAATTTTGGGCTGGTGCAGTTTGATATCAATCGCGGTGAAGGTTTTTATATGCGTCAGCTCAGAGATATGAAAGGTGGCTTAGATATTGGTGCAGAAGGGGTTTCCTTAAAAAACTTTCCTGACTACGCAAGACTGTACGGTTGGGCCTTGGCTTTGGGTCATGCGCGTTCCGGTGATGCTGCAATGATCTCTGGATATTGCGGAGAATCACAAGAGTTTGGGAATGCCTTATATTCTTTTGCGAAGTCCTATGCCAAACAAAATCAGAGCGATTTTGAGGTTTTTAAAAAAGCTGTCAAAAGCGGTAAATTGCAAGTTGCAAGTAAAAAAGCAGCACTTTAGGTGTCTTGAGCTTGAGTCATCAAGATGTCATCATTTTGATTGATAGTAAATATTGACCTTATCCATCTCTGGAAATCATCATGAAATTAATCCAATTGCTTAAGCCTCATCTCATCGCGTTATTTTGTTTGGTTACAGGCATTGTCCATGCGGCTGCAATCTACCCCATAGATCAGGCTAATATTTTGGCTGGCTCCAAGTTTGACATCAAGGTTGAATTCAATTCCGTTGTCAATCAGAATGATGTCATTCTTGAGCTGAACGGCAAGCCTATCAACACACTAGTCACGGTGAAACCAGAATTTATTGCTAATGAGAATGGCAAGGGAAGTTCATTGGTTTTTCGAGATGTACAGATCTCAAAGGCTGGTAAATATCAATTGATAGCATCCGTCCCACAAGAACGTCTTCAAGTGAGTTGGGATGTATATGCTAGCGGCCCTCGTAAGGTCAAAAATGTCATTCTTTTTGTTGGTGATGGTATGACGATCGCCAATCGAACCGCCGCCAGAGTTTTATCTAAAGGCATAACCGAGGGCAAATATCAGGGTAGGTTGGCATTTGATGACATGCCTAGTACGGCCATGATAGGAACCTCCGGTTCAGACTCTCTCATTACGGATTCGGCAAATTCAATGAGTGCCTACACAACTGGACATAAAACAGCTGTTAATGCAATGGGATTGTATGTATCCCGAGCCACTGATAATTTATCGCATCCTAAGGTTGAGACCATCGCTGAACTGATTAAGCGCAATACAAGAATGTCCGTAGGGATCGTGTCAGATGCCGAACTTGAAGATGCAACTCCAGCAGCCGTAGTTGCTCATACACGTCGTAGGGCAGATAAGCAGTATATTGCTGATCAATTACTAGCTAGTGGTGCTGATGTTATTTTAGGTGGAGGATCAGCCTATTTTTATCCTCAGTCAACTAAAGGCTCGAAGCGTAAAGACGAGCAAAATCTTATTGATGGTTTTAAAGCAAAAGGCTATCAGTTGGCTTTTACAAAACAGCAACTATTAGCCGAATCCTCCAGTAAAAATACAAAGAAATTATTTGGTGTTTTTCATCCGGATAATATGGATGGGTCTCTAGACCGCCTTTACCTTAAAAAGAACACTGTCGAGCAATATCCGAACCAACCCGATTTGACTGAGATGACCCAATCAGCAATCGATGTGCTCTCCAGAAATCCAAATGGTTTCTTTTTAATGGTTGAGGCCGCATTAATCGATAAATTCAATCATCCCCTAGATTGGGAGCGAGCAGCTTTTGACACGATAATGCTTAGTAATGCCGTCCAAATTGCCAAAGATTTTGCCAAAACCCATCCCGATACTCTCATCATCGTTACTCCAGATCACACCCATAGTGGTTCAATTAGCGGCGTCGTGCATGATGACAAACCTGGGGCATTGCGCGAGAAGGTAGGTGTCTACGCGGATGCAGGGTATCCAAATTACCCAAAAGCAGACCTCAAAGGCTACCCTAATAAGATCGATGTTTCTAAGCGTTTGGCTTATTTCTATGGAAGCTATCCAGACCATTACGAAACAATGCATCCAAAATTAGATGGCACATTTGTACCAGCCATTAAAGATGAGGCAGGGAAATACGTGGCTAATCCTAAATATATTCAATTGCAAGAAGATGCCATTCATGTGGGCGGAAATCTACCCACAAATCAAGAATCCGGAGTTCATGCAGCCGACGATGCTGTATTAAATGCACAGGGCCCTGGATCAGAAAAGTTCAAAGGCTTCATGGATAACACTGAGGTATTTAGAGTAATGGTAGAGTCCTTAGGACTGAGCTCTAAATAAAGCACCCTGTATTCATGGAATTTATTCACAACATCAACTATGCATCTTTAACAGATACTGCTATCAGTCTGTGTGCCGCTTTTTTCTTTGGCGGCTTAATTGGGCTAGAGCGTCAATATCGACAACGAACAGCCGGTCTCAGAACGAATATCTTAGTTGCTTTAGGGGCTGCAATTTTTGTAGATGCTGGTAATCGCCTAACTGGTCATGATGGCGCTGTTCACATCATGGCTTATGTTGTTTCGGGTATAGGCTTCTTGGGTGCTGGTGTCATCATGCGCGAAGAAGGTAATGTTCGCGGAATCAATACGGCTGCCACTTTATGGGCCTCGGGTGCAGTAGGAGCCTGCGCAGGAGCTGATCTCATTTTAGAGGCTGGTTTAGCAACAGCTTTTATATTGGCGGCAAATACCTTATTGAGACCGGTAGTGAGTTTTATTAATCGCCAGCCCTTAGATACTAAATCTGTAGAGGTTACAAACTCGGTTTATATCATTACACCTAAACATGCTCAGAAGCATGCGTTAAAGGAATTCATCAGAACCTTGGAAGAAGCTGGTTATCAAACTCAGGATATTGAAGTGCACCAATTTGGTATTGATGAGGTTGAGATTCAGGCTGTGCTCACTGCTTCTGCAGTTGATGGGGATGAGATGGATAAGCTTATCGCCAAGATTGCGGATCAAGAGTTTGTAACCCAAGCGTTTTGGAGTCCAAGTACAACTGACTAGAGGGATCTGCATTGACATAATAGTGAAACATTATTAGTTCACTATCAAGTTGTGCTTAACAATAATTATCTCGAATCAACCGTTACTTGCCCGCATTGCGAGGCTTCTGAGACATTGTTACTGCAATCTGGCTCTACTCATCATTTCTATCGTTGTAGATCCTGTAGCGCGATTTTGAAGCCTAAATCTGGCGACTGCTGCATCTTATGCAGTTTCGGGTCTAGTGACTGTTCCGCCCCGGAACAAAACTTAGCTGCCTGATAGATCCTTACCCGAGTTATATGGCCTGATGGCTGTTTTCATCAATATGTCACGGTTTTTACATAAAATAGACATAATTGATGTTGAAAACTTTACTGGGGATTATCTTGGCCAGCAATCCTGTTGAACCTTTAACGCAGTCTGCGGATCTTGTTGCCGCCGTAGACTTAGGCTCAAACAGTTTCCGTATGCTGGTCGCCCAAGCAGTCAATACGCCCTCGGGCACCCAATTACGTCCAATTGATACTTTACGTGAATCAGTTCGCTTAGCTGCTGGTCTTACTGAAAATAAACTTCTAGGTAATGACGCCTATCAAAGAGGTCTTACTGCTATTAGACGTTTTGGTGAGCGGATTAGAGGCTTTGACCCTTCCAATGTTCGTGCGGTTGCCACCAATACTCTTCGTGTTGCAAAAAACGCCCAGCAATTTGTTGATGATGCCCAAGAGGCGCTCGGATTTCCGATTGAGGTGATTGCGGGGGTTGAGGAAGCGCGTCTCATCTATATAGGCGCTGCACATGAAGTTCCAGCCGTCCAAGGAAATCGATTGGTTGTCGATATTGGTGGCGGCTCTACCGAGTTCATTATTGGTAAGGGCTATGAGCCTAAGCTAATGGAAAGCTTATACATAGGATGCGTATCGCACAGTATGCGTTTCTTTCCCAAGGGCAATATTGATGGGCATGCCTTTAAAGAGGCTGAGCTTGCAGCAAGACGCGAGATTCAAGTCATTTCTGGTGCATACCTTAAAAGTGGATGGAAGCAAGCCATTGGATCGTCTGGCACCGCTAGGGCACTTGCTGAGTTGATTGCAGCAAATGACTTTAACGGTAGCGGCGATAGCCTCACTATGGGTCGCGTGAACGCCGGAAGCGGCTTGATAACACGCGATGGCTTAAAGGCATTGAAGAAGCATCTTCTGAAATATGAAAACGTAAATCAAGTTGAGTTAAATGGCCTAAAAGATGATAGAAGATCTGTTTGGCCGGGTGGCCTTGCAATCATGCTTGCCGTATTTGATGAATTAGGTATTGAAGATATGGAGGTAACAGATGCTGCTTTGCGTAGTGGCGTTTTGTATGACCTTTTGGGCCGATCACAGCATCACGATATGCGTTATGTGACGGTAGAGCAATTTATGCAACGCTACAACGTAGATCGAGATCAGGCCTCTAGAGTAGGCAGACTTGCCGCTGAATTCCTTCAGCAACTACCCAAGCCACAATCAGAGAGCAGGGACAATAATGTTGCACTCTTGCAATGGGCTGCTAATTTACATGAGATTGGTTTATCGATTTCTCACAATGGTTATCACAAACATTCTGCGTACATAGCAGGAAATGCGGATATGCCAGGTTTTTCAAAGAATGATCAAGCCCGTTTAGCTGCTCTATTAATTGGTCATGCAGGAAAGCTAGGAAAACTGGCCAATAATCATAATTTCCAAGATTGGCGTATGTTGTTTTGCTTGCGTTTAGCTCAGGTTCTTTGTCGGGGTCGCAATGATGCAAATTTTCCCAAGGTGAAAGTGTCAGAGCATGACGGATCCTATTTGGTAAGCCTTTCAAAGGAATGGACATCAGAACATCCCCTGACTGAATTTAGTCTATTAAAGGAAGCGGCTGAATGGGAAAGGGTTGGACGCTCTTACCAAGTTAGCCTTAAGTAAACATCAGATAAATCTAATGGGAATAAAAAAGCCGTTTCAAATGAAACGGCTTTTGTTTATTGGAGGGCTATAGTCTGTTACATGCCCAAGAAATGTTTTGCGTATCTTGGATTGATATCTGAAAGACGCAACATAGTCAGTAAATCCGCTGTATTAAAGTCTGGATCCCAAGCTGGGGCGCTACAAATCTTTGCGCCTAGCTTTAAGTAACCTTTGATCAGCGGAGGAGCCTCAACATCAAGTCCGCCATTTAATTTATCTAATGGGAGGGGGAGACGAGGGAAGGCATGAAACTCTGTTGGAGCCATTTGATCAGTGCCCAGTGAGTTATAAAGGCTCGCTGCAAAATGGCCACCGTCTGCCATTGGGATACTTGCGCAACCCAACATAATTTCATAGCCATTTTTGAGCATGTATTGGGCTAAACCGCTCCAGAGAGCCATAATGACTGCGCCTGAGCGATAGTCCTGGTGTACGCAAGATCTACCTAGCTCAACTAATTTAGAGCGAAGGTGATCTAAACGTGATAAGTCGAACTCAGAGTCAGAATAGAGGCGACCAATCTCTTGGGCCTTATGAGGGGGTAGAACACGGTAAGTTCCAACCACCTTCAGACTGTCTTGATCGCGTATTAATAAATGATCGCAATATGCATCAAATTCATCTACATCTAGACCTTCTTCATTTTGAGCAAGGTTTGCACCCATTTCCTCAGCAAATACTTTGTAACGTAATCGTTGAGCTTCTTTAACTTCAATAGCACTGGTAGCCCACTCAATTTTGAATGCAGGTTTTTTGACTTTGGCGACTTGACCAACTGGAGCAACAATTTCAGGCTGAACGAGATCGGCGCGCGATTTAGTGGCAAACTTTTTACCAAAAAGCTTCTTCGCAAACTTCTTAGATAGTTTTTTTATCGGATTTAACTTAGATTGCGTCACATCCTTCTTTTTCTTGGGGGAGAAGATTTCAAATGCGCCAATCGGGTTTGGAATATCAGACATAGTTAGCCTTGGTAGTTTTACTAATATTAGGGTCTATTTGTTACAAATTGAAGACAAGGGGTGCGCACACGGCAGACCACAATAAAACAGCAATTAAAAGCGCAAGCATGACGGCCGCAGACCCAAAATCCTTAGCTCTTTTGGATAAATCATGGTGTTCAAATGAAATTCTGTCGATTGCTGCCTCAACACTGGAATTTAATAGCTCAACCACCAATACCATCACCAAAGAGCTAATCAAGAGTACTTTTTCAAGGTGGCTTATCGACAATACAAGGGCAATCGGGGTCAGTATTAGAAATAAGGTCAACTCTTGTCTGAAAGCACTTTCCTCTTGAAATGCATAAACAAGACCGCACCAAGAATTTTTGGCAGCATGCCATGCTCTCGCCAACCCACGATTGCCTTTATGAGGGTTTTGGTCAATGTGATAGGGTGAGCTCAATTATGATTACCTTTAAGCAATTGCAGTTACATGCACATTAGGTGATGGCACAGGCTTAAGGTGGCGCACAAATTCTTCAGAAGCCGCTCTCCAGGAAAACTTCTCCGCATGAGCACGCGCCACTTCGCGAGGGATCTTTAATGCATCAATACAAGCTTGCCGCAGATCTTCATTCATGGCTCCTGCTTTGGAACTTCCCAAAACATCGATGGGTCCTGTTACCGGATAGGCTGCGACAGGGGTGCCGCAGGCCATGGCTTCTAGTAATACCAAACCGAATGTGTCTGTCTTGCTCGGGAATACAAAAACATCTGCTGCTGCATAGACTTTAGCAAGCTCGTGCTGTTGCAGAACGCCGAGATAGTTAATGTCAGGATATTTTTCTTTGATGCCAGCCATGGCTGGACCGTCTCCTACCACCCACTTAGAGCCAGGAAGGTCTAACTCTAAAAATGCATTGATATTTTTTTCGACAGCAACGCGACCGACATATAAATAAATAGGGTGCGCTGTATTGAGGGCTTTTGATTCTTGTACTTTAAAAATATCTAAATCAACACCGCGAGACCATAGAACAACATTATTCAAACCGTATTTTTCTAAATCCTCTTTGACGACGATCGTAGGCGCCATGACAGCCATAGAAGGACCATGGAACCAACGAATGAATGCGTAAGTAATGGCAAGAGGAATGCCTGTACGCGCTTTTACATATTCTGGAAAACGGGTGTGATAGGCGGTTGAAAAGGGCAAGTTATTTTTCACTGCATAAGATCGCGCAGAAAGACCTAGCGGCCCTTCCGTTGCAATATGCATGGCATCGGGAGCAAACTCTTTGATACGACGAGCAACTTCTTTGCCTGGAAATAAAGATAGGGCAATATCTGGGTATGTAGGGCAGGGAATAGATTTGAAGCCATTTGGGGTAATCATTTCAACTTCGTGACCCATTGCAACTAATTCAGCACGAGTTTGCTTCAGAGTTCTAACCACGCCATTTACTTGTGGATCCCATGCATCTGTAATGATCATTATTTTCATAGAGCAGCCTCTTATAGAATTGATTCAACAGCAGGTTGGTAAGTCACTTCAGGAATTTCTACTGGCTCACCTTTGATATAGGGCCAATGAATAATTTTGAGTTCGCCGGTATGGGTTTCAACAAGAGCAGTAAGGCTCTCCACCCAATCTCCATCGTTGCAGTAGATAAGGCCGTCAATTTCACGAATTTCAGCTTTATGAATATGACCGCAAACAACACCATCGCAACCTCGTAGGCGAGCCTCTCGAGCCATGATGTGTTCAAAGTCAGCGATGTAACTGACGGCATTTTTGACTTGATGCTTTAAATATTGCGAAAGCGACCAATATTGAAGACCCATTTTTACCCGCAACATATTGAAATAGCGGTTGATGTATAGGATCAATGAGTAGAGCGTGTCGCCAACGTAAGCTAACCACTTTGCGTATTGCATCACCCCATCAAAAAGATCTCCATGGGTGACCCAGAGTTTTTTGCCATCAAGGGTTGTGTGGATAACTTCCTCAACGACCTTGACATCGCCAAAAGAAAGGCCAAAGAACTGTCTCGCACTTTCATCATGATTTCCTGGAACATAAATAACTTCAGCGCCTTTTCTGGCCTTACGAAGTAATTTTTGCACTACATCATTATGTGCTTGTGGCCAGTAGAATGATTTCTTGAGGCGCCAGCCATCGATAATGTCACCAACAAGATAGAACTTATCTGCTTCGTTGTGTTTGAGAAAATCGAGAAGGTAGTCTGCCTGACACCCTGATGTTCCGAGGTGTACGTCTGAAATCCAGATGGCTCTGTAATGCATCATGAAACCGTATTAAGCCAAACCACTGTGTAAGGATCATGACACTTTTAAGTCATTTTGATGACTAGTAGACCTTTTGCGTGGATAATTTATATTGAGTACCGTTATGAGCCAAATCAATCAACATCAAGACAAGATAGCGCCTTTTATTGTTCGCCTATTTCTATGGGCTTCAATTTGGCTTCATGTTATTCGTGGGCTTTTCACCTTGTTTGTTTTCTTCCCAATTTCCAATAGGGCGAAAAAGGATGCTCATATAAAGCGGTGGTCAGAAAAACTACTGAGTATTTTTGGTATTGAGCTCAGGGTTAAAAATTCCTCAATTCTTCCTATAAAGCCAATTTTGCTTGCATCAAATCATATTTCTTGGATGGATATCCATGCGATTAATGCTTTTAAGCCTATACGCTTTGTAGCAAAGTCAGAAGTCGAATCATGGCCTATTTTTGGCTGGATGGCTAAGCAATTGGGAACGGTATTTATCAAGCGTGAGAGTGCAAAGCATGCCCATCTAGTGGTTGGCAATATGGCTGAGTCTTTAAAGAAGGAGTCCATTTGCATTTTTCCTGAGGGGACTTCTACTGATGGTGAGGGCGTAAGACCTTTTAAGCCTAATTTATTCGAGTCAGCCGTAGTTTCAGATGCCCCCGTATACACCTTAGCGATTCGCTATGTTTGCAAAAATACTGGCAGGCGCTCTAATGTACCTGCTTTTATTGGAGATATGGGGCTTCTTGAATCTATGAGCAATATTCTTAAAAATCGAAATCTTGCAGTAGAGCTAACTTTTTTCCCGCCGGCAGGATCCAGCCCCATGAGTCCCACTGATAGAAAATGGCTGGCACTCCATAGTTATGAGCAAATATCTACTTACTTTGATCAGGTCAACAAGCATTAGGGAATGTAATAAAAGCGTCATAACTTAGAGCGTAAACTAGCAAAAACCCTTTGAGGATAGTTATGCCCACCAAACATAAAGAAATGGCAGAGTGGTATCAGCGTGCGCAAGAAGAAATTCTTGACAGCATGGATGAAGAGCTCGAGATGGAGCTTGATGATGATCGTCTTTCTCAAGACGGCGATTCTGGTTCACAAGTTCCACGCAATACCTATTTCAGAGAGCTCTTTAGGCTTCAGGGTGAGCTTGTCAAACTTCAAGATTGGGTTGTTGCCAATAAGGTAAAAGTAGCCGTTTTGTTTGAGGGTCGTGATTCAGCAGGTAAGGGGGGTGCAATTAAACGTATCACCCAAAGACTAAATCCCCGAGTTTGCAAAGTTGTAGCGCTACCTGCTCCAAATGAACGCGAGAAGACTCAGTGGTATTTCCAGAGATATATATCCCATTTACCTGCGGGTGGTGAAATCGTACTATTTGATCGCAGCTGGTACAACCGAGCTGGGGTAGAGAAAGTCATGGGTTTTTGTTCTGATGCTGAGTACGAAGAATTTTTGAGAACTGTTCCAGATTTAGAGCGCATGATGATTCGCTCCGGCATTATCCTTATCAAATACTGGTTCTCTATCTCTGATGATGAACAGTACAACCGCTTTATGATGCGCATTCATGACCCATTAAAGCAGTGGAAGCTCAGCCCTATGGACCTAGAGGCACGTCGTCTTTGGGAGCAATATACAAAGGCCAAAGAAACAATGCTAGAGCGCACTCATATTCCTGAGGCGCCATGGTGGGTAGTAGCAGCAAATGACAAGAAAAAGGCGCGCTTAAACTGTATTACGCACCTTTTAAATCAAATCCCTTATCAAGAAATCGATCACCCTGTAATTACTCTGCCCGAGCGAGTTCACAACCCAGATTATTTGCGTGGCCCAGTCCCCCCTGAGATGTACGTTCCAGAGGTTTACTAATATTTTCAGGATGGTGATAATCTCTCCTAAAAGAAGGGATTATTTTGAAAAAGCTCCATCCAGCCATCACGAACCGTGAATTTAAATTACTGATTAAGCCTCAGGGCTTAGATCGTCGTAGTCGAATTACTGCCTTAAGTGATCAGATTTTAAGGTTCTGCAAGAATAATAAGGTGGATTTTTTCCATCTTGATAATGCTTCCACTAGCCTCAGAAATATTTATTTCTTTGATACGCCAGGTCAAGACTTTCGCCAAAACAATATTATTTTGCGAGTTCGTGAGTCTCGTCAAAATGTTTGGGTTGATGACTTTGCAGAGGTGACGCTGAAATGCAGGGCGCATGATCTTCTGCAAGCATCCAGCTTTAATCCCAGTCCTAAGAAGAAGATTAAATCGCGCATTCGATTTAAGGAAGAGATTCTACGTGGTGACCAATTGGGGACACAAAGGAAAATCTATTCAAATAATGCGATATTGGATGCGGTTCCGATTGATGACTTGTTTGTCCGAACTTTCGATAGCATTTCAAAATTTTTTCCCGATCTTGGCAAATTAGCCATTGATATGAAGACCCCCTTACGCATCGTTGGGGGTTCGACTAATAAAATTTTAGAAGCATGCTTGCCAATGGGGAATTTGGTGTTTGGAGATGGCGTTCAGGCTCACTGTGAAATTGCTATTTGGATGAAGAGCGTAGGCGACCCGATGGTTGGGGAGCTTGCTTTTTCCTACCGCGTGAACGATGAAAATAGGGCCCAATTAAAAGCGCATAAGCGTGCAGATAAATTTTTCAAAAAGCTTCAAATAGAGCTAGCGGATTGGCTCGAGATCGGAAGTACGAAAACAGCACTGGTTTATGGAAAACCAGAATGATTGATCAACCATCGGTTAAGCAGCCAAAGGTTGCGCTAGTTGATTTATTCATAGAGTTTTTAATCATCGGTGCAGTGAGTTTTGGCGGAGGCATTATTGCCTATGAGCGGATATTGCTCATTCAAAAACGCAAATGGTTAAGCGTAGATGAATTTATGGGATTTCTCGCTATCAGCCAAACCATGCCTGGATTAAATTCAGTAAACCTAGCAGTGCTAGCGGGTGATCATATTCGTGGGATTTGGGGCGCATTAGTATCGACTATTGGGCTCATTCTCCCTGGATCAGCTTTCGTCATGATCATTGGGGTAGCTTATACAAACAATAACGAGCACCCATTCGCAAACCTCGTCTTGACTGGGATTGCAGCTGGTGCATGCGGATTATTAGCGGCCATTACATACCGTATCGGCGATCAACACTGGAAGCATTTTAAATCTCTCATCATTATCGTCTGTACCTTTGGCTTAATGAGTATTGCTAAGTTTTCCTTGCCGCTAGTTCTATTAATCATGGCACCGATCTCAATTTATTTATACAGACCAAATCGTTCATGATGAGTTCGCTAATACAACTCGCACTGACTTTTAGTCTTTTATCTATTCTGGCCGTTGGGGGTGGCACTGCCGTATTGCCAGAGATGCAAACGTTATTAGCTCAACAATTTCATATAGACCATACTCAATTTGTTCATATTTATAGTATTGGGCAGGTAGCTCCAGGGCCAAACATGCTGATGGTCTTGATCATTGGCTTTAAGGTAGCGGGCTTAATCGGGGCGGGAATAGTATTAATCACCTTTTTTGTTCCCTCAAGTATTTTGTGTTTCTACGCTGGGCGTTTATGGAATCATTTTGCCGATAACCCTTGGCGCCGCTCCATTCAGGATGCGCTTGAACCTATATCCATCGGGTTAATGGCTTCAGGTGTTTATGCTGTAGCAAAGGCATCCATCAATAGTCCCATAACAGCTATATTAGGCCTTCTAGCTTTATATTTCATTCTCAAAACGAAGTTAAATCCGGTATATGTGATTCTGGGGTCAGGCGGGTTGGGATTTATTTATTTACGCTACCTTCATTTTCTTTAAAACGCTGCTCTAACACCAACCATCAGGCTTCTACCTGGTTGAGGGGCATAGAGCCTCACAGCCATCGGAGATGTTGCATATCGAATCTCTTCGTTCAAGAGATTTTTTAAGGCAAGATATCCAGTCCAATTGATTTTGCCTATACGCTCTGTATAGGAGAGGTTGGCGTTTAAGAGGTTATAACTTGGTACGGGACCAATTTCCCAGCTTGCTAATCGATTCTGTTGATAGCTATAGATATAAGTTGCACTGGTTAACCAACCGTCTCGTTGATGGACTAGCTCAGTACCTAGTCTAGGTGCTGGCTGAAGTGGAAGATTTCCACCGGCATTAAAGCTGCCTTGCACTACGTCACCAAATAAGCGACCACCAAAACCAGTTTGATTCCAGTTATAGGTCAGCTCTCCCTCAATACCTCGAATGTTTGCATTAGCCTGTGAGGCTTGAACAACTGAAAAATTGTCATTATTTGTGCTGCACGAACCTGTATAAAAGCCATAGATGTAATTCGTAAATTGATTACGATACACGCTGACTTTGCTCCGAATCAGTCCCAATGTTTTTTGAAGGCTCAACTCAACGTTATGGGATGTTTCGGTACCCAAGTTGGAGTTACCGATATCAAAAGTTGCTGTTGAATCATGTGGACCATATGAATAGAGCTCTTGGGGTGTTGGTGCTCTCTGTGAAACTGTATAAGCCAATCCCAGACCGTAACCTCGTTCAATATCCAGCATGCCACCAGCAGAGTAGGACATCAAATTAAATTGTCGGTTTTGAATGCTCGGTGGACCGTAGCTAGTTGGCTGAAATCCCTGCGAACCTGGGCTCGGAAATTGGGTGGCTGAGTTCGGGTTTTGAGCAGCATAGTTATAGCGCGAACCTAGGCTTGTCTTCAAGGCCCCATAACGTCCTTCCTCTATCCAGAACAATGCACTTGAATTCGATTTAGTTTGCGGCACGATAGCGTAGTTATTGGTGCTCAGATCGGTGGCATTTAATGTTGAGCCAGTAATTTGCGCGCCAATGACGCCTTTTGAGCCCAGCAACTCTTTATGCGCAAGTTCAAGGCGCGCCTCAGTAGCCGTGTTGTTCCATTGCGTTGAAGCGACACCGTTGTTGGTAAATTCAGTATGTTGATAGTTGGTATTAGCGGCGCTGACCTTGATGGATGAAAAGCCATCAAATGGATCATTGGTTTGATGGGCAAAGTCATAACGATTTTGTGATTGCTGAATAAATCCACCTTCAGCAGTAGGAATGCCGTAGTCATGATTCATGCGCTCCAAAGAAACACCGGTGTAGCCATCAGCCCTCAAAAACGATGCCCCAAGCCCAAGGCTATTCTGATTACTAAAAGAGAAAGGTAGTTTTCCACTGTATGGAACGTTGAGGGATTGGCCAGGATTAATTGCCCAGTTTGCATTAGGTCCACCTTGCTCAGCATACCCAGGGATTTGGTAATTATTTGAATTGCTGATTGTGGAGTCAAGGTGTAATGCGAATGGACCTGCAGGCGCATCTAATTCAAGGTTACCAGTCTTGCCTTGGTTTACTGTTTCATAGCTAGTATTCATCGCTCCTGAAAGAGCATCCGGCATAGAAGTCACAATGCGATCATTGACGACGTTCACCAAGCCACCACTTGAGCCCGATCCATACATTAGCGCAGAGGCGCCACGCAGAATTTCAATCTGATGAGTGTTTTGCATAGGATTGGCAACCGCATGATCTGCTGAGATGCTAGAAACATCTCCTACCGATAAACCATTTTGCAAAATCTGAACACGTGCACCCTCTAATCCTCGCATGACAGGTCTAGAGGCGCCAGCCCCGTAGCCTGTAGCGGATACACCCAGTTCATTCGCTAGGGTTGCACCGAGGGTACCACTCAATTTGTTTTGCAGCTCATCACCAGAAAGTACTTTATTTGGCGATAAAAATCCTTGTCCGTCGTCGCGCACACCGCTAACGTTAAGTTGTAAGGAGGGTTCACTATCGCTTTGTGACCATGACAACTTGCTGAACATTGCAGCGAGCAATATCAATAGTAATTTCTGAAGAAGGTAATGCCTGTATTTCATATTTCATCCAAGATCACCAATCACGGTGATAATTAAAACGAGAGTTGCCACCAAACTGGTAGGCAGAGGTTTTAAAGGATGAAGCTGGGTGGAGCTCTAGACTGGTAAGCCGTTGTTGCGGCTTGTGCAATAGCGAGCTGAATATGAGATTCAGAAACAGACCTACCAATAAGCGGGGTTAGCGTCTGCGTAGATGCATCAGGTATAAAACCAGCCAATGTTAAGGCGTCAAATAAATGGCAGGTATCAGAGCTATGACTAAATACAGGCGCAATTTCACTCGAAGACGCCTGACTAATTGACTGCTGTTGAAATGTTGAGTGAGAAATGCTGTGGGCAAATCCAACCCAATGGGTTCCCATCATGCAAACCATGAGCAAAACGACCGCTAGAGCGGTTTGAATTTGCTTTGTGAATTTGCTAGAAAAATAGGCAACCATGCGTTAAATCTTACAGGATTTGCCTCGAATAGCCCTGTCGGTGTAGAATAGCAATTCCGTCGGAGTGTAGCGCAGCCTGGTAGCGCACCTGCTTTGGGAGCAGGGGGTCCAAGGTTCGAATCCTTGTACTCCGACCATTTTCTCATTTAGTTGTTCCAATTAGTCCCAGTGCACTCATACTGCCTATAGCTCAGCTGGATAGAGCAACGCCCTTCTAAGGCGTAGGTCGCACGTTCGAATCGTGCTGGGCAGGCCAAAATCTTCAATAACCTCAGTATTAGCCTATTTTGCATTCCATTCTGCTTATAAAAGCCTCAAAAAGAGGCTTTAAAACGCATTTTGCTTTCATAAATTTGCTATAAATGCAGATGTGGCTATTTTGCTAGATAAATATAGAAGTAAAAACAGGAGAAGACGATGAAGAGCAAATCTTTGATGAAGGCTGGCCTAGTAGCTGGACTATTTATTAGCGCTGTCAGCGTACATGCTGCAAGCGCAACGATGGATAAGATCAAATCAACTGGTGCTGTCACCATGGGCGTTCGTGAATCATCCATTCCAATGTCTTACACAACTGGTGATAGCCGTTTTGATGGTTATCACGTTGAAATTTGCCGCATGATTTTGGGTGATATCAAAGACAAGCTTGGTATGAATACCTTGCGTATTAACTATCAGCCAGTCACTTCCCAAAACCGTGTTCCTTTAGTTCAAAACGGTACTGTTGATATTGAGTGCGGTACAACCACTAACAACACTGCTCGTGCAAAAGATGTTGGCTTTGCCAATACTTTGTATGTTGAGGAAGTACGCATTGCTGTTAAAGCAAATTCAGGTATTAAATCTATTGCTGACTTGAACGGCAAAAAGGTTGCTACAACAACCGGTACAACTTCTGTTCAATTGCTCCGCAAACATGAAAGAGCTAATGGCGTGAACTTTGATGAAGTCTTTGGTAAAGATCATGCTGACAGCTTCCTATTGCTTGAGTCTGGACGTGCCGATGCCTTTGTGATGGATGGTTCCATCTTGGCAGGCAATATTGCTAACTCTAAAAATCCAAAAGATTACAAGATTGTTGGTGAAGTATTGAGCACAGAACCAATCGCTATCATGGTTCGTAAAGATGATCCAGAATTTAAAGCTGCTGTAAATGCTGCGATTGCTAAGATTGTTGCCAACGGCAAAATGCCTGGCTTGTGGAACAAATGGTTCTTGTCGCCAATTCCACCAAAAAATATTGTCGTTGGTCTTGAGTTATCTCCAGCAACTAAAAATGCATGGGCAAACTTAAACGATAAACCTGCGGAGGACTACAACAAGAAGTAATTCTGATCGCTCATTCAGCTTTTAATAAGTCAATATCAATGCGATTGGATTTATGGATTTAGGAATCTTCTGTAAAAGTACGCTAGAGCAGGAAACAGTTGATCACTGTTTTTCTGCTCTATTCACTCTTGGAAAAAATCCGGACCCAAGTTACTTAGACTGGCTAATGAAAGCTTGGGGCTGGACTTTAGCGGTTGCTTGCCTAGGTTTAGTGATAGCTTTAACTCTTGGTGCAATCATGGGTACCTTACGTACCTTACCTACAGATACACCCTTGAATCGCTTTCTCATTCGCTTTTCTACTGCGTGGGTTGAGCTGTTCAGAAATATTCCAATCTTGGTTCAGGTCCTCCTTTGGTACCACGTAATCCCAGCGTTTATTCCTGCATTAAAAGCCTTCCCATCGTACTTGTTAGTCTCTATTGCTCTCGGATTCTTCACTTCTGCGCGTATCGCAGAGCAGGTGAGGGCGGGTATTCAATCTCTACCTTCTGGACAAAAAGCAGCGGCAACCGCATTAGGATTAACCACTTTTCAAAGCTATCGATACATTATCTTGCCAATGGCATTACGTATCGTTATTCCCCCTTTGACATCAGAGAGTATGAATCTCATCAAAAACTCATCGGTTGCGTTTGCGGTTTCTGTGCCAGAACTCACTTTATTTGCGATGCAGGCACAAGAAGAAACCTCTCACGGAGTTGAGATCTATCTAGCTGTAACACTGCTTTACGCTTTGTCAGCATTTGCAGTAAATCGCGTGATGGCGCACATTGAAAAGCGCTCTCGTATTCCAGGTTTCATCGTGGCCAATACAGAAGCGGCAGCGCACTAAATGAAACTGACTACTGATTTCATGGTGACATCATGCTGAGCCTAGACCTGAGTTTTTACAATTGGGATCTCTTCACCAACTATATTTTGAAGGGCTTGCTGTTTAGCCTTCAGCTCACCGTTATCGCAACTGTTGGTGGAATTGTCTTTGGTACCTTTTTAGCGCTGATGCGTCTATCAGGAAAACCAAGCTTGGCATACCCGGCAACAATTTATGTCAACACCATGCGCTCCATCCCCTTGGTGATGGTAATTTTGTGGTTCTTCTTGTTAATTCCGATGTTAATCGGCCGCCCGATTGGAGCAGACTTATCAGCCACGATTACCTTCATTGCTTTTGAAGGCGCCTTCTTCTCAGAGATCGTTCGTGCAGGCATTCAATCTGTACCAAAGGGACAGGGTTATGCGGCCCAAGCACTTGGTATGAAATATGGTCAAAACATGCGCTTTATTGTCTTACCGCAAGCCTTTAGAAACATGATTCCGGTGTTCATGACCCAAACCATCATCTTGTTTCAAGACACATCTTTGGTTTATGCCATTGGTGCATATGACCTTCTCAAAGGTTTTGAAATTGCAGGTAAAAACTTTGGTCGCCCCATTGAGACATATATCTTGGCAGCCTTTACCTATTTCATTATTTGCTTCTCACTATCAAAAATTGTGAGAAAAGTGCAATCCAAAGTAGCGATCATTCGCTAATTTTATTAATGTTTACTATTTCTAAATCATGATTGAACTTCAAAACGTTTCGAAGTGGTATGGCGACTTTCAGGTCCTGACTGATTGCACTACCTCCATCCAAAAAGGTGAGGTAGTTGTTATCTGCGGACCTTCTGGTTCAGGTAAGTCAACCTTGATCAAAACGATTAATGCCTTAGAGCCATTCCAGGCTGGTGAAATTACGGTTGACGGTATCCGCTTGCATGATCCAAAGACTAATCTTCCCAAACTCAGAGCAAGAGTAGGGATGGTATTTCAGCATTTTGAGCTCTTTCCACACCTAAGCATTACTGAAAACCTCACGCTGGCCCAAATGAAAGTGCTTGGGCGCTCTGCTGATGAAGCGAAGTCTCATGGTCTTAAGTATTTAGAGCGCGTCGGTTTGATGGCGCAAAAAGACAAGTTTCCAGGTCAACTATCTGGTGGTCAACAACAGCGTGTTGCTATTGCACGTGCTTTAAGTATGGACCCGATTGTGATGCTCTTTGATGAGCCAACCTCAGCACTCGATCCTGAAATGGTCGGCGAAGTTTTGGATGTGATGGTCAAACTTGCTAATGAAGGTATGACGATGTGCTGCGTCACACACGAAATGGGCTTTGCTCGTAAAGTTAGTAACCGCGTGATCTTTATGGATCAAGGCCGCATTCTCGAGGACTGTAGTAAAGATGAGTTCTTCGGCAATCCAGATGCCAGATCTCATCGCGCCAAAGACTTTCTATCTAAAATTCTGGCTCACTAAATTCCTATGCGTACTTATACCAAGCTATACATAGTTGCAATACTTGGTAGCCTCAGCCTCACAGCTTGCACTGTAGCCAAATTAGAAGCCAGGCTAGAAGCCAACCCGCAATGCAAGGATGTCATTAATCCAAAGACTGGTGCAGTCATGCCATGCCCTGGTACTGATAAATCATTCTATCGATCAGTGGGTCTAGAGCCTGCTAAAGCTAGCGTCCCAGCCGGAGCCCCTCAAGCTACCCCCACAGCGGGGGCGGTAATCGTAACTGATTCAGCACCAATCTCTAGCTCACCCTCTGCAGCATCACCAGGCAAAACTTATTCTCCGGGCGCAACAACGCCAGCTGATTGCAAGCCACAGCTTCACAAAAAAACTGGTGGCATGCTGCCATGCCCGACACCAGATTAATCTTCATACGCCAAGGATTGTATGCATCGCATCCATGATCACTTTAGCTATCTTGACTCTGGCAATCAGGGCTACCTGTCTGTAGCTGAACTTCAAGCAATAGCAGTTCGTTGAGCGAGACCTATATGGCAGTTTCTTTTTCGGGCTTTGAGCAAAAACTCATTACCGTTTCATCAGATGATGGTCCGATTGATATTGCATGTCACGTAGGCGGCTCTGGCCCAGCGCTATTGCTTTTGCATGGCTTTCCTCAAACTAAGGCCATTTGGCATCAGGTTGCCCCAGCGTTAGTCAAGCATTACACAGTAGTTGCTGCAGATTTACGAGGGTATGGCGCATCATCTAAGCCTCATGGCAAGTCTGACCATTCAACTTACTCAAAACGCTCTATGGCAGCCGACCAAGTTGCCCTCATGAAGGCTTTAGGTCATGAACAATTTTTTCTATTGGGTCATGATCGTGGCGGCAGGGTTTCACATCGCATGGCGATGGACTACCCAGCTAGCATTAAGAAGTTGATGGTCTTAGATATTTCTCCAACGCTGTGCATGTATGAAAACACGACAATGGAGTTTGCTAAAGGGTATTGGCATTGGTTCTTTTTAATCCAGCCAGAACCAGTCCCCGAAACCATGATTGGTGCTAATCCTGAATACTGGTTGAGGAATCATATGGGTCGTCATGCAGGTACTGGGATTTTTAGCCCAGATCGCTGGGCAGAGTACCTTGCTGGTGCTAGCCATTCCGAGGGCATACATGCCATGTGTGAGGATTATCGAGCGGCAGCGACCATTGACCTAGTGCATGACAGGGCAGATCGAGATTTAGGTAAGAAACTACAAATGCCCCTGCGCGTTCTTTGGGGTGAGCACGGATTAGTAAATAAGTGTTTTAAGCCTATTGAAGACTGGAAGAGGGTTGCCAATGAGGTTAGTGGCATGGCTGTGCCTTGTGGTCACTACATCCCTGAAGAACTCCCGGATAACGTGATCGAGGAGGCAAAGGCATTTTTCAACTAGTTTCTGAAGAAATCCATGCCTAGAAATACAAAAGACCTAAATAAATCAATTATTTAGGTCTTATTTTTAAAGTGCTTTACTTATTCTGGATGGAAGTTGTTGCTAGCCATGAAGCTGATGGTGCGCTCAAACCCAAGAATACGGATATAGCGCCAAGCGATATCGCGGTATTTGCTATCTAGGTAGCCAATAGCGACTTCAGGCGTCCTCTTGGACAAGTCGATTTCTTGAATTGCACGGGCCCAACGTTTCAGTCTTGTTGACATGTTTGTCACCTCCATGGGCATACAACGCCTCAGAAACTTGCCGAGATGACAGGAAATACAAAAAAATCTCAAAAAACTAAAGAAAATGTCAAATATCTTAGATAGAGACAACTTTATCGGGATTGAGGATATTTTGGGGGTCTAGAGCCCTTTTTATGGTTTTCATAAGCTCGTGGGCAACTTCACCCTTATGAGCCCTCAAACCCTCTAATTTGAGCTGTCCTACGCCGTGCTCGGCAGATATAGAGCCATGGCATCGTTCAACTTGGGCATAAACCAGTTCATGAATAGGTTTTTCATTCGCCAAGTTAAAGGCTTTGTGATCAACCCCCACTGGTGGAGCGATGTTGTAGTGCAAGTTACCATCGCCGAGGTGGCCAAAATTAATGATTCGAACCCCTGGATATTGAGCCCTTACCAAGGCATCAGTTTCTTTGATGAAGCTCTCTAAGGCTGAGAGAGGGATGGTAATGTCATGCTTTAGGTTGGCGCCTTCCTCAGCCTGCGCGAGGGTGATGTGCTCACGCATATGCCAAAAAGTATTCGCTTGCGCCAAGTTATTGGCAATGACTGCATCGGTGATTAAACCTGCTTCAAAAGCATCTTCCAGAATCGTTTCCAGAAGTTGTCTTACGTGCGCTTCACTTTCATGATCTGATAACTCAATCAAGACGGTGTAGGGTGGATTACCTTTTAAGGGGTTGGCCATTTGCGGAAAATGCTTTTCATTAAGCTCTAAGGATTCTTGGGTCATCATCTCAAAGCCTGTGAGCAATGAAGTGGCACGCTTCTGAAACAAGTTCAGCAGGGCAATGGTATAGGCAACGCTATTGGCTGCAACTAGCGTTGTCCATTGAGAAATCGGCAAAGGATAAAGCTTCATGACGGCAGCCGTAATGATTCCTAATGTGCCCTCAGAGCCAATAAAGAGGTCCCGTAAATCGTAACCAGTATTGTCTTTACGTAACCCCTTTAAGCCATTCCAAATCTCGCCCTTTGCGGTCACCACTTCAAGACCAAGGCAAAGATCCCTAGTATTGCCATAGCGCAATACATTGGTACCGCCTGCATTAGTTGCTAAGTTACCACCTATCATGCAGCTACCCTCCGCACCTAGACTTAATGGAAATAAAAAGTCTTGTGCAGCAGCCCTTTCTTGGATGGCTTGCAAAATGCAGCCAGCTTCAACGGTGATGGTTTGGTTGGCAACATCAATTTCACGGATAGTGTTCATGCGCTTCAGATTGAGAACAATCTGTTTGCCACTGTCATCTGGAGTGGCGCCACCACAAAAACCGGTGTGACCACCCTGGGGTACCACGGCAATTTGATTGCTAGCGCAAAGCTGCACTATTTGAGCAACTTCATGAGCTGTTCTTGGCAAGACAACTGCTAGGGCTTTACCGGTATAGCGTTTGCGCCAGTCGGTGAGATAGGGTTCTGTATCTGCATCCTCGACCAGAATATATTTTTCCTCAATGACTTGCTGTAATTGTTCAAGAAAAGATTTCATTGCGGATGGGTATGTAATTTTTGCTTAGCTAAAGCTTTGGCCTCTTTTTTGATAGGCTTGAGATACATCAGCAGACACACAAAGCCGATCGTTGCCAAAATTGTCTCGAGCAGCGCCATCCAAAAGTTAGTACCAGTTTCTAGAATACGCACCAAGCCTTCAGTGATGTAGAGCAATATCAACATTGACGCCCACTGCATAGTGTAGACCTTACCTTTCCAAATACCGGGAATCGCAAACAGTAGTGGCACGCCCTTAAGGATGAGCCAAGAGCCGCCTGGGCGCAAAGGGGAGATAAACCATTCCCAGGCAACACAGAGAATAAACAGATCTATAAAAGCGGCTGTAGCAACTACTAGATAGGGATTCTTATCGAGAATCTTTTTGTACATATGGATCATGCCATGATGAGCTTTAATGCTGTTTCAGCAAGTCGTTTACCTTGTGCTTTGGCAAGGCGTTGCTCTTCGGCGCTGATAGGAGCTCTACCGTCAGCATGCGCAAGATGGGTTACGCCGTATGGGCTGCCACCTGTGGAAGATGACATGAGATCTGGTTCGCTATAGGGCAGGCCAACAATCATCATGCCGTGATGAAGCAGAGGAATCATCATCGTGAGTAGCGTACTTTCTTGACCGCCATGCATGCTGCCAGTACTGGTAAATACACATGCAGGTTTCCCAATCAAGGCGCCACTGAGCCACTGAGATGAACTGCCATCCCAAAAATATTTCATTGGTGCGGCCATATTGCCAAACCGAGTAGGGGAGCCCAAAGCCAAGCCAATACATTCCTGTAGATCTGAGTACTCTACATAGGGTGCGCCTTCAGAAGGAACGGCTGGTTCACTAGATTCACATACCGTAGATACTGCAGGAACAGTTCTTAGACGGGCATTGACTCCGGGGACGCTCTCAATTCCCTCGGCAATTAGACGTGCCAAATCCCTAGTTGCACCATAACGGGAGTAGTACAAAACTAAAATATAGTGTTGGCTCATATTCTTCTCTTATGATACGGCGATGCGCCTATTTCGTAACCCCCAATTATGGCTCTCTCTGGCTAAAGAGATCTGGGAGGGCAACCGCGACCAAAAATTGAATCAAATTGCGGCCAGTTTGGCTTACACAACGATTCTGTCCTTGGTTCCCATGGTCACAATTGCGACCATTCTCATTGGCTACCTACCGAGGGTTATTCAGGTAAAAAATGCTTTCAGGTCTTGGCTTCTAGAAACCTACATGCCTGGCGGCATCAATCAACAAGTTTTTATTTACCTTGATCAATTCTCATCACAAGCTCGGGGTTTAACACTCTTAGGTTTGGCAGGATTGTTTGTAACGGCGATCATGACTTTATCGGTTATTGAGGGTGCTTTTAATCAGATCTTCAAAGTAAAGCAGAGTAGACCTTTTTATAAAAAATTGGTGATATACACATCGGCTACATTTTTGGGTCCAGTTTTACTGGGTGTAGGTATATATCTGAGTGGCGTCTTATTTAGTGCATCCGAAGGATGGACTGAAGCCATTTCATTTGGCTTTAGAGTCATTGCAACAGTAGCACCCATTCTTCTTGCGGTTCTTGTTTATACCGTGGTGTACAAGATCTTGCCGTATTCACAAATACTCTGGAAGGATGCCTTTTCTGGGGCTTTCTTTGCCGCTCTCAGTTTCGAATTGATGAAATTTGGTTTCGCCATATTTTTGACCCATACAGCGTTCTACAAGACGGTCTATGGCGCATTTGCAATCTTCCCCCTGGCCTTACTGTGGGTCTACCTGACTTGGTGGATTACGCTGGCGGGCGCCGTCCTGGTGGCCAATCTTCCAAGCATCCGCACCGGCGTCATTAGGGTTATTCGTTACTAAAACCTGCTTCTAGGCACTTGATTCAAGGGTTGCTTGGGTCTATATTGAAGCTATAAATTCATTGTTTTGGAGACCAAATGAAAGTTCGTGACATTTTGCGCGTGAAGGGCAGCACTTTATTTACTGTTGCCCCTGAGACTGCATTGCAGACTGCCGTGTTAGTGATGAGCGAACATGATATTGGTTCTCTAGTTGTAATGGAATATGACAAGCTCGTTGGAATTCTCACTTTTCGTGAAGTGATTTCTGCGCTAGCCAAACATCACGGCAAGTTAGACGGCTTGCAAGTCCAATCAGTGATGAACCAAAAACCATTGACTTGCAATATGGAAACTGAAATTGACGAAGTGCGTCGCATGATGCTCGTCGACCATGCTCGTTATCTCCCAGTCGTTGATCAAAAGATGTTGATGGGCGTGATCTCTTTCTACGATGTCGCTAAATCTGTTGTAGAAGCGCAAGACTTTGAGAACACCATGCTCAAGGCCTACATTCGTGATTGGCCTGAAGAATCCGAAAAGACTGCAAACTAAGCTTTTCCAGCCCAATATTGCTGACAAATGACATAATGTCGATATGTCAGGAAATACTTTAGGCCTTCTTTTTACTGTTACCACTTTTGGTGAATCACACGGTCCGGCAATCGGAGTCGTAGTTGATGGTTGCCCACCAGGCATGCTCCTGAGCGAAGCAGACCTTCAAACAGATCTCGATCGACGCAAGCCAGGCACCTCACGCCACGTTACTCAACGCAAAGAAGATGACAGGGTTGAAATCCTCTCGGGTGTTTTTGAGGGCAAGACCACTGGCGCACCAATTGGCCTATTAATTCGCAATACTGATCAACGCAGCCAAGACTACGGCGATATTCTGCAAACATTCCGCCCTGGTCATGCGGATTACGCTTATCACCATAAATATGGTTTGCGTGATCCACGTGGTGGAGGCCGTTCTTCTGCGCGACTAACTGCTCCTGTTGTGGCTGCAGCAGCAATTGCAAAAAAATGGCTTAAGCAACAATATGGCACTGAGTTTTATGGCTACATGAGTCAGCTTGGTGAAATTGAGATTCCGTTTGTAGATGCATCTCACATTGAACAAAATCCATTCTTTGCGGCGAATGCGCAAATCATTCCGCAATTAGAAAGTTACATGGATGAGCTGCGTAAAGCAGGGGACTCTTGCGGAGCCAAAATTGAAGTGCGTGCTCAAAATGTTCCTTTTGGTCTTGGCGAGCCGCTATTCGATAAGTTAGATGCGGATATTGCGCACGCCATGATGGGTATTAATGCTGTTAAAGGCGTTGAGATCGGCGCAGGCTTTGAATCTGTCTCCCAACGTGGCAGCGAGCATGGTGATGAGCTGTTCCCCGATGGTTTTGCAACAAATCATTCTGGCGGCACTCTGGGTGGCATTAGCACCGGACAAGATCTTCGTGTCTCCATTGCGATCAAGCCTACTTCTAGCATCATGAGCCCGAAACAGTCTATTGATCTGAGTGGTAAACCGATTACCGTGCAAACCAAAGGTCGTCACGATCCTTGTGTTGGTATTCGTGCAACTCCAATAGCAGAGGCAATGTTGGCATTAGTGTTGATGGATCATGCACTGCGTCATCGCGCACAATGCGCAGATGTCAAAGTAGATGTATCGCGGATTCCAGCGGCACGTCTCGGTTCCGCGCGCGATTAAACAGAAGAGCTAGATGACGCCTGTGCTTCGCTGGGCCTTCGGGTCCTTTTTCTTTTTATATTTTGCTTATGTTGGCTTAGTTTCACCGTACGCAAGTTTATTCTTTTTAGAGCGCGGCTTTAATGTCATTGAGATTGCAGTACTCATGTCCATGCTGCAAATTACGCGCATTGTTGGACCCTTTAGCTGGGGTTGGCTCTCAGATTATTTATCCAATCGCATTGGCATCATTAGGGTCTGCGCCTGTCTTGCTGCTTTGGTCTTTCTATGCATCTTTTTCTTACATAGTTACATCAGTTTTTTTATTTGGATGTTTGTATTGCACACCATTCTCAGCAGCCAGATGCCTTTGGGTGAGACTGCGACTATTCACGCTTTATATAAAGACAATTCTTTTGATAAGCGCTATGGCCGATTGAGACTGTGGGGTTCTATAGGCTTTATTACAATGGTACTAGTAGCCGGTGAACTATTCCAACGCAAGGGCATTGAGCTCTACCCCTATGTGGGCGTTGTAGTGCTCTCTGCTTTGGCCTTAATGACTTTTTGCCTGCATGAACCCAAGATGGAACGTCGCAAAATGGTTAAGGGTGAACTACTTGCTGTCTTATTAAATCCTGATGTGCGCTGGTTTTTGGTTTCTGGCTTTTTTATGATCTTTGCGCATGCCTCCTTATATGTCTTCTATTCACTCTATTTGGCTGACCTGGGCTATGACAAATTTCAGATCGGACTCTTTTGGGCATTAGGAGTTGCTGCGGAAGTTCTATTCTTTTACTTCCAAAATAAAGTATTAGGCCGATTAGATGCTGAAGTGGTGCTACAAGGCGCCTTTGGCATCGGCGTAATCAGGTTTATTTTGATTGCATTCATGCCTATTACGTCTGTGCTGATTCTGGCGCAACTCATGCATGCTGCAACGTTTGCCGCGCATCACAGTGCAGCGACTAAATTATTACAACGATGGTTTACGGGACCTCTACAGGCAAGGGGGCAAGCCATCATGGCAACAGTATCGTATGGTTTAGGTGGAACTATTGGAGGCTTATGTGCTGGTTGGATTTGGGATTTATCGCAACCAAGAGATGTATTCGTGATGTCCGCATTTGCTTGCGGACTGGCGGGTATGGCGATTCAAAAGATGAGACCTCGCCACTACCCAGCCAGAAAAGATTAATTCACTATGATTACTGAATTTTTGCTTTAGCGCGTAACTTTTGCATCATTTCTGAAAACTTCGCCTTTTGCCAATTTTGATCTGAAGCAATCATTTGTTTGAGTTGGGCTTTGAGTTCATCAAAGCTGGGCGCCTTCATATCACGAGAATCCATCATCTTAATAACGTGCCAACCAAACTGAGATTTCACTGGTTTGTCGGTAACTTGACCTGGCTTGAGTTGCACCATCGCTTTAGAAAACTCGGGCACTAAAGACTTTTCGGTAACCCAGCCCAAATCACCACCACTTGGGGCAGAGCCAGGATCTTTTGATTTTGCTTTAGCAATCTCTTCAAAATTACTGCCAGCCTTCAATTGAGCAATGATGGCTTTAGCGTCAGATTCCTTCTCAACCAGAATATGCTCAACATGGTATTCCTTGCCGGTGTATTGGGCTTTAACAGACTCATAAGCTACTTTTAGTTCTGCTTCTGTGACACCTTCTTTTTCAACATAATCTTCGAAAACAGCCGCAACCAAAATACCCACACGGGATTGTTCTAGCTGTTCACGTACGGATTCCTTTTGAGTCACGCCACGCTTATCAGCTTCTTGCAGGATCAGTTCTTTAGTAACAAGCATCTCGCGAGCTTGATCCCGCACTTGAGGGTTGTCTGGCTGACCAGATTTTTGAACTAGCCTATCTAGCTGTGCCTTAGGAATAGCTTTGCCATTCACAATCACTGCGTTTTGAGCAAAGGTTGGCGCTGAAATAAGGATAGAAGCAATGCCCACGAAAATAAGATGACGGGTTTTTAACATGATCGCAATCGATTAAAAGTAATGAACTTCTAGAGTGTAAAGCAGGCTATAAGCCCGCCTCCCCAGGAGTTAGGGCAGAAATCGTTAAAGCATGAATTTCCTTAGGAATATGGCGATTTAGAGCGGCATAAATTGCTCGATGACGGGCTACAGAGTTCATCCCCTCAAACTCGGGGGCAATAATGCTTAGCTTAAAGTGGCCGCCGCCACTTGCAGCCCCTGCATGACCGGCATGTAGGTGACTTTCATCTTCTATCAAGAGTTTTTTGATAGAAAAGGCTTTATTTAAGTCTTCTTGAAACAGTGCAATACGCTCTTGATTGATGCTCATTCCTGCGGATGCTCCATATGCCTAGACAACCAAATACCTTGAATAATCACAAATGCAATCAACAATCCTGTGCTGCCAAAGAGCTTAAAGTTCACCCAGGTCTCTTCGGAATATTCAAAAGCGATATAAAGATTGAGGGCGCCCATGAAGAAAAAGAATCCTGCCCAGGCAAAATTGAGCTGACGCCATACAGAGTGTGAATGCTCGGCTTTGAGGGTAACTTGTTTACCCATCAGAACCTGAATCCAATTTTTATTAAAGAACTGTGCACTAATTAGTAGAGCACCAGAGAAAAGCCAATAAAGTGCGGTTGGCTTTAGCTGAATAAATGTTTTGTCATGCAAGAAGATGGTTAGGCTACCGAAGACCACAATCATGGCCAAGCTCACCCATTGCATCGCATCAATCTTGCGGTGACGGTAATAGACCCACAAGATTTGGCCAATTGTCGCAACCATTGCCACAATAGTCGCCGTGTAGATATCGCCAAGCTTGAAGGCGATAAAGAACAAAATAATAGGGAAGAGATCAAATAGAAATTTCATAAAAGGATTATCCAACTATTTCTCATGGTCACAGAAAGCGGTAATCAACCCTTTTGGTTTAGCTGGGCATTGTTGCTAGGCTCAAAGCTCAGTGAGGCAGAGTTGATGCAGTAGCGCAACCCTGTCGGCATTGGTCCATCATCAAATACATGCCCCAAGTGAGCATCGCAATTAGCGCAGCGCACCTCAGTACGAATCATTCCGTGTGAAGTATCTTTGATTTCTTTGATGGTGGACTCATTTTCAGGGGCGTTATAACTTGGCCAACCACATCCCGCATCGAATTTTGTCTCAGATAAGAAAAGGGGGGTGCCACAACAAACGCAAGAGTAACGGCCCTTATCCCAGTGATCCCAGAATTTTCCAGAAAAAGGATGTTCAGTCGCCGCTTCTCGAGTAACTCGGTATTCAATATCAGTGAGTGTTTGTTTATATTCTTCGTCTGTTTTTTTCATATTTGCTCCACAGTATGTATTTAGACTCGATCTTTAAGATGAGCAACTCACCTCTACCTTTTCAAAATCTGGTGGAGGAGGTATAGCATATTGCTCATGTGCCGACTGCTCATCATAGGGCTTACTCAGTATTTCCAGAAGTGTATTAATTTCTGAGAAATCATGTTGCTTAGCTTTATCGATAGCAACTTGTGCCAAATGATTGCGCAAAATGTATTTAGGATTTATCAAGTCCATGGCCATTTTTCTAGAGCGATCTTGGCTAGACTCTTCTTTAAGCCGAATGAGGTAGTCTGTAAACCACTGATCAATACTATCGCGATCCACAAAGTGTTCTCGCAGACTAATCTGTTGGACAATTTGATCTTGACGAACAGCGCCCAGTTGCCTAAAAAAGTGGGTGAAATCGACCTTGGAATCGTGCATTGCCTGCAATAAGCGTTCGATCAATCGAATATCACCTTCTTTTTCGCTTGTAAAACCCAGCTTTTGCCTAAAAAGAGATTGCCAAGCCTTGGCATAGGTTATGGGAAAAGTCTCTAATGCTTCGCGCAATAAAGACTGTGCCTTCTGTTCATCATGCGTTAGCTCTAGAAGTGGCAAAAAGCCGCTGGCAAGACAAGCCATATTCCAGTGCATGATTTGTGGCTGACGATGATATGCATATCGACCTCCTTGATCACTGTGATTGCAAATATGGTCAATCTCAAACTGATCTAGGAATCCAAAGGGACCATAGTCCATCGTTAGACCCAATACGCTGATGTTGTCACTATTGAGAACTCCATGACAAAAGCCAACGGCTTGCCATTGAGCTACTAAAATGGCGTTGCGCTCACAAATACGTTTGAATAATTCTAAATAAGGCTCTGCATCACTCTGGCACTCTGGGTAATAATCCTTAATTAATATGTCCGACAGCTCCTTGATTCGAACTACGTTTTGTAACGATGCATAGTGTTCAAAATGACCAACACGAAGAAAGCTAGGTGCTAGCCGCGTACAAACAGCGGCAGTTTCGATAGTTTCTCGTCTTACAGGAAGCTCGGAGCCAACAATGGCGAGTGCTCGTGTCGTTGGAATACCCAAGGCATGCATTGCTTCACTACATAAGAACTCTCGTATGGAAGAGCGCAGGACAGCGCGACCATCACCCATGCGGGAATACATCGTTTTTCCTGCGCCTTTCAATTGCAACTCTTGACCATTCATCTCGCCAAGCAAAATTGCTCTGCCATCACCCAATTGACCTGCCCACACACCAAATTGATGGCCGCTGTATGCAGTGGAAATTGGTTTGTGGAATTGCTGTTGATTGGTAGTCAACGAATTTCCCGCCAAGACTTCTAACCAGGCAGGATCGGATGGTAATCCATCGCTATTGAGCTCTAATCCAATGAGCTTCGCAGCGGCAGGAGAAAATGCCACCCAATAAGGATTGGGAATTGGGCTAGGGTGGGTTATCTGACAGGCGTCATCGCCGCTTAAGGTAAAGGCCATCAGACTATTCTAGGTGTATTCCCAAAATGGTGCTGAAGCCTCTAAAATTGAAATATGAACAAACAAGTCCAAATTAATCCGCAAACTCAATTAGCCAATTTAGGCGAGGAATTAAATGTTCCCTTTCTAAAACTCTTAGGTGTTCGCTTCCTGAGCGCAGAGATGGGCAAAGGGGAAATTCTTCTCGCAATCAAGCCTGAACATACCAATACTTGGGCAGTTGCACACGGCGGTGTTTTGTTGACTTTGATGGACGTGGCAATGGCTGTAGCTGCACGTTCGGGCGACCCCAGCGACCGCAGCGTAGTCACGATTGAGTTAAAAAACAACTTTATGCAAGCTGCTAATGGTGTATTGCGCGTTAAGGCAGATACCGTTCGCAGAACCGCGACAATGGCTTTTTGTGAGGCCAAACTCTACAACGATCAAGGTGAAGTATGTTGCATGGCGACAGGAACCTTTCAGTTCATTAAGCGCCTGCCGACCCGAGATGCAAAAGGGGACCGTGTTGTGAACGAAGATCTTCGTTCAGACTAACTCAAGTTACCTGCGTTTTTAAACAGACAGGTTTGATCCTGGCGCAGTACTTAGTGCGCCCGTAATGACGTCGTGGCCAACGGTACCGCTTGCATCAAAACGTCGCTCCACCATTTCAAATTGACCATCTTTACGCACCCTGAGCACTGTGCTGGAACGGGTGCCGTAAGAGGGGGTCTTAATAAATGCAGGGGAGAGCGCTTTTTCCCACTCTTTGCTAACTCCCGTGCTAGGCAATTCATGATCGCTGGCATGGTGGGTATCGGCCAAAACTTTAAGATATTGGTCCGCGCTCTTGAGTTGACCATGATCCATTGCTAATACCTGAGCAAAGGCGGCAACCCGATGATTTACCTTGGGCCATGGGGTATCAAGCATGGCATTGGATAACCCGTATACACCTGGTGACAGGGGCTGATGCGGAAACACTTTACGAGGGCGGATATTTTGACCCATCAAGATCCGATTACTCACCCAGTGCATCTCCGCATTTGCAGGATCGCTAAGGTCTGCCATTAATAAATTAAAGCCGTTGTAGTGAGAAAAGCGCTTCGAGTTTTCTTCAACAAATGAAGTTGGCTTATCTTTGCTTGTTAAATACATCAAAGATAATTCGCCGCGAGTTCTGGCATCTGGATTTTTTTCGCTTGGCGCACGAACGTTTGTAAGGGCGGCAAACTTTCCTGTTTTGGTAAAACCTAACCAAGTACCAGGGCTACCCAAAACATCTGCGCGATCTCTGCCCGCCAAGACATGAGGATGCTCTGGCCAATAAGCGAGACCTTCGGTATCACGCTCATAAAACTCATCGCGATTAGCTGCAACGACTAATGAATAGTCGGGATGCGAATTCCATGCGAAGAGAATGAGGCACATAAAGGAGGGTAGTTATTCTGGATTTAGATTTCGATTAAAGGGTAGGGCAATGCGTCTATTTTTAACACAGGTCCTTGAGCACTTCCTAACCGAATTTCACCCTTTTCTAGCGCTTCCAACTTGCATTCCACCTGTAAATCCAGCCGATTTAAGTCTTGTGCGCTTGGGGACGATAAAACCACCATTCCAGCTGGTTGACTCGGGTCCAAGCTATGAAATAACTCTGTTCCTGGACCAAAGAGGCCTAGATCAGCGGCTCTATCGGTATGAGCTAAAAAAAGACGTCTTTTAATTACGCCGCGATATTGGCTGCGAGCGACAATTTCTTGACCTGGATAACATCCTTTTTTGAAATCCACTCCGGCAACAGATTCAAAATTAATCATTTGCGGAACAAACTGTTCTTGCGTTGCCAGCACGATTCGGGGAATGGCGCTTTGAACTTCCAAATCATTCCATGTATTGATCATGGAATGATCTTCAGTTGGTACCGCGTTCTCTTGAGCAACCAAGATGCGACCGTAAGATTGACTGTTTACAAAAACATCCGGTAAACGCAGCCCAATCGCAGAGTCATTTATTTCAAATTCTGCAATCTCACTGCTTGCAGAAAAATACCCCGAGATGGTCATTTGATTAGATACATCCGTTATCTTGACTTTAGATCGCAATACAAACATCGCTAATCGTTTAGCAATACTCGCCGCAATATCTTTAGAGATAAATAAAGCAAAGCGATCGTCTGATGATTCACTTACTGGAACTAAAGTGATCCACGCACTTGCGAGTAATCTCCCTTTAGGACTGCAATATCCAACTAGTCTGGTGGCTGCATAGCTTTCTGCGATTTGAGGCGAAAAGGTACGACGCAGCCCTAAAACTGAATTCGTGAGTTGATTCTGTAAAAAGCTTGCGGCATCTGACCCCTCTACCAATATCAACCCCCATTGAGGTAGGGGGGATAGGCCAGAGGAGGGGATTTCCCCTTGATTATGTGTATTTTGGCTAATGTTGGTCATCTCCCTTTTATCATAGCCTGATGCACGGAAAAATTCAGGGAAGATCCTTTTTATGAATAAAAAGACGGAACGTCTTGTCCTGAGGACTCTCATGATTGGACTCATCGGATTGGTATTCGTTTACGGCGGCATATTTCTATGGTCAGTCGTACCAAGCCAAGCAAACATTCAAGATATACCAGCGTATAAGGTCAAAATTTCGCCGCAATCGAGTCTGGCGAGCATTGCAAAACAATTACAGGATCAGGGCGTATCTGTTTACACACTTGCATTTCAAGTAAGCGCTAAAGCATTATTTGTTGGCTCAAAGTTAAAACCAGGAACCTATCAATTACCTATTGGGGCTAGCTTAGGAAAAATATTGCTACAGATGGCACGCGGCGATCGTGTGAGAGAAAGCATTGCGATTATTCCGGGCATGACCATACGGCAGCTTCGTGCCCTAATAGATTCACACCCTGCATTGGTACATCAAACTAAAGGGTTGAGTTCAAATGCATTACTGCAAAGCTTGAATCTGAGTTTTCCAAATGATGAAGGTCTATTTTTTCCTGACACCTACGTCTTTGATCCAGGTGAATCTGATGTCAGCATCTATCGACGTGCCTCGCTTGCTATGCAAAAGCAGCTTACTCAAATTTGGGAGCAAAAGCCCGCTAATTCACCTCTCAAAACCCCCTATGAGTTGCTCATTTTGTCTTCCATCATTGAAAAAGAGACCGGCAAATCCAGTGATCGAGGCTTTGTTGCAGCAGTTTTTATTAATCGCCTGAATAAGGGCATGATGTTGCAGACTGATCCTACGGTCATTTATGGAATAGGGCCTCAGTTTGATGGCAATTTACGCAAGGCAGATCTTCGTAAAGATAGTCCCTACAATACCTACATGCGCAAAGGTTTACCCCCTACACCAATAGCAATGCCCAGCAAAGAATCGCTTTTGGCAACAGTCCATCCTGCTCAAAGCAAGGCCCTTTACTTTGTTGCAAAAGGGGATGGTAGCAGTCACTTTTCTGAAACTCTTAACGAACATGAATCCGCCGTTGATCTCTATCAGCGAAAATTAGCTCCAAAATAAAATTAATATGAAATCAACATCTCTGGGATATTTCATCAGCTTTGAAGGCATAGATGGTGCAGGTAAAAGTACACACATCGAGTCATTTTGCAAGCTCATGCAACAACGTTTTCCAGATCGTGAAGTCATCCTAACGCGAGAGCCAGGTGGAACACCATTAGGTGAACAGTTGCGTCGATTATTACTCGATGCCCCCATGAATCTGGAAACAGAAGCTTTGCTCATGTTCGCAGCTCGCCGAGAACATATTGCCCAAGTGATTGAACCTGCATTGCTTGCAGGAAAAATTGTGATTTCAGATCGCTTTACTGATGCAAGTTTTGCTTATCAAGGTGGCGGTCGCGGACTGAGTATCCAGAAATTAAATGATTTGGAGAAATGGGTTCAGGGGCGTCCCGATGGATCTTTATTGGAGCCCAATTTGACAATCCTCTTCGATTTACCCGGCGACATAGCAGAAGCGCGTCGCTCAAAAGTTCGCGCTCCAGATAAATTTGAACAAATGGATTTACTTTTTTTTGAAAAAGTTCGTCAAGAATATTTGCGACGCGCCAAAGAAGACTCAAAGCGTTTTCATCTAGTGGATGCGACTAAAACCCCAGAAGTCATTTGGGAAGAATTGCAATCTCTGAAGATCGATCTATAAATGTCTGATCTCATGTCTTCTATGGAGCAAGAAAGCCAGGTAGCACCGTGGCTCAAACCTCTATGGGATAGCCTGAACTTTGGCAAGTTACCCAATGCCATTTTGTTACATGGGCAATCTGGTATTGGTAAGTTCGCATTTGCTGTAGAACTTGCCAAGGCCTTGCTTTGCGAGGCAGGTAATAGCCCTAAGCCTTGCAATCAATGCGAAGCTTGCCATTGGTTTAATACTGGCAATCACCCAGACTTTATTGCATTGGTGCCAGAGACGCATCGTAAACTTTTGCCACAAGCAGATTTTGAATCTGAAGATACGCCCAAACGTGGTAAAGCCTCAAAAGATGATTCTGATGGTGAACCAAGCGAGAAAAAAGAGAAGAAGAATATTTCCATCGAGGAAACGAGAAGCGCAATTGAGAGTCTTTCGATTGGCTCGCATCGTGGTGGTCACCGCGTGATCTTGATTTACCCCTTAGAGCTACTTCGTTCTGATGCTGCTAATACCTTGCTGAAATCGCTAGAAGAACCACCAGCTAATACGATCTTTATTCTATTGGCCGATCGCGTTGATCGTGTTTTACCAACCATCCGCTCACGTTGCCGACTATTGACAGCTCCCAGACCTGATCGGAACCAAGGATTGGCTTGGCTAAAGTCCCAAGTAACAACTATTCCCTACCTCAAAATTAGTGATGGTGATATTGATACGATTTATGACGAGCAGGGTGGGGCGCCCTTTGCCGTTCTTGAATCGATCATTGCACGTCACAACAAGGACGAGAAGGATGAACTCACAATTGCCATTGCCTCCTCTCGAGTGTTGTTGCAATCCATGGCGCAGGGCGGTCGTATTCCTTGGTTGGAAACGGCTGAAAAGATCCATAAAGCCCAGTTTTCATTTTTACTGGCAACAATGCAGCGCTGGGTTTCCGATATTCAAATGGTTTCACAAGGTGGACATCCGCGTTATTACCCAAAACATCTCCCCACACTACAAGGTCTATCCCAAACTGCCAGGGTCACCAAACTATTAGCTTTTTGGAAGGCCTTAGTGCAAGCCCGTCGCTCAGAAAACCATCCGTTAGCTAATCGTATCCAGATTGAGGCTTTGCTATCCCAGTATCAGCAAGTATTTGAGGGATAGCGGCAAGTTTCTTTAGATAAGGCAGACTAAAATAGAGTTATGTTTATTGACTCACACTGCCACCTCGATTTCCCAGAATTCCAAGCGCGCCTTCCAGAAGTGCTGGCTAATATGAAATCAGCGCAGGTCAGCCATGCGCTTTGTGTATCCGTAGATATTCCAGATTTTCCAAATGTCCTCAAGCTTGCCCAGGAGCATCCGCATCTTTACGCTTCAGTTGGCGTGCACCCGGACTATGAAGATACGCCTGAACCCAGCCTTGAATTTCTAGTTGATACCGCCAAAAAGCACCCCAAGATCGTTGCGATTGGCGAAACGGGACTCGACTATTACCGCATGGGGGATCGGAGCTATGAGTCCATGGAATGGCAAAGGGAGCGATTTAGAACTCATATTCGCGCAGCCCTTGCAGCCCGAAAGCCCCTCATTATTCATACTCGGTCCGCCTCTGAGGACACAATCAAAATCCTGAGGGAAGAGGGTGCAGAGGGTATTGGCGGTGTGATGCATTGCTTTACCGAAAGCCTTGATGTTGCGCGCAAGGCTATGGACCTAGGCTTTTACATATCATTCTCTGGCATAGTGACCTTTAAGAGTGCCAAAGACCTTCAGGAGACCTGTAAGCAGATTCCTTTGGATCGCATGCTGATTGAGACAGATTCACCTTATTTGGCTCCAATTCCGTACCGCGGTAAAACCAATGAACCAGCCTGGGTATCTAAAGTAGGTGAATTTATTGCCGACCTTAAGGGCATATCTATTGAGGAGTTGGCAAGCTGTACATCAAGTAATTTTTATCAATGTTTTCAAATAGATAGAGCAGTTAATTAATGTTTAATAATATTTTCAAAATATCTGCTTTAGTAGCTCTTTTGGGCGTTTCTTCACTCACTTTTGCCCAAACAGAAGCCCAAATTAATGATTTCACAAAGGCTGCAAAGTTCGATGATTTATCTGAGGTCAAAGCTTTGTTGGCTGCAGGTGTAAATCCAAATACGGTGGATCCCAAAGGCGACCCTATGCTACTTATAGCGATACGGGACAAATCGTCCAAAGTGACGGAATACCTCCTTAAAGACCAGAAAATTGATGTTGATTTGTCAAATAAGTATGGAGAAACGCCGTTGATGATGGCTTCTATTGACGGTAATTTGCCTGTTGTTAAGACCTTGGTTCAGCAAAATAAGGCCAAGATTGATCACATCGGCTGGACACCTTTGCATTACGCATGCGCCAAAGGTCAATTACAGGTTGCCCAGTTTTTAGTCACTAGTGGCGCAGATGTAAATTCCCGTAGCCCAAAT
This sequence comes from Polynucleobacter sp. MG-6-Vaara-E2, assembly GCF_018687695.1. NCBI lineage: Bacteria > Pseudomonadati > Pseudomonadota > Betaproteobacteria > Burkholderiales > Burkholderiaceae > Polynucleobacter > Polynucleobacter sp. MG-6-Vaara-E2. The sequence goes on from NZ_CP061303.1 coordinate 936,789, forward strand.
GGCACCACGCCATTAATGATGGCCGCTCAAGCTGGCAACGAAGAACTCATTAAGCTCCTATTGGATAACGGTGCTGATATCCGGATGCGCAATTCCCATGGCTTCTCAGTAATTGAGATTGCTGAGATTTATCAAAAGCCTTGGATAGCGGAGGCATTGTCATCACGTTGGCAAAAGCTATATAAGCAGCCATATCCAGGGCCTCAGAAGTACACTTCAAACAAATCGTCCTAATCCCTATTTGCGTATAATCATTATTATGTCAAATAAGATATTTCTGTAGGAAAGCCTAGGTACAAATCTCATGTTCAGCCTATTTCACAATACCGACCTCCCCAGCTTTGCAACGCTCTTTAATGAGATCAATACAGATATGGGAAACAGTCAAATATGGGTCATGGTTGTATCAGCATGCTTGATGCTTGCGATCCACGCTATTGCAGTATTAGGTATTGCTGGAGCATTTCATTCCATCGATGATTTGATGACAAGGCGCCGGATTTTTGGGGCTAGCTTTCTTTCCTATTTCATTGCCATATTGTTGGTCATTGCAATACATTTGGCTGAAATCGTTGTATGGGCCTATATATGCGTGGCCCTAAGGGTATTTCCAACGAATCCCCAAACCTTTTACTTTGCTGGCGAGATGTATACCACTGTGGGATATGGAAACTACAACCTAGCAGAACAATGGCGTATCTTGCCGATCATTATTTCTTTCTCGGGTATTTTTGCTGTATCGATGTCTGGCGCTGCTTTGTACACCATGATGGGCGCATTGCTTGGACACAATAATCAAAATCAGCACCCCATATCAGGTTCTGGCTTTTAGGGGGTTACACCCACTGGTATAGGATTCTTTTGCCTAAACACCAGCTCCAGAATTCGCCCATTCGATTCCAGGGATCGAATCTTGCCCGGCAACCATTCCAGGTCTTTTGCTAACCAAATATCGACTTGGCGCTTATAGGGATCATTTTCTCTTTGCATTAATGCGTAGTGTCGATTTACGGTTTTCCCTAAGCTAGGAATATCCTCATTAAAGGCTTCTCCATAGCTTTTAAATTGCCAATTTTCAAGGGTGTTGTAATCAACAACGGGTATAGAGCGGATGCTTCCGGAGTCATCTATCTTGTTATTACCATTCAAAAGAGATGCTAACTGGAACATGAGACTAAATCGATCTTGAGTGCCGGGCACGATCGCAGGAGTAAATTCTGGCTTTTCAGAAAAATACATCTGCCCTCCTCCTTTTTCATCGCGATCAAATCTTGAGTAGCGTGGAGTTCTAGTGCCTCGCTGTGACCAATAAATAATGGGGGCAATACCGTAACCGTCAACCGTACCCCGAGATTCAAATACAAAGGGGCCAACAAATGCATAGGGAATATTGACATAGAGTCGATAGGAATTACCTTCTGTAATCCAATCAATTTCAGCGGTTTGATATTTCTGACCGTCAACATAGGCATCGTAGTAAAGAATGCCCGGCAGAGGTAATTTAAAAGCAACGCCCTTCTGATCTATATTGCCGCCCTGCTCTCCACTAAGAGTATTGCTATCAAGACTACTGTTAGAAACACTCTCTTCCGAAACTTTCTTCTTAGGTGATCTTGCCATCTGAATTTTTTGAGGTGGCTCGGCTTTAATTTCCGTCCTAATAATGAGATCTTCGGCTATCTCTGGAGAACTTCCAAATGAAATAAAAGATAAGCCAAAAAAAAGTAAAAAGTGCCCAAGCACCGAAACTAAAAGTGCAAGAAAAATAATTCGCAACGAGTGTGTGCGGATGATGGGTGAAAAACTCAACTGCACGAGTGATCTTTTCAGGAAAATCCTTCAAGCAAGCGACTATTTTTTGGAAGATTGGCGGCCAAAAAATCCATCTGATCTGCCAAAATATTGCGCCCCCTCAAAATCATATCTTCATAGAGGCTGGGCAAGTATGGCGTATACAAAAGACTCATGCCAGCTTGCTCAGGAGTGCGATTACCTTTGCGTTGGTTGCAAGCCCTGCAGGAGATCACTAAATTCATCCAGGAGTATTTACCGCCATGACTATTGGGGATGATGTGCTCAGCCTCTGCATGATTTTCATGAACAGCGTCTCCACAGTAGGCGCATAAGCCACGATCACGTTTAAACAGTTTGTGCTTCGTGATAACGGGGACAACATCGAAAAGATTGATCTTTGACGTACCCTTTACAGCAATAATGGAGTGCAGCTCAATAACTGACTGAAGGCCGCTTGACCGTGATATACCGCCTCGCATTCGCATGATTGGATCACCTAAGGTCCACAACACACTACTATCAGCGTATTGTTTGGTGGCTTCTTCTGCGTTAACCCAACCCTGGGGGATTCCACCTGCGTCTAATTTCAAGATGCTTAGCACAAACTCTCCTTTCTAGACTGATCTAAAAACAGCTGCAGTCGTTTAGACCATCTTACAGAAGAAGTGCTAGGCAATCAATAAAGGGCTATTTTCCAGAGATGAAATCTAGGACTTTTGGGAGGTGTTCTGCATAGTCAGCGATTCCATGATCGCTACCCTCCAGTACTAACTGCTTTGCGCCAGAATAAAAATCCACCATCTCACGCCAATCTAGAAGTTCGTCACCCTTAGCGGCAATCAGGAAATAGCGACCAGGATTAGTAATTGCTTCAACTTGCAACGCTTTGAGTTCGTCAATGTATTCAGGGCGAAAATCAAATGGCTCATCGCTGTCATAAGCAGTCATCATGCCTACATGAGGAGCAAGCTCACGCGCTGCTCGTACTGCAGGGTTAAGTGCCACTGCTTTACAAGCATATTTTTCAGCTAAGTGGTTGGCATAAAAGCCACCCAAGGATGATCCAATGATCACTATACGATCTGCTTTAGATTGCTCAATATGAGCAGTCACCATATCCATGCTTTCTTTTGGCGAAGCAAGCAGTTGAGGGCAATACCACTCGATGGGATATGCGGCGCTTGATAAAGCTTTAATAGCCTCACCTGTCATCACTGCTTTACTAGAACGTGGCGAGGAGCGAAATCCATGAAGATAGACTAACAGCGTTGAAGACATATAAATTGGGCCTTAAGCTTTTTGACCAATTTCAAAGTTTGCCAATTTTTCAAGAGCTCGCACCATCGCTGAGTGATCCCAGGATTTGCCGCCGTGTGCTGAGCACGAATTAAATAATTCTTGAGCAGTTGCAGTATTTGGCAGAGAGACACCCAATGCACGCGCACTATTAAGAGCCAGATTCAAATCCTTCTGATGCAGCTCAATTCGGAAACCGGGATCAAAGGTTCGCTTCACCATGCGCTCGCCATGAACTTCGAGAATCTTAGAGCCCGCAAAACCACCCATGAGTGCTTGGCGAACTTTAGCAGGGTCAGCGCCGGCTTTAGAGGCAAACAATAGAGCCTCTGCTACAGCCTCTATATTGAGAGCAACAATAATCTGATTGGCAACCTTGGCGGTCTGTCCATCGCCATTGGCGCCTACTAAGTTTATGTTCTTGCCCATTAACTCAAATACAGGCTTCACTCTATTGAATACACCCTCATCGCCTCCAACCATGATCGATAGAGTTGCATTTTTAGCCCCTACTTCACCTCCTGATACTGGGGCGTCTAGGAAGTCACAACCGAGAGCATTTATCTTCTTGGCAAATTCTTTTGTAGCAATGGGAGAAATTGAGCTCATATCAACAACAATTTTGCCCTTGACAAGACCAGATGCAACGCCATTCTCACCGAACAATACCTTTTCAACATCGGGAGTATCGGGAACCATTGTAAAAATAATATCGGCGTTCTCAGCAACCTCCTTAGGTGTTTTACATTGAATAGCCTTTGAATTAGCCAAATCGTCCTGTACCTTACTGCGCGTATTAATGAATACCTGATGGCCAGAATTAACTAGGTGCAGGGCCATTGGTGCGCCCATAATGCCCAAACCAATAAATCCCAGCTTTTGTTGATTGCTCATAACGTCTCCGATTAAAAATATTTTTTTATGAATTCAGTTGTTTGATCCAGCCAAGACCAGCTGCAGTAGTAGTCTTCGGTTTGTATTCGCAGCCTATCCAACCGCTATAACCTAGATGGTCTAGGGATTTAAATAAGTAAGCATAGTTAATTTCACCAGTACCGGGCTCATTGCGCCCAGGATTATCAGCTAATTGAATATGGGCAATTTTTGTAAGATTCTTTTCAATGGTGTTGGCAATCTCACCTTCCATTCTTTGTGCATGATAAATGTCATACTGAACAAATAGATTATCTGCACCCACTTCACCCAGAATATCAATTGCCTGTTGAGTAGTATTCAAAAAGAATCCTGGAATATCAAAGGTATTAATAGGTTCAATCAATAAGCGTAAATTGGCTTTTTTGAGTTCACTAGTAGCGTAGCGTAAATTCTCTACGAAAGTTGCATGCACGACTGTGATATCAGAGCCGGTGGGAATCTTACCAGCCAAACAATTTAACTGATGAACACCCAGCGCCTTAGCATACTCAATTGCCTTAGCAACTCCCGCACGAAATTCTTCCTTGCGATCGGGATGGCATGCAATGCCGCGCTCTCCAGCTTCCCAATCACCAGCAGGTAAATTATGTAATACCAAGGTGAGCTGATGTTGATCTGATCTTTGTTTGATATCAGCTGCAGGAAATGGATATGGAAACAAAAATTCCACAGCCTTAAATCCTGATTTAGCGGCCAACTCAAATCGATCGAGGAAAGGAACTTCATTGAAGAGCATGGTCAAGTTAGCGGCGAATTTTGGCATTGAAAACCTGAGGGAGGGATGGTAAGGAGAGAATGTTAACAAAGATGTGAGATTCCTTCATAAGTCTCTAAATAGGCAATTTGAGCCAGAAATCTATAGAAAGTAGGCTAATATTGAGATAAATAACTTTTATCAAATAAGGAAAATAATGAATATCAAATTAACCCAAATCTTCCTGGCATTTGCAGCAGCCCTACTCTGCTCATTTGCCGCGATTGCACAATCTGTTGCAGCTGAGAATAGGCCCATGGTGATCGATGCTGCTGCTGTTGATAATAGTTACCTCCTTTATGAGGGCAGCGTTATCAAAACCGATAAAAAGACGCGAACTATTACATTCAAAAATAATGAAGGTGAATCTAAGTTCGTAGCTGGGCCAGAAATCAAAAATTTTGATCAAATAAAGAAAGGTGATCGCCTAAGCGTAACCTATCAATTGGCTGTAGCAATCGAATTAATTAAAACCAAAAGCGATGGTGTACGTAGCAAGGTGGAAACCAATACCGTTACTACATCTAAGGCAAATGAAAAGCCAGCAGAGACCATTGCAAACAAGACCACCATCATTGCGGATATTGTTGAAGTGAACCGTGAGAAAAAATTAGTGTCCGTTAAAGGGCCAAGTGGCAAAGTTACTACCGTGGTTGTAAAGAATCCTGCGCTATTGGCTGACGTTAATGTAGGCGAACAGGTCAAGGTGATTTACTACGATGCAATGGCAGCTTCAATTACCTCTCCGAAAAAATAATCTCATTCGATGCTGCTCAAAGTAATTTGCTGTAAGTTATTTGTCTGTATTACTCTTATCACCCTCCTCTCGGCCTGTGCTAATACCACTCGGTCGGGGGCTGTTGGTATTAATCGCTCCCAGTTCTTACTCGTATCTGCCACCGAAGTAGATCGTTTATCCGCCATTAGCTATAACGAACAAAATCAAAAAGCTAAAGAAAAAAACGTTTTGGTGACCTCTGGTCCCGAATACGACAGGTTGAAGACCATATCAAACCGCCTTATTGCGCAAACCGGAGTATTTCGTGATGACACAAGGCAATGGAATTGGGAATTGGTATTAATCAATGCCCCAATTTTAAATGCAACTTGTGCGCCTGGTGGAAGGATAACCTTTTATACAGGGTTGATAGAGCAACTCAATCTAAACGATGATGAAATCGCTGCCATTATGGGTCATGAGATTGCCCATGCGCTTCGTGAGCATGGTCGGGAACGCTTATCTCAGGCTATGGCACAAAGCGCCGTTGTCAACATAGCGATGGCTGCGGCTGGTAGTTACGGATCAGCTATAAGCGCCGCCAACCAAGCATCACAGTACATCTTAGTGCTGCCAAACTCGCGGCAAAATGAAAGTGAAGCTGATGCTATTGGTCTAGAGTTAGCCGCTAGAGCTGGATACAATCCTCATGCAGCAATTAGTGTGTGGCAAAAAATGAATAAAGCGACTCAGGGCAAAGGGACTCTTGAGTTTTTATCGACCCACCCTTCCGGTGAAACGCGGATTGAGCAACTCACAGAGTTGATGCCTGCCGTGGAACCTCTTTATCAATCAGCCCCAAAAGCGAAATCCAAATAAGGATTTAGAAGGCCTAAAAATCTAATTAGTTAGATTTGAGGGGGGGTACTCTTAATCAGCTCCCGAATTTTGGCGTCACCCTCAACCATCAATTTGAATCGAGTTTCGCTGACTAATATTGCCATCTTGGCGTTGTACTGCTCACGGCGCAACCACTCCACCAAGAAAGAAACTAACAATGTATAGGTGCCATAGACGAATAAAGTGGAGATATCTCTAGCATCAAGCACAGTAAATTCTCCAAATGGCGCCATAAAAAAATAGGATATCAAGGGAATGCTAAGAGCAACGGTTAAAAATGCTGGGCCAGCACCAAAAAAGAAAGCAATCACAATAGTGTTAATTTGGAAGAAGAACAACGGCAATGCCTCTTCAATATGAGGCTGGAGACCCAATCTGACGCAAAATGCAAAAAATACCCCTACACAGGCATTTAGATAGCCAGCACTCTTATTGGGGCACCATCTAGTAGCGTTGAGATTGTGTTTCATGGATTCCTTAGTCAGTGTATCCTTTAGCAATACATTATTTGAGACACTGTAAAAGATGCCTTACCGAAATGCAATAGAGAATCTAAAAGAGAGCGTCACCATTCTACTGCCAGGATTGAACGGTGGTGGTTTAGAACTTGGGCAATTGCCTAATTTTTTAAATGCTAATGGTTATGAAACTCGTATTCCGGAGATTCAAGGCTATCTCTATGGTAGTCCTGCTGATACCTTTGAAAGTTGGATCAGCCAAGTTCACAATACTATTGATGTACTCAGAGGTGAATTCAAAACGATTAATCTTGTAGGTATTAGCATGGGCTCAACCTTAGCTCTAGCGGTTGCCAGTCAAAGAATCGATATCTCTTCTATAGCCCTACTGTCTCCAGTCCTGCGATATGACGGTTGGTCAGTGCCCTGGTATCGATTTTTGCTTAATATTGCCTACAAAATTGGTATTCGTAATTGGGAATATTCCGAGAGGGAGCCTTTTGGCATCAAGAACCCTGATTTACGCAGGCGCATTCGAGATAAATTCAAGGCACATGAATTGTCTGAAGTTGGCGCACCCTTGATCACGGCGCGTCATTTACATGAAGCCAAAGGACTCATGTCCTATGTCACCAAGAATCTAGATTCAATCACCTCAAGATTGCTGATTATCCAGTCGGTTGAGGATGACACTTGCTCCATTTGGTCTGCTGAAAAAATCTTGGCAAATACGAAATCTGATTTAAGAAGAACAATATGGTTAGGCAATAGTTATCACATTATTACTATCGATAATGAGCGTGAAATCGTCTTGAACGAAGTCTTGCGCTTCCTTACGCGCGCAGCTGGGGGAAACATTGGACTAGAGAATTACTACTCAGACATGTCTCCAAAACCTCTGAAAGCTAGAACTCTATAGTGCGGTAGTGCTTAAATAAAAAGCCTCCAATTTGGAGGCTTTTTATTTTGGAATTTGGCGGAACGGACGGGACTCGAACCCGCGACCCTCTGCGTGACAGGCAGATATTCTAACCAACTGAACTACCGCTCCAAATTACAACTGTTAAAACGTTTACTACTACCAAAAAGATTTGGCGTCCCCAGGGGGATTCGAACCCCCGTACTCACCGTGAAAGGGTGATGTCCTAGGCCTCTAGACGATGGGGACCTGGACTACTACTAACTGCTGATGCCTTAAATGCTTGGTGGAGATAAGCGGGATCGAACCGCTGACCTCTTGCATGCCATGCAAGCGCTCTCCCAGCTGAGCTATACCCCCGAAATCTCGCAATAAAACCACAAGACACTCAAAACAATCCAAGATTTTAGCCTATTTTTGTGCAAGTGCGCAAATTGACTACAGGACCACCTTAGAGAGCCTATCTACAGCCTCCTCTTTACCCAACACCACTAGGACAGAATCAATCGCGGGAGTCTGAGTTGTGGCAAATAATGCATAACGAACGGGCATTGCTAAGGCTGGCATTTTCAGTTGGTGCTGAGCCAAAACTTGTTTAAACGCTGCACCATAAGCCTCCTTCGTAGACTCAGCATTTTTTATGGCCTCAATTAAATCTTTAAGCGCTGGAATTACAGTTGCAGGAATATTTGCAGCAATTTGTTCTGCATTTAACTGAGGTGCTGGTAGATAGAATAATTTAGATCCTTCTGCTATCTCAATCAAAGTATTTGCACGGTCTTTTAATAAAGCAACTACTTGAACAAAATTGGGACCTTTATCGGTATCAATACCTAAAGCGTGAGCAAATGGTTTTGCTGCCTCTGCTAATTGAGTTGCATCAGCATTCTGAATGTATTGATGATTGAGCCACAGTAGTTTTTCTGGGTTATGTTGCGCTGGCGAACGACCCAAACTCTCTAAATCAAACCAGCCCACAAACTGCTCTTTAGTGAATATTTCTGCATCACCGTGGGACCACCCCAAACGCGCCAAGTAGTTCAAGATTGCCTCAGGCAAATACCCTGCTTTTTGATAATCGCGCACACTCATCGCGCCATTACGCTTACTCATCTTTTCACCAGAGTCATTGAGAACTGTTGGTAGATGAGCATAAATGGGGGGTGTTCCGCCTAATGCTTTCATGATATTAATCTGGCGAGGCGTATTGTTGACATGGTCATCACCCCGAATAACATGGGTAATCTTCATGTCCAGATCATCAACAACTACACAAAAGTTATAGGTTGGCGTGCCGTCGGGTCGAGCGATCACCAAGTCATCCAATTCATCGTTAGAGATTTCTATTTGACCCTTCACTGCATCTTGCCAAATAACAGAACCACCGATGGGATTCTTAAAACGAATCACCGGTAATACACCTTCTGGAACTGGTGGCAGAGTCTTACCTTGCTCAGGCCTCCAAAGACCGTTGTACCGTGGCTTTTCTTTATTGGCCATTTGTTGGTCGCGCAGTTGATTAAGCTCTTCCTCGCTCATGTAGCATGGATAAGCTAGACCAGAATCTAACATCTGCTTGATGACCTCGCGATAACGATCAATGCGTTGCATTTGATAGATCGGGCCTTCATCAATATCCATACCTAACCAAGCCATGCCTTCAATGATGACGTCAACAGCTTCTTGTGTGGAGCGCTCTATATCGGTGTCTTCAATACGCAATATGAAGTCGCCTTTATTGTGGCGAGCAAAGGCCCACGGATATAGGGCGCTTCTGAGGTTTCCTAAGTGGATAAAGCCTGTAGGACTGGGAGCGAAACGTGTACGAATATGCATAAGTTCTATTATCTCAGGTCGGCAAAAATGGACAGGGAATTCAAAAAAAGTGGATACTTTGAGGCATGAATGAATTGCTTGTATTTATGTGTGATGGCGCCCCAGTGCGCGGAGAAATTGTCTCTATTGGGTCCGCTTGGCAGGCTGTTTTAGAGCGTCGTAATGATCCCCCGGCAATACGCCGTATTTTGGGGGATTTTGTTGGCGCTGCCACCCTTTTGAGTGCCAGCTTGAAATTGGATGGCACCCTCATCATTCAAGCCCAAAGCAAGGGACCTATTCAACTATTGGTAGTGGAATGTAAGTCAGATCTCTCTATGCGGGCAACCGTTAAGCTTTCCGTTGATGCATCACAAGTTGCGGATAACGCAACGCTGGGTGATTTGTTAGATGCGAGTAATAGCGGTAGATTGGTTATTACACTCGACCCTTCGAATAGAGAGCCAGGCCAAGCACCCTATCAAGGAATTGTGGCTCTTCAGGATCATCGTGGCGACATGTCCAAACCCGTCTCCAGTGCGGCTGAAGCCATCGCTCTCTACATGCAAAATTCTGAACAGTTGGATACACGCATTTGGTTAACATCCAATGACACCAATGTAGGCGGCTTAATGTTACAGCGATTGCCAGATTCTGGTGGTCATGCACATTTAGACCCTCAAGTTGCTGCCGAAGGATGGTCACGCATTCAAGCCCTTGGTGAGACGATTACCAATGAAGAGCTGCTTACTTTGCCTCCAGCAACGATTTTGAGACGTCTATTTTTAGAAGAGTCTACTGAAAATGGAGTGCGCAGCTTCCCTGCCCGTCAAATTCGTTTTGCTTGCCGCTGCTCGCGAACCAAAGTAGCCGATGTATTGCGTATGCTTGGTGAGCAAGAGGTCAAAAACATCCTTGCAGAACAAGGATCCGTAGAGACAATCTGTGATTTTTGCTCAAAACCCTATCGCTTTGATGCAGTGGATTGCTTGCAAGTTTTCAAAACAGATTCATTAAGCGATGCAACAAGACCACCCTCTGGTGGCCATTAAGAAGGCTACTGCTTGGTCGCTTGAGCTGGGGTAGTTTTTTCTGCTGGCAGGATTTGCACAAAGAATTCCCCCTCTTTGATGAGGCCATGCTCAACACGAGCCCGCTCTTCAATCGCACGTGTGCCATCTTTTAGATCCTTAACATCGCCGGCCAGTTTTGCATTACGTAGTGCCAGAAGACTATTTTTAGCCTCTTGAAGCTCTACTTGCTTTTCCATTTCATATACCTTGAGCCATCCACCCTTACCCAGCCAGAGTGGGTACTGAATTGCAATGAGCAATACCAGCATGGAGTAGATGACTAAACGCATTGAGACTGGGCTACTTAGCGCTTCAAATTATAGAAAACAGATTTGCCTGGGTATGTGGCTACATCACCCAAATCTTCTTCAATGCGCAAGAGCTGATTGTATTTGGCAATACGATCAGAGCGAGATAAAGATCCTGTCTTAATCTGACCGGCATTAGTGCCAACAGCGATATCAGCAATAGTGCTATCTTCAGTCTCGCCAGAGCGATGAGAGATAACCGCTGTGTAGTTAGCTCGCTTAGCCATCTCGATCGCTGCAAATGTTTCAGTCAATGTACCGATCTGGTTAATCTTGATCAAAATAGAGTTGGCAATGCCTTTTTCGATACCCTCCTTTAGGATGCGTGTGTTGGTAACAAATAGATCGTCACCAACTAACTGAATCTTGTTGCCAAGCTTCTTAGTGATATCAGCCCAACCATCCCAGTCACTCTCATGCATGCCGTCCTCAATCGAAACGATTGGAAATTGATCGGCTAGATTTCCAAGGTAATCGGAAAATTCACTGGATGTTAATTGCAAACCTTCACCTGATAGATGGTACTTGCCGTCTTTATAGAACTCACTAGCTGCACAATCTAAGGCTAAAACAACATCTTCACCCGCTTGATAGCCTGCGCCCTCGATGGCTTTCATGATGGTTTGTAAGCACTCTTGATTGCTCTTGAAATTTGGCGCAAAACCGCCCTCATCTCCAACGGTAGTTGGCATACCTTGTGCGCCAATGATCTTTTTGAGCTCATGAAAAATCTCTGCACCGCAACGTAAAGCATCACGGAAATTTTCTGCGCCTACAGGCATCACCATGAATTCTTGGATATCAAGGCTGTTATTAGCGTGGGCTCCACCGTTAACAATGTTCATCATGGGTACCGGCAATTGCATACCACCTGACCCACCAAAATAGCGATACAAAGGCAAACCAGCCTCTTCAGCTGCTGCTCTGGCAACAGCCATAGAAACAGCCAAGGTAGCGTTCGCACCTAGGCGCGCTTTGTTATGGGTGCCATCTAAGTCAATCAAAGTCTTGTCTAAGAAAGCTTGCTCGCTAGCATCGAGACCCAAAATGGTTTCTGCAATTTCAACGTTGATGTTTTGAACCGCCTTTAAAACACCCTTACCTAAATAGCGTGACTTATCACCATCACGCAATTCAATTGCCTCACGTGACCCAGTAGATGCGCCGGATGGAACTGCAGCACGACCCATCACACCGGACTCAAGCAATACATCGCACTCTACCGTTGGGTTACCGCGTGAATCTAGTACTTCTCTGCCGATGATGTCAACAATGGCGCTCATGCACCTTCTCCTCAAAACAAAATGAAATTACTTAAAACTATTCTCTAAAAAAGAACCTGTAGATTTAATAACCGTATCGATTGCAAGCAAAGACTCTAATAGCTCTTTCATGCGATCTAAGGGCACTGCGTTAGGGCCGTCTGATAAAGCCTTAGCAGGATCAGGATGCGTCTCCATAAAGAGCCCGCTAATACCAACAGCAACGGCTGCACGCGCGAGAACTGGAACAAACTCTCTTTGACCGCCACTGGAATTTCCTTGGCCGCCTGGAAGCTGGACAGAGTGGGTAGCATCAAATACTACTGGCGCCTTAGATTCGCGCAGAATAGCTAAGCTGCGCATATCGGAAACTAAATTGTTATAACCAAATGAAGCACCGCGTTCACAGACCATAAATTGGTCTGGTAGGTTTTTCTCTGCAGCAGCTGCCCTCGCTTTCTCAACTACGTTGAGCATTTCATGAGGGGAAAGAAACTGGCCTTTTTTAAAATTCACAGGCTTACCACTCTGAGCGCAAGCTCGAATAAAGTCAGTCTGTCTGCATAAAAAGGCGGGTGTTTGCAACACATCTACGACCTCGGCTACAGCAGCAATTTCACTAATATCATGAACATCCGTCAGAACAGAAACACCAACTTGTTTTTTAACCTTAGCAAGAATCTCAAGCCCTTTATCAATCCCCAAGCCACGAAAAGACGTGCCAGATGAACGGTTCGCCTTATCAAAAGAGGATTTATAGATAAATGGAATCTTGAGGGTTGTAGTCATTTCTTTGAGTTGCCCCGCAATATCAATTGCAGATTGCTCAGACTCAATAACGCAAGGGCCGGCAATCAGGAAGAAGCGCTGATCTAAGCCAACGTTAAAACCACAAAGCTTAAATGTACTCATACCGTCCTTTTAGGCGACCTGCTTTAATGCAGCATCTTGATGAATCAGTGCGGCATTGATAAAGGCTGAGAACAACGGGTGACCATCACGTGGCGTGGATGTGAACTCGGGGTGGAACTGTACGCCGAAGAACCAAGGGTGCATTGACTCAGGTAATTCCATCATTTCTGGAAGCTCCTCATTGGGTGTTCTTGCAGAAATAATCAAACCTGACTGCTCTAACTTGGGCACATAAAAATTATTCACTTCATAGCGATGGCGATGACGCTCATTTACTTCGGCGCCGTAAATGCGATGCGCCAAGGTATTCGTTTTCACCGGACAACGTTGAGATCCAAGGCGCATAGTTCCGCCAAGATCAGACTCATTAGTACGTTTCTCAACACGACCTTCTCGATCCAACCACTCGGTAATCAGCGCTACGACAGGACTATCGGTTTCTGGTTCAAATTCGGTACTGTTTGCTTTGGCAATATTAGCTACATGACGTGCAAATTCAATCACTGCCAATTGCATGCCTAAGCAAATACCTAAATAAGGTACTTGGTTCTCACGGGCATAGCGAATCGCAGCGATCTTACCTTCAGTACCGCGCTTACCAAAGCCGCCTGGCACCAATATCGCATCAAGTTTTTTAAGGCAATCAATACCATCCTTCTCGATTACTTCGGAATCGATGTAATTGATGTTGACCTTGGTATGAGTATGTATACCAGCATGACGCAATGCCTCGATCAATGACTTATAGGATTCTGTTAGCTCAACATACTTACCAACCATGCCAATGGTTACCTCATGCTTTGGATTGGCTAACTCATAAACTAGCTTCGCCCACACTGAAAGATCTGCAGGCTTAGCATTAATTTGTAATTCACGGCAGATCAAATCGTCCATGCCTTGCGCATGAAGCATTTCTGGAATCTTGTAAATGGTGTCTACATCCCATACTGAGATAACCGCTTCTTCACGTACGTTTGAAAACAGCGAAATCTTCGCGCGCTCATCATCAGGAATGGGTCTATCCGCTCGACAAAGTAAAACCGTTGGCATGATGCCAATCTCGCGTAACTTTTGCACGGAGTGCTGAGTAGGCTTTGTCTTTAACTCACCTGCACTGCGAATAAAGGGTACTAAGGTCAAGTGAACAAAGGCGCAACTATGCATCGGCAGGCGCAAGCTCATCTGGCGAGCAGCTTCTAAAAATGGAAGTGATTCGATATCACCTACCGTGCCACCGATTTCGCAAATAGCAATATCGGCCTCTCCGTCATGACTTGCTTTTGCACCACGTTCTACAAAAGCCTGAATCTCATTCGTAATATGCGGAATAACTTGAACTGTTTTTCCTAGATATTCACCACGACGCTCTTTACTGATCACTGACTCGTAAATTTGGCCGGTAGTAAAGTTATTGCTCTTGCGCATCTTGGCAGATACGAAGCGCTCATAGTGACCCAAATCTAAGTCAGTTTCAGCGCCATCCTCAGTAACGAAAACTTCGCCATGCTGTAACGGGCTCATAGTACCCGGGTCAACGTTAATATAGGGGTCTAATTTTAGGAGGGTGACTTTCAGGCCGCGGGATTCGAGAATCGCGGCAAGCGAGGCAGCTGCAATTCCTTTCCCTAAAGAAGAAACCACGCCACCAGTGACAAAAACGTATTTGGTCATCGCTTAAGCTCTGTTGGAAAAAGCAATTATAACGATAGGAATTGCTATTTTTGAAAAATGAAAAAAGGTAATATCGTTAAATTCTATGAAAAAACAGCATCTTTTCACCATTACAGCAGGCATGCTGTGTTTATGTGCTACTCAAATCTCTGCTGAGACTCTAGATTCCATAGCTGGTAGCTGGAAGACTTTTGATGATGACACCAACCAACCTGCGGCTATTGTCCAAATTTCGGAAAAAAATGGTGTTTTTTCAGGACTAATCACCAAATTACTTGATCCAAGCGCCCCCACTATCTGCGATAAATGCACGGATGCCCGCAAAGGCAAGCCAGTGATGGGTATGGAAATCCTCTCAAATCTTAAAAAGACAGGTGATAGCTACTCGGGAGGCCAGATTCTTGACCCTGATGATGGGGAGATTTATCGTGCTGAGATGAAATTAAAGGATCAGGGCTCAAAACTAGACCTCAGAGCCTATATTGGCATACCTTTACTGGGACGGACTCAGACCTGGATACGGGAGAAATAAACCCTATGCGCCTCCTTTTCGCAGTTCTTATCACCCTACTATCCCTTTTTTACTTTCTGCCCTTTGCTATCGCATTTCACAAGAAACGAGCAAATACAGGGGCTATTTTTGCCCTTAACCTCTTTTTAGGCTGGTCTTTGATTGGTTGGGTAGTAGCCTTGGTTTGGGCATTGAAGGAAGAAAACGTCGTTTAGTTTCAAATTCCCGGTTTTTGTCTTAAAAATGCAATTTTTGACCTATTTTTTAGCTTATTCAAGATCTCTCAAAATGCTTAGGGTTTAAACTCTTATATAAGACTTAAATTAGTAACTATAATTGAGCAAATCGGGTGAAATCCCCTTTTGGCCTTTCTATTGATCACTTTTACCTCTTAGGAAACACAATGTTAGATGCCTATAACGCCCAAGTTGCTGAACGTGCCGCTCTTGGCATTCCAGCCCTCCCCCTGACTAAAGATCAAACTGCGGAATTAGTAAAGCTACTAAATAATCCACCCGCAGGTAAAGAAGCGGAATTGGTAGAGCTAATTACTAATCGCGTACCGGCTGGTGTTGATGAGGCGGCTAAGGTTAAGGCTGAGTTTTTAGATGCGATTGCAAAAGGTACAGAGAAATCTCCATTGATTTCACGTATCAAAGCAACTGAATTATTGGGCACCATGCTTGGTGGCTACAACATCAAACCTTTAGTTGAGTTGTTAACCGATGCTGAATGTGGCACTGTCGCGGCAGAGGCGCTCAAGAAAACGCTCCTGATGTTCGATTACTTCAATGATGTTCAAGAACTTGCTGAAAAGGGTAATGCTAATGCTAAGGCTGTAATGAAGAGCTGGGCAGATGCCGAATGGTTCACCAGCCGCCCTGCTGTTCCAGAGTCCATGAAGTTGACCGTATTTAAGGTCACTGGTGAAACAAACACTGATGACCTCTCTCCAGCACCAGATGCATGGAGTCGTCCAGATATTCCGTTGCACGCAACCATCATGCTCAAGAACCCACGTCCTGGTATCGAGCCAGATGAGTCTGGCGTTCGTGGCCCAATGAAGCAAATTGCTGCACTCCAGAAAAAAGGCAACCAAATTGCTTATGTAGGTGACGTTGTAGGTACTGGCTCATCACGTAAGTCAGCTACCAATTCTGTTCTCTGGTGGACAGGTCAAGATATTCCGTTCGTACCTAACAAACGTTTTGGCGGCGTCTGTCTTGGCGGCAACATTGCTCCGATCTTCTTTAATACCATGGAAGATTCCGGTGCATTACCAATCGAATTAGATGTATCTCAAATGAATATGGGTGATGAAATTGAATTGCGCCCATACGAAGGCAAGGTATTCAAGAATGGTCAAGAGATCACCACCTTCTCCTTGAAGTCACCGGTCATTTTGGATGAAGTTCGTGCAGGCGGCCGTATTCCATTAATCATTGGTCGTGGTCTAACAGCTAAAGCGCGTGCTGCTCTTGGATTGCCAGCTTCTACCGAGTTCCGCCTCCCAGTCAGCCCACCTGATAACAAAAAAGGTTTCAGCTTGGCGCAGAAGATTGTTGGACGCGCCTGTGGCTTGCCAGAGGGACAAGGTGTTCGACCTGGCACTTACTGCGAACCACGCATGACAACCGTTGGCTCACAAGACACCACTGGCCCAATGACTCGTGACGAATTAAAAGACTTAGCTTGCTTGGGCTTCTCATCTGACTTGGTAATGCAATCTTTCTGCCACACCTCTGCTTATCCAAAGCCAGTTGATATTCGCACTCAACACGAATTGCCACCATTCATGACGAATCGAGGTGGTATTGCATTACGTCCCGGTGATGGCGTGATCCATAGCTGGTTAAATCGCTTGCTTCTTCCAGATACCTGCGGTACCGGTGGTGATAGTCACACCCGTTTCCCAATTGGTATTTCTTTCCCAGCAGGCTCTGGTCTGGTTGCATTTGCAGCAGCTACTGGTGTTATGCCATTAGATATGCCTGAGTCTGTTTTGGTTCGCTTTAAAGGCAAGATGCAACCTGGTATCACTTTGCGTGATCTGGTAAACGCCATTCCTTTATATGCAATCAAAAAAGGTTTGCTCACTGTCGAAAAACAAGGCAAGAAGAATATTTTCTCTGGCCGCATCCTTGAAATCGAAGGCTTACCCGACCTCAAAGTTGAACAAGCCTTTGAATTGTCTGATGCATCTGCAGAGCGCTCTGCCGGTGGTTGTACTGTTCACTTGAACAAAGAGCCAATCATTGAGTACATGCAATCCAATATCACTTTGATGAAATGGATGATTGCAAATGGTTATGAAGATAAGCGCACCCTTGGTCGTCGCATCAAGGCCATGGAAGCTTGGATTGCCAACCCACAATTGCTCAAAGCAGACGCCAATGCTGACTATGCTGAAATCATCGAGATTAATATCGATGAGATCAAAGAGCCTATCTTGGCATGCCCTAACGATCCAGATGATGTGAAAGTATTGTCTGAGGTTGCTGGCGATAAGATTGATGAAGTCTTTATTGGATCATGCATGACCAATATTGGTCACTTCCGCGCCGCCGGCCAGGTATTGCAAGGCAAAAAAGATATGCCAACTCGCTTATGGGTTGCTCCTCCAACCAAGATGGATGCAATGGTCTTGATGGAAGAAGGTTACTACGGCATGTTAGGTGCTGCAGGTGCGCGTATGGAAAGCCCAGGCTGTTCATTATGTATGGGTAACCAAGCTCAGATTCGCAAGGGTTCAACAGCAGTATCTACCTCAACTCGCAACTTCCCTAACCGTTTAGGTATCGATACGCGCGTATACCTAGCTTCTGCTGAGTTAGCTTCTGTTGCCGCCCTCCTAGGTCGCTTGCCTACGCCTGCTGAGTATTTAGAGCAAGTTAAAGCGCTCGATGCTAAGTCTGCGGATGTGTATAAATACATGAGCTTTGATAAGCTCAAATCATTTAGCGATGTAGCAGATACGGTAACTGTGTAATACCCAAACCGCTCATCCCAGCAATGGGATAAGAATGCAAAAAGGCGATCTGATGATCGCCTTTTTCTTTAGCCTCATAAGCAAATTCAAATAGAAAGTTTGCTTTCTTGTCTTGCGTTCTCTCGACTGATGCCAGATACCCATTTATTCGTTGGAAGCCCGGTCTTTTCCAATATCAACTTTGCACGCTTTGAAACGTCTCTCCATTCAGCCTCAAGTTTTGGGCCTTTAAATGCCACTGCCACAACATTGCAATCATGGGACTCTGGAAATAATAAAACGCGATTATCAAAAGCCTCACAGATATTCTTTAGATTGACATCATAGCTCTTGTGTCGAGAAAAAAGATTAACTGTCATAACACCGGGGGCTTTGAGGATGTTGTAGCAGCCCTGATAAAACTCCAGTGAGCTCGCAGCGGGTCCATCGCAGATCGCGTCATAGAGATCCACCTGTACTGCATCAAACTGGGTCTTATTTTTATTAGCCTTCACAAATGCCTTTGCATCAGCCTGTAGCGTTTCTAGCTTACGATCATCGTCCGGAGTAAAGAACATCGACCTAGCAGCAACAATTACCGCAGGATTAAGCTCAACCACAGTTGTTTTTACTGCTGGGCAATAGCGATGCTGAAACTTTGTCAGAGCACCTGTACCTAAACCGAGTTGTGCAATCTTCATTCCAGGCTTGGTCTCTAAGAATAGAAGCCAAGCCATCATTTGTTGGTTGTATTCGAGGTAGATTTCATCAGGGTCACGAATGCGCATTGCCCCTTGAATCAATTCGCTCCCAAAATGGAGATATCGAATACCTCCGCTTTCCGAAAAGGTGACCGGCTCCATTGCAAAGGACATTATTTAGCCCAGCGACGTGCGTTTCTAAAGAGCCGCAACCATGGGCTAGCACCGTCTGGGGTCTCAAGCCATTCTGGCGGACACCAACTCATTTGCGCAGCACGGAACACACGCTCTGGGTGCGGCATCATGACCGTAAATCGTCCGTCGGGAGTGGTTACTCCAGTTAAACCGCCAGGTGATCCGTTGGGGTTCATTGGATAGATTTCGGTAGGATTGCCCTGGTGGTCTACAAAACGTAGCGTAGCAAAGCCTTGATTGGTGATTTTTTCTAAATTGCCTTGTTGGCTAAAGTTCGCATAGCCTTCACCATGTGCAATGGCGATTGGTAGCTGACTACCTTCCATTCCTTGCGTAAAGATCGATGGTGAAGCAAGTACTTCCGCCATTACCAAACGCGCTTCGTACTGTTCAGACTGATTGCGAGTAAATTTTGGCCAAGCTTCTGCACCAGGAATGATTCCAGCAAGATTACTCATCATTTGGCAACCATTACAGACGCCTAAAGCAAAGCTGTCTTGACGATTAAAGAAGCTGGAGAACTGATCACGCAGTTGCTGATTAAACAAAATGGTTTTCGCCCAGCCCTCACCTGCACCTAAAACATCGCCATAACTAAAGCCACCACAGGCAATCAGGCCCCTGAAATCATCTAACTTGGCTTTACCGCTTAATAGGTCAGACATATGCACGTCATAACTATCAAATCCCACCAAGTTCACTGCATAAGCCATTTCAACATGGGAGTTCACACCCTGCTCACGCAAAATAGCGACTTTAGGGAGTGCACCCTTGGCAATATATGGTGCAGCAATATCTTCCGCAGCATCGAATGTCAACCTAGGCGACATTCCTGGGTCAGATAAATTATCTAGCAAAGCAAATTCTGAATCAGCACAAGCGGGGTTGTCACGCAAACGCGCAATTTGATAGCTTGTGTTGCTCCACATCTTTTGCAGCAACTCGCGTGGCTCAGCAAAAATACTCTTGGCATCGCGCCAAATTTCAATTCGACCATTAGTGTTCGGTTTGCCAATGACATGACTAAATGCGCTCAGGCCCAATTTACGCAAGATAGCAAATACTGCATCGCGATCTTCTTTGCGCACCTGGATGACTGCACCAAGCTCTTCGTTAAATAGTGCGCGCATTGTCTGCTCATGACGGCGACCAGATACTTGCTGAGCCCAATTCTTGGCATCACCATAATCTGGCTCTTGTCCTGGGTCGGTAGCAATCATATCGACATTAATGGAGATACCGACATGGGATGCAAAAGCCATCTCAGCAACGCAGGCCAATAAACCACCATCAGAGCGATCGTGATAGGCCAACAATTTATTTTCTTTACGTAGCTCAATAATGGCTGCCGCCATTGCTTTGAGATCATCTGGGTGATCAAGATCGGGCGCTACTTTGCCGGATTGATTCAGAACTTGAGACAAGATGCTACCGGCCATACGATTCTTGCCGCGACCCAAATCAATCAGAATTAATTCAGTTTCTAAGGCTGAGCCATCCTGATTTTTAAGCTTTAGTAATGGTGTTGCAGTCCTCCGAACATCTTGCACTGAAGCAAAGGCAGAGATAATTAATGAAACGGGTGCGACTACTTTTTTCGCATCGCTTCCATCACGCCATTCTGTAGCCATGGATAAAGAATCTTTACCAACAGGAATAGAGATCCCAAGGGCTGGGCATAATTCCATGCCAACCGCTTTTACAGAGTCATAGAGCTTGGCATCTTCTCCCGGAGCACCACAAGCTGCCATCCAGTTTGCAGAAAGCTTGACGTCCTCTAGACGGCGAATGTCTGCTGCTAACAAATTGGTAAGCGCCTCACCTACAGCCATACGCGCTGCAGCAGGAGCATCAATCACCGCCAATGGAGTTCTCTCACCCATAGTCATTACTTCGCCGCGGTAACCTTTGTAATCCATCAAGGTGACTGCGCAGTCAGCCACAGGGACTTGCCATGGGCCAACGAATTGGTCACGAGCATTTAAGCCGCCAACAGTTCTATCACCAATGGTGATTAAGAATGATTTACTTGCAACAGTTGGTTGTTGCAGAACCCAAGCGATCGATTGTGCCAAATCAGCATCAGTGACATCTAACTCTATGAACTCTTGAGATAAGCACTTGACATCGCGATGCATACGAGGTGGCTTACCTAACAACACCTCCATTGGCATATCAATTGGCAATGAGGCATCAGTTCCTTCTGCCTGCTTGGAATCCACCAACTGCAACTGGCGCTCTTCTGTGGCCTCACCGACAACTGCAAAAGGACAACGTTCACGTTCGCAGAAAGCTTTAAATAAATCTAGATCCTTAGCTTCAATCGCTAATACATAACGCTCTTGAGATTCGTTACACCAAATCTCAGCTGGGCTCATACCACTTTCCTCGAGAGGAATGCTGCGTAACTTGAATTTTGCTCCTAAGCCTGCGCCATCAGCGAGCTCAGGGAATGCATTCGATAGACCACCCGCACCAACATCATGAATAGACACAATGGGATTATTCTCACCAAGCGCGCAACAGGCATTGATGACTTCTTGAGCGCGACGCTCCATCTCCGGGTTTCCCCGTTGCACCGAGTCAAAATCAAGATCTGCCGTGTTGGTGCCTGTTGCTACTGAGCTACCTGTTGCACCACCCATACCAATGCGCATGCCAGGACCACCAAGCTGAATCAATAAATGTCCGGACTGAATGGCTTTCTTTTCAGTGTGAATAGAGTCGATGCTGCCGATACCGCCAGCAATCATGATGGGCTTATGGTAACCACGGCGGATACCATTGAGTGTCTGCTCAAATACGCGGAAATATCCACCCAAAATTGGGCGACCGAATTCATTATTAAAGGCAGCACCACCCAGTGGGCCATCAATCATGATCTGCAGAGGTGTGGCAATACGTTCTGGCTTCCCGTATTTTTCACCTTCCCATGGAAGATCCGTGCCAGGAATATTGAGATTGGATACGGAGAAGCCAGTTAAACCCGCTTTAGGTTTACCACCAATACCAGTAGCACCCTCATCACGAATTTCTCCACCAGCGCCAGTTGAGGCTCCTGGAAAAGGAGCAATCGCTGTTGGGTGGTTATGGGTTTCCACCTTCATTAAGGTATGAACAAGCCGCGTATCTTTTTCATAGCGATGATCATCGCCTTGAGGAACCCAGGTTTCCGCTTCACAACCCACCATCACTGCTGAATTATCAGAATAGGCAACGATGGTGCCCTCTGGCTGTAATTGATGGGTATTGCGAATCATGGCAAAGAGTGAGCGCTCTTGATCATCACCATCGATCGTCCAACTGGAATTAAATATCTTATGTCGACAATGCTCGCTATTGGCCTGCGCAAACATGATGAGCTCTACATCACTTGGATTGCGTTTCAGGCGAATAAAGTTTTCAGTCAAATAGCTAACCTCATCATCAGAGAGCGCTAGCCCCAGCTCCTGATTCGCTTTGTCCAACGCCGCTCTGCCCTCTGTTAGAACTGCAATGCGCGTTAAAGGACGATCATCTAAAGTTTGATAGAGAGCATTAGCGTCCTCCACTGAATTGATGACAGCTTCGGTCATCCGGTCATGGACTGCAGCTAAAACCTTTTTCTCTTGCTCAGGAGTTAAAGACTTTTTACTCTTCCACGAAAATTGAACACCGCGCTCAATTCGTAAAACTTTTAACCCACATTGCTGGGTAATATCTGTTGCCTTACTTGCCCATGGTGAAACTGTTCCCAGTCGCGGAATGACAATTGCACCTTGGATATTTTCAGCACCACTCTGACCGATTGCATACCAGGATTTGCTCTGGCTAATCTTGGAGGCAAATGGCTGACCATAGGTAAGTAAACTAGCTAGCACCTCTTGGTCTTTAGTATTTAGCTGATTCTCTGACCAAATAAAGTGTAAAAACTGCGCCTCGATCGATTCGAGCTCTACACCTTGTGACGCTAGCGAGGCTAAAAGTCGCTGTTGACGGAATGAGGAAAGCGCATCAGCGCCGGGCAAAAAGTGGAAAAAATGCATCTCCAGATTATAAGGTTTTGCTTACGCCAGCCTACCGCCCTGAAGGTGCAATTGGCGCTGGCACCGACTAGCCAAGGCTGGATCGTGGGTCACCAATACCAGAGTGGATTTGCTGGCCTGATTTAGCTCAAAAAGGAGTCTTATAACTCGCTCTCCGCTAGCCTCATCAAGACTACCAGTAGGCTCATCTGCAAAAAGAATATCGGGCTTGGTAATAAAGGCTCTGGCTAGGGCAACCCTTTGCTGCTCGCCACCTGATAAGGTCTTTGGAAAATGATTCAGGCGGTCTTCAAGGCCAACTTTTTCCAACCAAGCAATGGCCTCATTCTTAGCGTCCTTACGGCCAGACATTTGAGCAGGTAAAAGGACGTTCTCCAGGGCAGTGAGATGGGATAACAACTGAAATGACTGAAAAACGAAGCTAACGTGTTTTGCCCGTAGATTTGCCCTACCATCTTCATTCAAGATATTTAAATCTTGGCCCATCAAAGTGACATTGCCTGAGCTTGGTAGATCAAGTCCGGCCAAGAGCCCGAGTAATGTGCTTTTACCCGAACCTGAGGCTCCAGTAATAGCGATGCTTTCGCCTTGCACAATATCAAAGCAAATGTCGTGCAAAATGGTCAATGAACCATCGCTTGAAATCACCTGTTTACCAAGGTGATTGGCGCTCAATACTTTTGCTGGAATACTCATAAATGAATCTAGGTTGGTGGAACTGCCGAGGCAAACAAATAGTAACGATGGGCTTATTTTGCCTGTTAATTTCGTTTGTCACAGCAAGTAGGGCTAACCCAGTCATCCTGGTCATGGGTGATAGTCTTTCAGCAGAATACGGTCTGCCACGCGGGTCTGGTTGGGTGAAGCTTTTGGAGGCGCAATTAAAAAAACAAGCTAGTCCATGGACTGTTTTTAATGCCAGCATTAGTGGTGAAACCAGCTCTGGCGGCCTGACTCGTCTTCCTGCTTTGCTGGATAGCAAGAAACCTGGCCTCGTTCTTTTGGAGTTAGGCGCTAATGATGCATTGCGTGGTTTATCAATAGAGCAGACCGAAAGCAATCTTCGCAAGATGATTGTTCTGAGCAAACAATCGGGTGCCAAGGTACTACTATTTGGCATACAAATACCACCAAATTATGGGCAACAGTACACCAAGCAATTTAAAGACTTGTATAGCAAACTTGCCATTCAGGAAGGCATTTCTCTTGTACCATTTTTCATGGCTGGGGTAGTAAGCAATAAAGATTTATTTCAGAGTGACAACATTCATCCAAATGTTACGGCACAACCTATTCTCTTTAAAAATGTATGGGACGCTATGGCCCCATATCAGTCGCTACTCCAAAAAACCCCGTAAGCTTAGCTGCCAGAATTGTTTGATGGTGGCTTTAAAGGATTGATCACTTTTACAGAAGCGGAGTCACGCCAATAAGACATAAAGCTTGCAAATTCTGATTGAGCTGCTAAAGCTTGTATCTGTTGTGCTTGAGCTTTATGGACTTTGGCATCAACATCAGTAGGCTGGCGCACCTGATCAACGCGATATAGTGTAGTACCAACGCCGGGGTTCCTTACAGATACCACTACAGGAAATTTATCTGGATCAATAGACATCACATCATCTATTGCAGGACCAAGCAAGTTTGCAGGCTTATTGCGCGACACCCAAATTGGGCTGTCAAAGCCTGCTGCATTTTTGGGATCTTTTTCTAAAGCAGCAAAACGCTCTGCGGCAGCCGCTACCGCCAATTTCTCGGCGGCACGTTGACTTACCTGACGCTTCACTTCCGTTACAACATCTTTAAAAGGCATGATTTCGGCCGGGTGAAAAGTAAGCACGCGAGCAGAAACAAAAACACCAGGAGCAGTTTGCACAGCCTCAATATTGCGTTTGTTTTTTAAGGCTTCATCGCTAAATAAGGATTGAACCACCTTTGGATTGGCCAACGGATGGTCTCGAGATACACCTGAAGGTCCTGACCTAGTTAAACCTTTTTGACTTTGAACAGAGAGTTTTAGTTTATCGGCAGCAGGCTTTAGACTGTCAGATTGGTCATAAGTCATATTGGCAAATTGATCTGCCTTTTCACTAAAAATCTTTGCATCTTCTTTGGGATCGGCTTTGAGAACAATGTATTCAACATCCACATACTCAGGACTTTCAAACAACTTAGAGTTTGCGTTATAAAAAGTCTGAAGTTCCTCTGAACTTGGGTTCACCTTCGTCAAATAATCCTTTGCATTAAAGTTCAAAGCTTGGATTTGGCGCTCTCTCGCATAAAGAGTGGAAACAATATCAGATAATTTCGGAGTACCAATCTCAGTACGTGCTACTGAATTGACCAGCTGACCAATCTTGAGATCGAATGCCTGGCTGGCATAGAATTGTTCTTCATTAAGACCATTGCTAACTAGTAATTGCTTAAAGCGAGCATCATCAAAGCTACCATCTTGACGGTATAGAGCGCGAATTTGCGGGATGCTTTGTAAATTTTTAACCAGGGCTTCCTTGCTGACTTGCAAACGAAGGCTTGCAACAGCAAAACCCAAAATACGTTGCTGTAACAAATCATCCAAAATAGCCTGTCGAAATTGCAAGTTCTGCGCAATTTGCAAATTTCCACCAACACGCTCTGCTTGACGTTTCGCTGCGTTATCCACCTCTTGTGCAGTAATCGGTTTACCGTTGACTTTTACTAGATCGGTTTCCTTATCCATAAAACCGGAGTAGCTAGAAATACCGAACATGACAAATGACGGAACAATAAATAACATCAGCACAAGCTGCAGTAATTTTTGATGCTTACGGACGGTATCAAACATGTATGAGTTCGCTAGTAATAATAAGTAGTATCGCGTTTAGATAAACGGGAATGATAGGATTTTACTAGGGAGGAAAGGTTTTGAGCAGAAAGCCATGAAAAGGCTTAAGCATGTGAATATTTGGTGGGCGCTGAGAGGCTCGAACTCCCGACATTCTGCGTGTAAGGCAGACGCTCTACCAACTGAGCTAAGCGCCCCAAAATATTACAAGGAGAGATTGTAACCTAAACGTGGATTTATTGACCGAAAACCACCAAAACCAGCCCATTCTTAAGCGCGGTTTTGGTGGGCATCACTAGCAGATGAAAAGCTTTAATGCTTGAGCACATCTCCTGAAGAAACGCTCTCTTTAGCTTTGCTGGCTTCAGATACCTTCTTTGCTAACTCCTCAGGGGTCGGATCAGGTAAAGCCTCTGGCATACGCTCTAGCGCAAGTTCAAGGACTTTATCAATCCAGCGAACCGGAACGATTTCGATTGCATTCTTAACGTTGTCAGGAATTTCAATAAGATCTTTCACGTTTTCTTCTGGGATCAAGGCAAGTTTGATACCTCCGCGATGAGCTGCAAGTAGTTTTTCTTTTAGGCCGCCTATTGGAAGTACTTCACCACGCAAGGTAATCTCGCCGGTCATTGCCACATCCGAACGAATTGGAATGCCTGTAAAGACAGAAACCAGGGCCGTTGTAATGGCGATACCGGCTGATGGACCATCTTTAGGAGTAGCACCATCTGGGAAGTGAATATGAATATCTTTCTTCTCAAATGCCTCATCAGAAATACCAAGTCGCTTAGCTCTTGAGCGGACAACAGTGCGAGCAGCTTCTACTGATTCCTTCATCACGTCACCAATAGATCCGGTGCGTGTGATAACACCTTTACCAGGCATAGTAGCGGCTTCAATGGTGAGAAGATCACCGCCAACCTCTGTCCAAGCCAAACCAGTTACCTGTCCAACTTGATTTTCTTTACCGGCTAAGCCGAAATCAAACATACGCACTGATAAGAACTTCTCTAAATTGTCTGCATTGACAACTACGGGAGCAGCCTCTTTCTTCAAGAGCAACAGCTTGACTACCTTACGGCAAATCTTGCTAATTTCTCTCTCTAGGGAGCGCACACCAGCCTCACGAGTGTAGTAGCGAATCATGTTGCGAACAGCACTTTCTTCAATCTTGAGTTCGTCCTTTTTCAAACCATTATTTTTGATTTGTTTTGGAATCAAGTAATTGACAGCAATACTGGTCTTCTCATCTTCCGTATAACCGGCTAAACGAATGATCTCTAGACGATCTAGTAATGGGCCTGGAATATTCAATGAATTTGACGTAGCCACAAACATCACATCAGACAGATCGAAGTCCACCTCGACATAGTGATCTTGGAAAGTGTGGTTCTGCTCTGGATCCAAAACCTCAAGCAGTGCACTGGCAGGATCTCCGCGAAAGTCCATACCCATCTTGTCGACTTCGTCCAAGAGGAATAAGGGATTACGAACGCCCACCTTCGTCAGACTAGTCAAAATTTTGCCCGGCATAGAGCCGATATAGGTGCGACGATGGCCACGAATCTCAGACTCGTCACGCACACCACCTAGCGCCATTCGTACGAATTTTCTATTCGTTGCACGGGCAATCGATTGACCTAAAGATGTCTTACCAACACCAGGGGGTCCAACCAAGCAAAGAATCGGCGCCTTCACTCGATCAACTCGCTGCTGAACCGCGAGGTACTCCAAAATACGTTCTTTCACTTTATCTAACCCATAGTGATCTTCATCCAACACTTTTTCTGCA
Source organism: Polynucleobacter sp. MG-6-Vaara-E2 (assembly GCF_018687695.1). NCBI lineage: Bacteria > Pseudomonadati > Pseudomonadota > Betaproteobacteria > Burkholderiales > Burkholderiaceae > Polynucleobacter > Polynucleobacter sp. MG-6-Vaara-E2. Next base: position 964,624 of record NZ_CP061303.1, read on the forward strand.
TTAGAAAGATCATTATTGATTTTGGTTTTTTTCTTCCAAGGGAGATTCACCAAGGTATCAATGAAGTTACGGATGACAGTAGCCTCAGCTGACATCGGCGACATCAATTTGAGTTTCTTTAATTCAGACTCGGCTTTTTTTAGAGCTTCTTTAGGCATACGTGCTGCCTTTATTCGCTTTTCTAGCTCCTCAAGATCAGCGCCCTCTTCGCCCTCACCCAATTCTTTTTGAATCGCCTTTACCTGTTCATTCAAGTAGTACTCGCGCTGACTCTTCTCCATTTGGCGCTTTACACGACCACGGATACGCTTCTCCACTTGAAGAATATCAATCTCACTTTCGAGATCGGCTAAAAGACTTTCAAGTCGCTGCACGACATCAGTCATCTCCAGTAAACGCTGCTTCTGCTCAAGCTTCACTGGTAAGTGAGCACAGATCGTGTCGGCCAAACGACTTGGATCATCAATACCGCCAAGTGATGACAGGATTTCTTGTGGAACTTTTTTATTCAGTTTTACGTACTGATCAAATTGCGCCATGATGGCGCGGCGCAATGCTTCCGTTTCATGCGCATCAATCGCATTCAAAGCAGTAGGTGTCGCTTCACAATTGAAATAACCAAGGCTATCTTCAATCTGACTGACTTCAGCACGTTGCACACCTTCTACAAGCACCTTAACGGTGCCATCAGGAAGTTTGAGCATTTGTAAGATGTTGGCGATACAACCAACCTCATAAAGATCTTCAATACCAGGCTCATCCTTGGCAGCAGTCTTTTGAGCCACTAGCAGGACGTTTTTACCGGTTTCCATTGCAGCCTCTAAGGCTTTAATGGATTTTGGGCGACCCACAAACAAAGGGATCACCATATGCGGGAATACAACTACATCCCGCAATGGGAGTAAAGGTAGTTGAATCGGCTCAGAGGGTAGTAATAAGTGGCCAGGCATGGGGCAATTCCTCCAAAGTAATCAATCCTCAAGCATCAATATCTAGCAGCTTCAATTTATAAGGCACTAAATACAGACGTTATTATTGAGTAGCATACTACCTATATGGGTAGCACTTTGAGAAATTCAAGGGGAAAAAGTGCGAAAAAAGGGCAAAAATACCCAAAAAATAGCAAAAAGCCTAAGAATTTAGGCTTTTTTGCTTAAATCGGACTGATCTAAATCTTGCTTATAGACCAAGAGTGGTTTCCCACCCTCTGCAATGCTCGCTTCGTCAATCACAACCTTCTGCACATTCTTTAAGGATGGAAGGTCATACATGACATCCATTAGAGAGCCCTCAAGGATGGAGCGAAGACCACGAGCACCTGTTTTGCGTGCTATTGCCTTTTTGGCAATAGCTGAAAGTGCTTCACGACGTACTTCAAGCTCAGAGCCTTCCATAGTCAACAGTGCTTGATATTGCTTTACAAGGGCATTCTTGGGCTCAGTCAGAATCTGAATCAAGGCCTCTTCATCCAACTGGGCTAGTGTTGCCACAACTGGCAAGCGACCAATCAATTCTGGAATCAAACCAAACTTAATCAAATCTTCTGGTTCAACCTCAATGAGCAAATCGCTAACACCGCGATCATCCTTACCCGGTACTGCAGCGTTAAAGCCGATACCTGTTTTTGCTGTGCGTTGTTGAATGACTTTTTCGAGTCCATCAAATGCTCCGCCGCAAATAAATAAGATATTGGTGGTATCCACTTGTAAGAAATCTTGGTTAGGATGCTTGCGTCCGCCTTGCGGAGGTACAGAGGCCATCGTACCCTCAACTAACTTGAGCAAAGCCTGCTGAACACCCTCACCGGATACGTCACGCGTGATCGATGGGTTGTCAGACTTACGTGAAATCTTATCTATCTCATCAATGTAAACAATACCGCGCTGTGCTTTTTCTACGTTGTAATCACAAGCCTGTAAAAGCTTTTGAATAATGTTTTCTACGTCTTCACCAACATATCCAGCTTCAGTCAATGTTGTAGCGTCAGCCATTACGAACGGTACATCCAACATACGCGCCAATGTTTGGGCTAACAATGTCTTACCGGACCCAGTTGGACCAATTAATAAGATATTACTTTTAGCCAACTCAACACCGTCAACGATTGCTTTAGCTGGAGCCTTTGATTCTTTTTTATCTATAGCCTCAACTGCTTTGCCATCCTTGTCTAGCTTCTCTTTTTTAGGCTTAGGCAAGTACTGCAAACGCTTATAGTGGTTATAAACAGCTACTGCCAAGGTTTTCTTAGCATGGTCTTGACCAATGACATACTGATCTAGATTCTCGCGTATCTGATGAGGTGTTGGTAATGAATCATCGTCCTCTTCCTTAGGAAGCTTGGCAATTTCTTCCTGAATAATATCTGTACATAAATCAATACATTCATCACAAATAAATACTGATGGACCGGCAATCAGTTTTTTTACCTCGTGCTGACTCTTGCCGCAAAAAGAGCAATACAAAACTTTATCGCTTGAATTGGTAGTGGTATCGCTCAATGTGTTTACTCAAAGAAAATAATTAGGTACTTAAGGACGCTTTTCGATTACTTTGTCAATCAAGCCATATTCCTTGGCTTGGTCTGCTGACATGAAGTTATCGCGATCAGTGTCTTTTGCAATGGTTTCAATCGACTGACCTGTGCGATCAGCCAAAATTTTATTCAGACGCTCACGCAAATACAGAATCTCACGGGCTTGAATTTCAATATCAGAAGCCTGACCACGAGCACCGCCTAGTGGCTGATGAATCATAACGCGAGAGTTAGGTAGTGCATAACGCTTATCCTTTTCACCGGCACACAACAAGAATGCGCCCATACTCGCGGCCATACCCATGCATAAGGTACTGACGTGGGGCTTAATGAATTGCATCGTGTCATAAATCGCCAAGCCAGCAGATACAGATCCACCTGGGGAGTTGATATACAAAGAAATATCTTTGTCTGGGTTTTCACTCTCTAGAAACAATAACTGTGCAATGACCAAGTTTGCTGTTTGATCATTTACTTCGCCAACCAAGAAAACTACGCGCTCTCTCAGTAAGCGTGAATAAATGTCATATGCACGCTCACCACGTCCAGAGGTCTCAATGACCATCGGAACCAAGCCCAATCCTTTAGGTTCTAAATCATCAGATTGAAAATGGTTCAGATTCATATTGAGACCTTTGTTGTTAAATAGTTAGATTTATTTTAGCTTGCTTAACTCTTCGAAACTAATCGCCTTGTCACTAACTTTAGCTAATGATGTGAAATGCTTGATCACATTGTCTTCTAGGACTAGGTTTTCGATATCTTTGAGGCGACTTGGGTTGCTATAGAACCAACGAACCACTTCTTTTGGATCTTCATAGGTGGCTGCTTGCTCATCGATTTCAGCTTTAATTTGATCGGCTGTAGCAGCGAGATTATTTTGCTTAACTAGGTCACCCAAGATCAAGCCGAGACGTACACGCTTTAGCGCCTGCTCAGCAAAAATCTCAGCAGGAATTGGAGCATCCTTTGCATTTGGAATGCCGCGCTGCATAAGGTCCTGACGGGCACCCTCAACCAAACGCTCTTGCTCAGAGGCAACCAGTGACTTAGGAACATCAAGTTCACATAATTCATTTAGTTTATCCATCACTTCATTTTTCAACAAAGAGGTGATGCGGCGCTTTACTTCGCGATCTAAATTTTGTTTTACTTCTTCACGCATCTTTGCAACACCACCTTCAGCAACACCTAAGGAGAGAGCAAATGCATCATCAACCGCAGGCAAATGTGCCCAGTTAACAGACTTCACGATAATTGTGAATTCAGCAGTTTTTCCAGCGACATCTTTGCCGTGGTAATCCGCAGGGAAACTGAGTGGGAATGACTTGCTTTCGCCTGCTTTCAAGCCCAAGGTAGCAGCCTCAAACTCAGGAAGCATACGACCCTCGCCTAATACGTATTCAAAGTTTTCGGCTTTGCCGCCAGTAAATTCAACGCCATCAATCTTGCCAACGAAGTCGATCACTACTTGGTCACCGTTTTGAGCAGCTGTATTAGCACCACCATCACCATGAGCACCGGCTTCGCCGCGTGGGTGATAATGAACTTGCTGCTTACGTAATACATCAAGAGCACGGTCAATCTCAGGATCACCGATTTCGGTTGTGTACTTCGTTACTTCTGCTTTGCTGAAATCACCAATCTTGACTTCAGGGAGCACTTCAAAAAATGCATCGAATATGATTGTGTCAGCATCAAGCTCACTCTTTGGTTCAAGACGAGGTTGTCCGGCTAACTTAACACCCTCTTTTTGACTTTGCTCATAAAAGAGTTCGGAGGCTTTATCAAACTGAAGTTCGAAATCCACTTGCATGCCATACTGCTTTTCGACAATATTCTTAGGCACTTTGCCAGGACGGAAGCCGGCCATTTTCATGGTCTTGCCAACTTTAACCAAACGAGCTTCACGCGCTTTCGCCAAATCGGCACGAGCGAATTCCAAAGTCATTTTGCGGTCTAATGAACCTAAATTTTCTATCTGCACAGCCATTCTCGTCTCTTAATTGAAATCTGGAAATGTGAAGTCCAAGCCAAGTAGCAATCTTGTGGTGCGAGGAGGGGGACTCGAACCCCCACACCATTTCTGGCGTCAGGACCTAAACCTGGTGCGTCTACCAATTTCGCCATCCTCGCGAATATCCGCAAACACTGCCAAGCTTAGACTTCACTCTAAAGACCATAATTCTACAATGCTTAGGGTTTTAGAGGCTTTTTAGGCCTTGTAGAGCAAAGCAACTGCATGGACTGCTATGCCCTCACCCCGACCCAAATGGCCCAGGGATTCATTGGTTTTAGCCTTGAGGTTCACATGACTTGGAGTAACAGCCAAATCAGCGGCAATGTTTTTGACCATTTCTGGCAAAAAATCAGCCAATTTAGGCTTTTGACAAATGATGGTGGCATCCACATTGCCAACGTGATAACCGGCAGCTTGAACCTTCTGAAGGGCTGCTCTGAGCAGAATACGGCTATCCATGTCTTTGAATTGAGGATCGGTATCTGGAAATAACTGCCCAATATCATTTAAGCCCGCTGCTCCAAGTAGAGCATCCGTTAAAGCATGCAATAAAGCATCAGCATCAGAGTGACCCAATAAACCCTTTTCATAAGGTACATGAACGCCGCCCAGAATTAATTTGCGATCAGCAACAAGAGCGTGAACGTCATAACCTTGACCAATTCGAAATTGTGGAATGTGTAAGTTGGTTTGAGTCATATCAAGATCTTTGCAAAATATTACCGTTACTTTCCTGAACTCAGGAGCAATTGCATCAATTCCCAGTCTGCTGGATGAGTCACTTTGAAATTGCGAGTAGCGCCTTCTATTAATAGTGGCTTAACACCTGTTAGCTCTATAGCGCTTGCTTCATCTGTCACATCTGCCTCCAGCCTAATGGCATCTTCAAGGGCATCATGCAACTTCTTTAAGGCAAACATCTGCGGTGTTTGAGCTTGCCAAAGATGTTCACGGGGAATCGTTTTCTCAGCATGCGGCAAATTACCTGCAATTGCAGAATCGAGATCGGCCTGCTTCAATGTATCAGCTAAAGGGACAGCCAATATGCCGCCTGAGATTGATAACTGAACAGTTTTAATTAACTTCTCTATTAATGCTGGCGTGATACCTGGTCTCGCAGCATCGTGAACTAGTATCCAGTCACTCTCTGCAATCCCAGAGTCTAATAATGCTCGCAAAGTATTGCGGACCGTTTCTTGTCTTGTTGGTCCACCAGTGGGCAAAAAATGAATGGGTTTACCGCCCTTTTCAAGACTCTTCAGAATGGGATTGTCGATAAAACTTGGGGAGACACCAACCCAGATTGATTCAATCTCAGGGGACTGCAAAAAAGCTTCAAGGGCGTATGCCAACATGGGCTTTCCAGCTAATTGCTGAAATTGCTTAGGTAACTGCCCGCCAAGACGAGAGCCAGTACCCGCCGTTGGCAAGAGCGCATGGCACTTCATATTTGATTGGTTTGGTAAGCCCATGCCTGATTCTATAATGAGCGTAGATGTCTGATGCATTAAATCTAGTACCCCCCATACCCGCGCCACGGGCTGGGCAGCGCTTTACCTTTTCGGGGCTAGTGGGATCAGCTGATGCGGCTCTCCTCGCTCAATCCGCCCTACGTTATCGCAATGATTTCTCGGTCATGGTCGTTTTCTGCGCTCAGGCGCAGGAAGCCCAAAGGCTCGTTGAAGAAATTCCAGCATTTGCACCACAACTGAAAGTTCGCCTATTACCAGACTGGGAAATCCTTCCTTACGATCACTTTTCCCCACACCAGGATTTAGTGTCAGAGAGACTGGCGACGCTTTATGAGCTGCTGAATGGAAGCTGTGACATTGTTTTAGTTCCTGTGACTACTGCATTACAACGCTTAGGCCCGCCACAATTTTTATCCGGTCATACCTTTTTCTTTCGGCAAGGCGACAAGCTTAATGAAGCGGCATTAAGACTTCAACTGCAACAAGCGGGATACGATCCGGTGAGCGCAGTGATGCGCCCGGGCGAATACAGCATTCGTGGTGGGTTAATTGATTTATTTCCAATGGGCTCGAGTTTGCCCTATCGACTTGATTTATTCGGCGATGAAATTGAACAAATTCGCTCTTTCGATCCAGATACTCAACGCAGCTTGTATCCAGTTAAAGAGGTTCGACTGTTGCCCGGTCATGAATTCCCTTTCAATGATGAGGCACGTACTGCTTTTAGGGGGCGTTGGCGTGAAGTATTTGAAGGTGACCCAACACGGTGCTCAATCTATAAAGATGCGAACCTAGGCATTCCTAGTGCAGGTATTGAGTCTTATCTACCCTTATTCTTTGAAGAGCAATCCAATCTGTTTGATTACTTCCCTAGATCGGGTGATCCAGTATGGTTGGTAAGCATTGGCGATACAGAAGAGAGCATCCGCAGTTTTTGGAAAGACACGCTTTCTCGTTACGAGTTTCTCAAACACGACCTTGATCGACCTATTCTTCCGCCGAAAGAGCTATTTCTTGATGTTGATGAATTCTTTTCTACTGCAAAACCAAATGCAAGATTGGTGTTAGATAACGCAATTAATGAAGCAAATCAATTTTTGCCAGTTCCAGATATAGCTGTACATCGTCGTGATACCGATCCGATTTCCCGTCTACGAGCAGTCGTTTCTCAGGAGAAATTGCGCGTTTTAATATGCAGTGATAGCGCGGGTCGCAAAGAATCCATTCGACAACTACTAGAAGAGAGTAATTCTGTTGCAGGCCAAGATGGCAAGCCTCTCTATCAACTCAAGCCTGAAGGCTTTGAGGGTATCGCTGACTTTGTGAAAAGCGATTCACTATTTGGCCTGGTTACTGCCCCCCTATTTAATGGCTTTTTGTGGCAGGCTGAAAATTTACTAGTTCTTACAGAGGCAGAGTTATTCACCTCGACTGCAAGACAGCGACGTAAAAGCAAGGGTTCAGAAAATGCTGATCCCGACATGCTCTTTAAGGATTTATCGGAGCTTAAGATTGGCGATCCTGTTGTGCATGCAGAGCATGGTATTGGACGATATCAAGGTCTAGTTCTGCTCAATCTAGCGCCGCCCAAGGAAGCACCCATCTTTGAAGAGTTCCTGCATTTGCAATATGCAGGGCAAGCAACCCTTTATGTGCCTGTTCAACAGTTGCAAATGGTTACCCGTTACGCAGGATCGGATCCAGACTCTGCTCCCTTGCATCAGCTTGGCTCAGGTCAATGGGATAAAGCGAAGCGTAAAGCTGCGCAACAAATTCGGGATACTGCTGCAGAGCTATTAGGACTATATGCTGCGAGAGCGATTCGCAAGGGTCATGCCTTTGAATTCTCAGCACACGACTATGCCGCCTTTGCAGAGAGCTTTGGCTTTGAAGAAACACCAGATCAGGCCAATGCAATTGCTGCAGTCATCGGTGATATGACCAGTGGCACACCTATGGACCGGTTGGTCTGTGGTGATGTAGGGTTTGGCAAGACTGAAGTTGCCCTTCGTGCCAGCTTTGTTGCTGTGATGGGCGGAAAGCAAGTAGCTATTCTGGCGCCAACGACCCTACTTGCCGAACAGCATGTTGCTACCTGGAAAGATCGCTTTGCCGACTGGCCTGTGCGTATTGTGGAGTTATCACGTTTTAAAACGACCAAAGAAATTAACGCTGCCCTTGAAGCGATTGTCAAAGGAGATGCAGACATCATCATCGGTACGCATAAATTACTCTCTAAAGAAACTCAGTTTGCTAATTTAGGTTTAGTCATTGTTGATGAAGAACATCGCTTTGGAGTCCGCCAAAAGGATGCGTTGAAAGCTTTACGTGCAGAAGTTGATATCTTGACCCTAACGGCCACGCCGATTCCAAGAACCTTAGGTATGGCTATGGAAGGCTTGCGGGAGTTCTCCATCATTGCTACCGCCCCACAAAAACGGTTGGCTATCAAGACTTTTGTGCGCCGTGAAGGTGATGGCGTCATACGAGAAGCCGTGCTGCGTGAAATCAAACGTGGTGGACAGGTCTACTTTTTACATAATGAAGTCGAAACGATTGAGAATCGTAAGCATGCCTTACAGGAGCTGATTCCTGAAGCTCGCATTAGCGTAGCCCACGGTCAAATGCATGAGCGTGAACTCGAATCCGTGATGCGTGAGTTTGTAACCCAGCGCACAAATATTCTTTTATGCACAACCATCATCGAAACTGGTATTGATGTACCGACCGCAAATACCATCATCATGCATCGCGCTGATAAATTTGGTTTAGCGCAATTACATCAATTACGTGGTCGTGTTGGTCGCTCACACCATCAGGCCTATGCCTATTTGCTGGTTCCAGACCCAGAGGCATTGAGCAAACAAGCACAATTACGTTTGAATGCTATTCAGGCCATGGAAGAACTGGGCTCTGGATTCTATCTAGCGATGCATGATTTGGAGATTCGTGGAGCTGGTGAAGTGCTGGGCGATAAACAATCTGGTGAGATTCATGAAATTGGCTTTCAGCTCTATACCGAAATGCTTAACCGTGCAGTGAAATCATTGCGTAGCGGTAAAGAGCCTGACCTGCTCTCACCCTTGCAAGCCACTACCGATGTAAATCTCGGAGTGCCTGCCCTATTACCCGAAGATTATTGTCCTGATGTTCATGAGCGCTTATCCTTATACAAGCGCTTTGCTGGTTGTAATGATTTTTCTGAACTCATGGGTCTTCGAGAAGAATTGGTCGATCGCTTTGGTGACTTACCGGATCAAGCCAAATCCTTTTACGAGACTCACCGCTTGCGTTTAGAAATGGTTGGTTTTGGTATTAAGAAAATTGATGCCACTCCAGCATCTATCCAGATTCAATTTATTCCGAACCCACCGATTGATCCTCTGAAGATCATTCAATTAATTCAATCCTCAAAACACATTCAATTAAACGGTCAAGACAAATTGAAGGTTCTGCCTCAGAAAGACAGGGAGTTTGACAAGTTAGAGCAACGCCTAGATGCCATTAGACAAGTTTTGCGCCGCCTAAATGAATCTGCAGTTCTGAGCAGCGCCAAAGTCGACTGAGTATTACGCTAGCAATCTACTATCATTAATATATGCAAACGTATCAAACCATAGTTGCCCTGTCTCGAGAGCCCATTGCGGAAAAGCTTGTTTTTGCGCTCAAAGATGTCGCCCTACAGTTCGGCGCTGCACTACATAGTCTTGGCGATCAACTATCAAATGGCACTTATCATTCAGAGCGATGGGAATGCAATCAAGATCTTGTTGTAAGCCAAAGAGAGTCTCTGCGAGCGATTGCAAGTCAATATAAAACAGATCTCTGTTTTCTGAATGCTGGCCTAGTACCGCAAGATATTCGCATTCTTGCAATGGACATGGACTCGACCTTAATCAATATTGAATGCATTGATGAAATTGCCGACTTCACTGGCAAAAAATCCGCTGTCGCAGAAATTACTGAAGCCACAATGCGTGGTGAAATTAAAGATTTCAAAGAGAGTTTGCGTAGACGTGTTGCTTTGCTTGAGGGTGTTCATGCCGATGCTCTAGAGGCAGTCTATCGTGAACGTTTACGCCCCAATCCTGGCGCACTTGAACTTTTGGCCGGCGTCCATGAACGTGGTCTCTACACCCTGCTTGTTTCTGGTGGCTTTACCTTCTTTACCGAAAAACTCCGTCAGCGTTTAGGTTTTAAACAGACGCAAGCTAACACCTTAGAAATCATTGATGGCAAGCTCACGGGGAAAGTTCTTGGAGATATTGTGGATGGCGCAGCTAAAGCAGCATACCTTGACGAAGCTTGTCGCATCCTCGGTTGCTCTAAAGTAAACGCCATCACAATGGGCGATGGCGCTAACGACTTAATCATGATGAATGGTTCAGGCATTAGCGTGGCCTATCAAGCAAAACCTGTAGTCAAAGAAAAAGCCGACGCGGCTTTTGACCATGTCGGCTTAGATGCAGCTTTGCTGCTAATTTCTTAAAGTATTTACATACGCTCGAAGATGGTCGCAATACCCTGACCACCACCGATACACATAGTGACCAAAGCGTATTTGCCTTGTACACGTTGTAACTCATGAATTGCTTTAGTAGCAATGGCAGCACCCGAGCAACCAATTGGATGACCCAATGCAATTGCACCACCGTTCACGTTGGTTTTAGCAGGATCCAAGCCCAAACCTTTGGTCACTGCCAAAGCTTGTGCTGCAAAGGCTTCGTTAGATTCAATTACATCCATCTGATCCAATTTCAAACCAGCGCGCTCTAGAGCAAGCTTGGTTGCAGGGATAGGTCCTTCGCCCATGATGTGATTAGGAACGCCGGCTACCGCATAAGAAACTAAACGAGCAATTGGCTTATGACCGGCTTTCTTCGCCGTTTCAGCATCAGCCAAAACAAAGAATGCAGCACCATCATTAATACCAGAGGCATTGCCAGCGGTTACTGATCCGCCCTCTTTCTTAAATACAGCCTTCATCTTGCTCAATGTTTCCATCGTGGTATCTGGCTTCACATGCTCATCAGTATCAAATACAACTTCACCTTTGCGAGATTTGATAGTGATCGGCACGATCTGTGACTTGAAGCAGCCTTCCTTGATGGCATTTGCAGCACGGCGATGAGACTCAACCGCTAAAGCATCTTGCTCTTCACGTGTCAGTTTCCATTTTTCAACAAGGTTCTCTGCAGTCACACCCATGTGTCCAACACCAAATGGATCCGTTAGTACAGCCACCATGAGGTCGAGCATCTTGGTATCACCCATGCGGGCACCACTGCGCATTGCTGGTGAGCCATACATGCCGCGAGACATGACCTCTACACCACCACCAACACCATAGTCACAATCACCCAACATAATTTGTTGAGCAGTTGTCACGATTGCTTGTAGGCCGGAACTACATAAGCGGTTCAAGGCCATTGCTACAGACTCCATTGTCAAACCAGCTTGAATTGCTGCAACACGTGCAACATAAGCATAACGACTGTCTGTTGGAATGGTGTTGCCAACAGTTACATAATTAATCAGGGCAGGATCAACACCGGAGCGAGTGACCGCCTCTTTCATGACGATTCCGCCAAGTTCAGAAGGTTCGAAACTGCTCAAAGAACCATTAAAGGCGCCAATTGCGGAACGTACTGCACTTAAGACAACGACATCACGACTCATATCAATCCCCTTTACTATGCCTAAAAATTAGGCTTATTTGCACTATCTAAATGACACAAGCAGTATTTTTATAACAATCGTCAAGTTTCGGCTATTAGGTCATGCCCTTGGGAGCTAATGACCGTAGCTCGAATGATTTCACCCGCTCGATAGCGTTTGGAGGGTTTGCTAGGGGGTAAAACCCGCACTAGACCATCAATTTCAGGGGCATCACCAATACTTCGACCAATTCCACCTGATTCGTCCACGCGGTCAATGATGACCTGAATACGCTTACCCACTTTTTTGGATAGGCGTTTGATGGATATTTCTTCTGCTTTAGCCATAAATCTAGCCTTGCGGTCTTCACGAACCTGGTCTGGCACTGGATTATCAAGCTGGTTAGCAAGCGCGCCATCGACTGGTGAATATGCAAAGCAACCAGCCCGATCAATTTGCGCCTCATCCAAGAAATTCAGTAAATACTCAAACTCTGCTTCAGTCTCACCAGGGAATCCAGCAATAAAGGTGCTCCGAATGACTAAATCTGGACATGCTTGTCGCCACGTCAAGATGCGTTCTACATTTTTCTCACCACTTGCTGGACGCTTCATTCTCTTGAGCACATCTGGATGAGCATGCTGCAATGGAATATCAAGATAAGGCAAGACCCCATAACCATGTTCAGAAAATTCTGCCATCAGCGGCAAGATGTCGTCCACATGAGGATATGGGTATACATAGTGAAGTCTGACCCAGGCTTGATGTTCGCGCGCTATTTGATTTAACGCGTTCACTAAATCAAACATTCTGGTTTTTACTGGCTTACCATCCCAAAAGCCAGTGCGATAATGAATATCTACACCATACGCACTAGTGTCCTGCGAGACTACCAACAATTCTTTAACGCCTGACTCAAAGAGACGTTTCGCCTCAAGCAAGACTTCGCCAATTGGACGAGAAACAAGATCGCCACGCAAATTGGGGATGATGCAAAAAGTACAGCGGTGATTGCAACCCTCAGAAATTTTCAAATAAGCATAGTGTTTTGGCGTGAGCTTCACACCAGCGGGCGGAACTAAATCAGTAAAAGGGTCATGTGGCTTAGGTAGGTGCAAGTGAATGGCTTGCATCACCTCATCAGTAGCATGCGGGCCAGTTACAGCAAGGACTTTGGGGTGAATGCTCTGAATCAAATCACTTCCATCGGCATTCTTCCGGGCACCCAAACACCCCGTAACAATCACTTTGCCGTTTTCAGCAAGCGCTTCACCGATTGCAGAAAGACTCTCCTCGACAGCAGAGTCGATAAAGCCACAGGTGTTTACGACAACGAGATCAGCGCCTGAATAATCATCAGCGGTCTCATAACCTTCCGAACTCAGTTGCGTGAGGATGAGTTCAGAATCAACTAAAGCCTTGGGGCAACCCAAGGAAACAAAACCAATTTTTCCAGCCACAACTAATCTTTTTCAGTTTTGCTAGGCTGTGGTGTAAATGGAAAGCTACCAAACATATTGTGAGAGCCTTGCATTTGCTCTTGCATTTTCACAAATAAGTCTTTGCTTTGTTCCATATAGTTGCCCATCAGGCCCTGCATCAGCGGGTTCTGTAGGTTCAACATTTGCGACCAAGCTTCAGGCGTACTACCAGCACCTAAGCCTTTAGTTTGATCACCCAACTTATTGTGAATGTCCACAAAGGACTGCATAGTCTTCTCGAGATAATTTCCCATCAGACCTTGCATGGAATTACCGTAGAAACGAATAATCTGAGAAAGCATTTGGGTTGAGAAGACTGGTGCTCCTCCAGCCTCTTCTTCCAGAATAATTTGCAATAGGATGTTGCGTGTTAAGTCTTCATCTGTCTTAGCATCAACAACCTTAAAACTTTCGTTGGTCATGACTAGACCCTTGATATCTGCCAGAGTCACATAAGTGCTGGTTTGAGTGTCATAAAGACGACGATTTGGGTACTTCTTAATCAGCCGATCTTCACCAGCTCTTTTGGTACGGGTAGCCATTTTTTTCCTTACTGAATACTGCAACGCAACATCAGTGTAGTTTATCTCTAGTTTGACCAAAAGGTAAACAAGCTGTGTTGCGCCCTAACAAAACTGCGTTTTTGGCTAGATTAGCCAGTGTGAATACCGCCATTAAGTGAGAAGTCGGCACCAGTTGCATAGCCACCATCTTCCGATGCAATCCAACAGCAAATGGATGCAATCTCATCCGGAGTGCCCAAACGCTTCACAGGAATGCCGGAAACAATCTTCTCGAGCACGTCCTCACGAATCGCTTTCACCATATCAGTACCGATATAGCCAGGAGATACGGTGTTTACTGTAACGCCCTTAGTCGCCACTTCCTGCGCTAAAGCCATTGTGAAACCATGCAAACCCGCTTTAGCAGTGGAATAGTTACATTGACCGAACTGACCCTTTTGACCATTCACCGAAGAAATATTGATGATGCGACCCCAATTGTTATCAGCCATGCCATCAATCACTTGCTTAGTTACATTAAAAAGTGAATTGAGATTGGTATCTATAACGGCTTTCCAGGCATCTGGAGTCATTTTGCGGAATACGCTATCACGGGTAATGCCTGCGTTATTTACCAATACGTCGACACGACCAACTTCCGCCTTAACCTTGTCAAATGCCGCAACAGTGCTATCCCAGTCAGATACGTTACCCTCTGAGGCAATGAAATCATAGCCAAGAGCCTTTTGCTCACCAAGCCAACGGTCCTTACGCGGTGAATTTGGACCACAACCAGCAATCACCTTAAAACCATCTTTTGCCAAACGCTGGCAAATAGCGGTACCGATTCCACCCATACCACCAGTTACATATGCGACTTTTTGAGACATCACTTTCCCCTTGTAAAAAACCTGTGTTAATTATTCGTTTGCAATTGATCTAAGCTGCTTTTTTCTTTTACGTAAATACCCGGCGCAGCTTCCAACTTTTTATATTTGGCATTACCAAATGTTTTGCTTGCCGGTTTGCGTTCCCCTCCGAATTGCTCTAACCATGCGGTGTAATTTGGCCACCAGCTTCCAGGTATTTGTTTAGCGCCTTCTAACCAAGCTTCGGCTGTGGGCTCAATCTTGTTGTTCTCAAAGTAATAACGTTTGTTCTTAGCAGGAGGATTAATCACTCCTGCAATATGTCCAGAGGCGCCCAATACAAAGCGGTTCTTCCCCTTAAGAATGTGGGTAGATTGGTAGGCAGATTGCCAAGGAACAATATGATCCTCTTGAGATGCATAGAGGTATGCAGGGCATTTGATCTTGCCCAGGTCAATCTTTTCACCGCAAATGGTGACTTTGCCGGGCTTTATCAGATCATTCTGTAAATAGGTGTGACGCAAATACCAGCAATACATATTGCCGGGGAGATTCGTGGAGTCTCCATTCCAATATAAGAGATCAAATGGTGGTGGGGAATTTCCCTTTAAATAGTTCTCAACAACATAGTTCCACACTAAATCATTTGGCCTGAGGAATGAGAAAGTATTACCCAAATCAAGACCAGACATCATTCCGTATTTACCACCCTTGCCGCCGATAGTGTTCTCTCGAAGTTCAACCATGCCTTCATCAATAAAGACGTCTAAGATGCCAGTGTTAGTAAAATCAAGCAAAGTTGTAAACAAGGTCAAGCTAGCTGCAGGATGCTGATCACGTGCAGCCAACACCGCGAGTGCTGAAGTCGTCAAGGTTCCGCCAACGCAGAACCCCAATATATTAATTTGCTTAGATGCACCAATGTCTTGAACCACTTCAATAGCCTTGATGACGCCCTTGCCAACATAATCTTCCCAACTCACTTGGGCCATAGACGCATCTGGGTTCTTCCAAGAGACCAAAAACACTGTATGCCCTTGAGACACCATATGTCTCACTACGGAGTTATCTGGCTGTAAATCTAAGATGTAATACTTATTAATGCATGGGGGCACCATTAAATAAGGTCGCGAGAAAACGGTCTCTGTCAGCGGTGTGTACTGAATTAATTCAAAAAGCTCATTACGAAACACCACATGACCTTCGGTGGTGGCAATATTTTTACCAACTTCAAATGCACTCTCATCGGTAATGGATACTTTGCCCTTTTTCATATCACCCAGTAAATTCACAATCCCTTTTTGAATGGATTGACCTTGTGTACTGATGATGTTCTCAAGGACCTCAGGATTGGTGGCAATGAAATTCGATGGGGACAAGGCATCAATCATTTGCTCTGTAGTGAATAAAATCTTCTGACGGGTTTTCTCATCCGTATCAACCGCTTGAGCTAGAGACAATAAGTGTTTTGAATTGAGCAAATAGGTTGCTGCGATAACCTTGCTCCAAGAGGAGTGCCATGCTTTTCCTGAAAAGCGACGATCTTTGACTTCAATTGCCTCGGGATTTGTCGCAATATGAGCCAACTCAGTGAAATATTCTTTTTGAATTTCAGCTAAGCGCTCTTGTGGAATTAGTGCCATGTGGTGCGGAGCCAAAGAAGGCGTTGCACCAGTGTTCATGCCTGCAAACATAGTTATCTCTTCATTTAAGAGAGACCATTCTGCATCTAGAAGGTATATAGAGTTATACGCAATAACCCTAGCTGTAGAGCTGAGCTAGTAATTACCCTCGGATGAAAGGGTGATAAAAATTGCGATTATTGAGATGGATCAATCCAAATCAGGCTAGCAAACCTTCCAGTCACTCCATCTCGGCGATAGGAAAAAAATTGATTGGCTTGTGTCACAGCACAAAAATCACCACCATCAATCTGATGCACGCCTATAGATTGAAGTCTACTGCGCGCCAAAGAATAGATATTGGCTAAATACTTTCCTGGCTTTTGCGGAATCGAAGTGAAAGCATCTTCCGAGTAGGGAATTCCAGATTCATTGAAGGCTTGCACAACATCCTGCCCAACCTCGAAAGCCAAAGGACCAATTGCAGGGCCTAGCCAGGCCACTACTTCACTTGCGTCATCCTCATCTGCCGATAGGCTACGCATAGTTTTGACCGTATTCTCTAGCACTCCAGCACATAGACCCCGCCAGCCAGCATGGGCTGCACCAATAACTGTTCCGCTCTGATTGGAAAACAGAACTGGTAAACAATCAGCCGTCATGATGGAAAGTACTTCACCAGGAATATTGCTCACAATGGCATCAGCTTCGCTACACCGTTCAGATGGCGTGCTTACTCTAGTCCCATGCACCTGAGTTAACCACAGAGGCTCTCCTGGAAGATAGCTTCTTAATAGCTCTCTATTTTTAGAAACATTCCCAGGTAAGTCCCCAACATGATTTCCTAGGTTTAGAGAATCATAGGGAGCGCCGCTGATACCCCCAACTCTAGTAGTCACCAAAGTTTGAATGGATGCTGGAGCATTCCAATTCGGCTTAATAAAGCTAGCCTGCAAATTAGTCATGTGAGCGTTCATTCTGAATAGACGCCAGCACAACAGATTCTTGAGGCAAATCGGCTTCAGTCATACCCACCTGAGTTAACAGAACCATCAGGTCTGCTGGAGGCAAGCGAAACCAGCTGCTGAGCTCGTTAGTAACCGGATGCTGAAGGTTTAGGGCAAAGGCATGCAGTGCCTGTCGTTCAAATGGAAGTGACTGGGCGACTCCAGGAGTCTTTTTGCGATAGACGGGGTCACCAAGCAAAGGAAATCCAAGAGACTCAAGGTGTACTCGAATTTGATGAGTGCGCCCCGTCTCTAGACGGCACTCGAGCAAAGCCACCGGCGATTCATTAAATGCACCCCTGGCCAAGCGCCGAAATAAAGTTGCGGCAGGCTTACCTTGCGGACTGCCTGCAGCCATTTTTAAGCGATCGCGTTGATCACGCCCAACACTTGCAAGCACTTTCCCTTGGCTTGGCGCTTCCCCCCAAACCCAAGATAAATACCGCCGCCCCACTGTTCTGTCCTGAAGCTGTCTGACTAGTGAGGTTTGTGCTTGCGCGGTTCTGGCAACGACCATCAAACCAGAAGTATCTTTATCTAGGCGATGAACAATTCCTGCGCGGGGCAAGGATTTAAGTTCTGGATATCTAAATAAGAGGCCATTTAATAAAGTGCCTGACCAATTTCCTGCGGCTGGGTGAACTACTAAACCGGCAGGCTTATTGATCACAATCATTGCATCATCTTCGTAGACCACATCCAAGGGAATGTCTTCTGGGCTAAAGGCAAACTGCTCGGGCATCTCCTGTGGAAACACCTTAATACTCTCTCCACCTCTAAGCAAATAACGAGCTTTAGTCACTTTGCCATCAACCATCACCGCCCCGGCTTCCACCCATGTTTTGAGGCGATTTCGAGAATAATCCGGCAAAGAGCCTGCTAGCACCTTGTCTAGACGCTCGCCAGCCATCTCCATGGGGATTTCCAGGGAGATGAAATCCTCTTCATCGATATAATCAATGGGATTCGAATCAGGAGTTTGCGGCAATGCCACGCTTAAAGAGCCTTTCAGTTATGTCCGACGTAATATCAGACGCCAGTTTAAGGCTTGCTGGGTCATTAGCCCCTCAAAAATTTCCTACCCGTAATGGCATAGGTTTATTTGGCATCCTCTTTTTAGCCATATGCTCTTCAATTTTATTAAGTGCATGTGCCGGTAGCGATGGTCAAAAAGACGATACCGATATTTGGTCTGAATCCAAGCTTTACTCTGAAGCAACCGATAAATTAAACGATGGTGACTTTGCAAAGTGCGGCAAGTACTTTGACAAGCTAGAGGCCCGCTTTCCTTTTGGACCTTATTCACAGCAAGCGCAAATTAATGCTGCATATTGCTATTGGAAAGCACAAGAACAAACTCAAGCCCTGGTAGCGATCGATCGTTTCATTAAATTGCATCAAGGTAGCCCAACGCTTGATTATGCGTACTACTTGAAAGGCCTGATTACATTTAATGATGATCTTGGCTGGTTGGGTAAATTTACCGGTCAAGACTTAAGTGAGCGCGACCCTAAAGCAGCCAAAGAAGCATTTGAATCTTTCAAGACTGTGGTTGAACGTTTTCCTGATAGCAAGTACGCACCAGACTCATTGGATCGGATGCGCTATATCGTCAATTCTCTCGCTGAGGCTGATGTCATCGTGGCGCGCTTCTATTACCAGCGCGGCGCCTATCTTGCCTCTGCAAACCGTGCACAGCTCGTGATTCGTGATTACGATCGTGCTCCTGCGGTTGAAGAAGCGCTCTATATATTGACAAAGTCTTATGAAAAACTGGGTATGACACAGCTCAGCAACGATACAGCTCGCGTATTTAAACTGAACTTCCCGGATAGTCAGATGATGGAAACTGGCCAACGCGTGCAAAAAGAACGTAAGTGGTGGCAGATCTGGAATAAGTAATTTTTTGATTTGCGTCACATGAGCAGATATGAAAAATCCTCTGTAAAAGAGAATTTTTATTTTGAACGCTCAAATGATTTTGACGGGCACTCTAGGGGCTACAGCGCAGAGTAATTCGTATCCAATGGTATCGCTCATATGCGCAACTTGATCCACAGGCACTTGATCACCCCAAAGCTGAACAACACTTCCAATCTTTGCACGTGGGGCATTACGCAAATCCACAGTGAGCATATCCATCGAAACACGGCCAACGATAGGACAGATCACACCGCCAGACTTGCCATCATGAATCCAAACTGGTGTGCCATCCTTAGCATGTCGCGGATATCCATCAGCATAGCCACAAGCAACAACACCCACTCTCATTGGCTCTAATGCAACATAACGACCACCATAACCAATGCGTTCACCCGCTTGCAATTCTTGAATACCAATGATTTCACTGTGCAATTGCATTACCGCTTTAAGATGAGCGTCTTCAATATCGGCATGCAAACCTGTCGGTGACGCCCCATAGAGCATGATGCCTGGGCGAACCCAGTCACCTAATGCGTTACGATGCCATAAAATTGCTGCAGAGTTTGCCAAGGAAGTTGGGCCTTCTAGGCCCTCAATGGTTTGATTAAATAATTCTTGTTGACTACCAACAGTAGGCTGCTGGCTCACCTGATCGGCATTGGCAAAGTGGGTCATATGATGCATGCGATATCCTGCAGCATGCAATCGATGAAAAGCGGTTCTGTATGCAGCCGGTTTCAGACCTAAGCGATTCATGCCGGTATTCATTTTCAGAAAGACACTAGTTGGCTTGTGGACTTTATCCGCGTAGCGCTCTAGCCATTCGATCTGGGCTTCAGAATGGACCACTAAATCACAATGCAATTCCTGAGCCAGATCCAATTCATTTTCATGAAATAAGCCCTCCAGGAGCAAAATGCGACCTTCCCAGCCATGCTCTCTGAGCCAGGCAGCATCTTGGATATCTAGTAGCGCAAAACCATCGGTAGATGCCAAACCCTTGAGGGCGGCATCAAAACAGTGGCCATATGCCCGAGCCTTGATGACAGCCCAAATTTTGGACTCCGGGGCAAGCCCTCGAACCCGGTTTAAGTTATGCTGAAAGGCCTGTGTATGAATAGATGCCAAAATTGGTCTATTAATCAAACTATTAGCCGAAGCACCCATTTCTACCCCTCCTTTCATGTTTTAATTGTATTAATGACTAGATTGTACGAATGAACCGTAGTTTTTACATCATTATGGCGGCGCAATTTTTTTCGTCGCTTGCTGATAACGCCCTGCTAATTGCAGCAATTGCCCTATTGGCCCAGCTTAGCGCTCCGGCCTGGATGACCCCTTTACTCAAATTATTCTTTGTATTGTCCTACGTGCTGCTTGCAGCATTCGTAGGGGCTTTTGCAGACTCCCGCCCCAAGGGTAACGTCATGTTCATTACAAACACTATTAAGTTTGTTGGCTGCGTGGCGATGCTCTTTGGTGGACACCCATTACTCTCTTACGCAATCGTTGGTCTTGGAGCTGCTGCATATTCACCAGCGAAATACGGAATCCTCACTGAATTGCTCCCACCTGAAAAATTAGTCGCAGCCAATGGCTGGATTGAAGGTCTTACTGTTGGCTCCATTATTTTGGGAACGGTAATGGGTGGTGTACTGATCAGCAGCACTGTTTCTCAAAGCCTCTTGGCCTTAGATATCCCAAGCATGGATACCGGTATCGATACTCCAGCCGAGTCTGCCATCCTGATCATCATGATGATTTATGTCATCGCCGCCCTCATAAACCTCAAGATCCCCGATACTGGCGCTCGCTATGTTTCTCAAAAAACCAATCCAGTAGCACTCATTAAGGATTTCGCGATTTGCTTTAAGACTCTTTGGGATGATCGCCTCGGACAAATCTCCTTAGCGGTAACTACCTTATTTTGGGGTGCTGGTGCAACCTTGCAGTTTATTGTAATTAAATGGGCACAAGTCGCTCTGCACATGACACTCTCTCAAGGCGCAATCTTGCAAGCAATCTCTGCTGTAGGTGTGGCTGGCGGTGCTGTATGGGCTGCATGGCGCGTCCCCTTACGTAATTCACTTAACGTCCTGCCTTATGGCATTGCTATGGGACTCGTTGTCTGCGTGATGGCGATTTATAACTCTGACATGCTCCCTGCTGCGACTCTATTTAGTATTGGCAAATTACAAGTGAACTTAAATCTTTTGCCAGCATATTCTTTGCTCATTTTGGTAGGCTGGTTAGCAGGATATTTTGTAGTGCCGATGAATGCACTTTTACAGCATCGTGGTCACGTATTGATGTCTGCTGGCCATTCAATTGCAGTGCAAAACTTTAATGAAAATATTTCTGTTTTAGCAATGTTAGCAATCTACTCATTACTGATCTGGCTCGATCTACCAGTTCAATATGTGATTATTGGCTTTGGCTTGGTAGTGAGCCTAATCATGTGGATGGTGATTCAGCGTCATGTTCGCAACCAAGCAGAGTATGACTCGATGCATCTCATCGGCGAACATAAGCACTAAGACTTCGCTGATTACTAAATGTTTTGAAGTACGGATTTAGCCAGCAACAGATCTTGCCAGAGCATGGCCTTCTCTTTGGACTTCGTTGCGAGCTGAGCAAGATCAAAACTAGCAACTACTGGTATCTCATCGTCGTTTCCAGTATTTAATGCCAGGATGGTCTCACGCAATTGCGGCAATGGATCACGCTCACCAGTAATCTTTTGTGCAGTTGGTCCACCAAAAGCGAATGCAACTACCGGCATGCCATTTTCAGGTAACTGAATTTTAGAAAGGTTGTCACCGGGGTTTTTCCATGACCACTCATTACTCGCCAATCCCAGAACTCGAATCAGATTCTGAAACAATAATTGAGCATCACCTAGAGGTTGAGCTCCAAAGAACCACCAATGGGCTCTTGGAGCATTTGGAGTGTGACCTACAGCAGCCTCTTCCGTTGCTACAGGATTGCTAGAGACTGCCTCAGGAGCAGTCCCGTCACGGGCGACCCACTCGGTAATCCCCATCTCTTTTAAGAAGCTTGAATGCGTATTGCTCATGCCTCTAGCTTAATCGATTTAGCCATCACAAGCGCATCTTCCCGATCACCCGACCCTGGATTGGCAGGATAATAGTTTTTACGGACACCAATTTGCTCGTAACCCAGTTTTTGGTAGAGCGCTAAGGCTGATTCGTTAGTTGGTCTAACCTCCAAAATGATGCGGGGCATGTTTTGTTGGGCTGCTACACCCTCAATGGCCGCCATCATGCGAGATCCTATTCCTAACTTGCGCAGCTTTGGTGAAACCGTAATGTTAAGCAGATGTAGCTCATCTACCGCAGGAAATAAGATGCAGTAAGCCCAAAGAACAGATGGGTCTAAAAAGGTTCCAGTCTGTGTATTGTTTTGATCAGTTTGCGGTCGAATACAGTAAGCCCAATGACCGGCTGCCAATGAATCTGAGAAATTGCCCCTGGTCCACGGATGAATGTGCGATACAGCTTCAATAGCAAGCACCTCATCTAGGTCGGCCACATGCATCGGCATAAAGGACAGCTCAGCTCCATTTTGCTTTACAGCCATTACTGCTGAACCTTTTTAAAAGCAATTTCTCGCTCATCAGTTGTTAAAGCAACCTTATTGCGAACATAAAGCGGCTCCAAATCAGTAACCGAAATTTGCCGACCTAAGGTCATCATCTCTTTAGCGCAATCCAAAATACCTAATGCACTAATACTGACATCTGGATCGAGGCAATCAAGGGGTAATGAATGATTCATAAACAGCCTATCGCCATAAGCTTTAACGGCGCTACCTGCGATATAGCCAACGCCATCCAATTGAATCTCTTCTGGCTTAGTTAGATGAATATCCCCCAATCGCTTGGACAATCCTGCTGAATTTTCGGTCTCATACTTTGCCCAGTAAATTTCATCTATACGAGCATCAATAGCAACAACAAAATAGACTGGCTTGATCTTGGTAAATTGTTTCGTTGTAATTACTTGAGCAGCAATGGCATCCAAACTAGCAACTGGCACAACCGATACATTTGCAGCGATTGCAAGACCCTGAACTACTGCAACCCCTAATCTCACCCCCGTAAATGCACCGGGACCAATACCAACTGCAATGGCATCAAGCGTAGAGAGCGCTTGGTTTGATGCTCTGAGTAAATCCTCGATCCATGGAAGTAAAAGTTGGCTAGCGCCAGCCGACACTAATTCGTGTCGGAGTTCAGGCGCTTTATCACCTAAAGACAAAGCCACCGAACACCACGCTGACGAGGTATCGATGGCCAATATTCGCGTCAATTCAGACTCGCTTGTTTATTTGGCTAGAAACCCAAATTATGAACGCAATCCTGCAATTACTTCCGGTGGCGCTTGTACCAACTCAATCAGGACACCTTCACCACTGATGGGAAAGTCATCATTACCCTTAGGGTGAACAAAAGTGATATCGTGTCCGCCCGCACCCTTACGAATACCGCCCGGAGCAAAGCGCAGGCCATTGGCTGATAGCCACTCCACGGCCTTAGGCAGATCATCCACCCATAAACCAATATGGTTGAGCGGTGTTTGGTGAACCGCAGGCTTTTTATTAATATCCAAGGGTTGCATAAGATCAACTTCAACCTCATTTACCCCTGTGCCTATCGCACAAATATCCTCATCAACGTTTTCACGCTCTGAGACAAAAGTGCTCTTGTATTCAAAGCCGAGCATATCGACCCAGAGTTTCTTGAGGCGATCCTTATTCTCACCACCAATTGCAATTTGCTGAATACCTAAAATTTTGAATGGCTTAGCTGTCATAATCATCCTGCTTATTCAAAACGAATGATGAGTTGATCAACCGCCAAGCTGTCACCCTCTATAGCGCAGATCTCAGAAACTACGCCATCTTGAGCTGCCGAAATGGTATTTTCCATTTTCATTGCTTCTATAGAGGCAAGCTTTTGACCGGCAGTAACCGCTTCACCAACCTTGACTGCGATCTTGGTTAATAAGCCTGGCATTGGAGACATGACTAACTTCGATGTATCTGGCGGCAACTTCACAGGCATACGACGTTGCAACTCTGCTCCGAGGGGGCTGAGCACCATACATTCATAATGCGCGCCATCGAGTACCAGATAGTAACGAACGCCTTTACGCTCTACTTGGGTTGTTACCTTGCTGGTGCGATTAATGGTTGCATGCAAAGCAAGCTGTCCTGGACGCCAATTGCTCTCAATGTCATAACGACTGACGCCATCAGCATCATCAATATAAACAGAGTAAATGCCGTCTTTTAGTTCAATGCGTACCGGCTCTTCATATGGATCATTCATCGAGCCCGTCTTTTTGCCGGTCACTACAACAAATTTCTTGGCTATCACCATCTCATGACCAGCCAATTGACCGTCAATCATCTTGATGTGCTCAAGATAGCGATAACGCATGAATGCCGCTAAGGCAGCAAGGCGCTTCGGATCTGCAGGTTGCACAGAATCTTTCTTGAAGCCTTCTGGGTACTCCTCTGCAATAAAGCCAGTGGTGAAATCGCCGTTTACAAAACGAGGATGTTGCAATAAAGCAGCTTGGAATGGGATATTCGAATGAATACCGCGAATCACAAAGTCATTTAATGCCGAGCGCATTTTCTCAATTGCCTCTGTACGATCTTTACCGTGGACGATTAATTTCGCAATCATGGAGTCGTAATACATCGGAATCTCACCGCCCTCATAAACACCAGTATCGACACGCACCCCATTAACTGACTCTGGTGGACGATACTTCACTAGACGACCAGTAGATGGCAAGAAGTTGCGGAATGGATCATCGGCATTGATGCGGCACTCCATTGACCAACCATCAAGCTTCACATCCTCCTGTTTGAATGCTAGTTTCTCTCCGGCTGCAACGCGAATCATCTGCTCAACCAAATCTAGGCCGGTAATGCTCTCGGTTACTGGATGCTCAACCTGCAGGCGGGTGTTCATTTCTAGGAAGTAGAAAGACTTATCCTTACCAACCACAAATTCGACCGTACCAGCTGATTGATAGTTCACCGCTTTAGCGAGGGCAACCGCTTGTTCGCCCATTGCTTTACGGGTTGCGGGATCAATAAATGGAGATGGCGCCTCTTCGATCACTTTTTGGTGACGACGTTGAATGGAGCAATCACGCTCATTCAAATACACCACGTTGCCATGTGAATCGCCCAAGACCTGAATCTCAATATGACGAGGACCTTCCACGAACTTCTCAATAAAGATGCGATCATCGCCAAAGCTATTCATTGCTTCGGTCTTACAAGCTGCAAAACCTTCAGCAGCCTCTTTGTCATTGAAGGCAACCCGCAAGCCTTTACCACCGCCACCCGCTGATGCCTTAATCATGACTGGATAACCAATGCCTTGTGCAATCTTCACCGCCTCTTCATTGGTATCAATCGCTTCGTTATGCCCTGGGATGGTGTTGACCTTAGCTTCTAGAGCAAGCTTTTTAGAGGCGATCTTGTCTCCCATTGCTGCAATGGATTGATGCTTAGGCCCAATAAAGACAATACCCTCTTCTTCGCAACGTTTAGCAAATTGCTCGTTCTCGGATAAAAATCCATAGCCTGGGTGAACTGCTTCAGCCCCAGTATCTTTACATGCCTGAATGATGCGATCCATCACGAGATAGGATTCACGTGAAGGTGCAGGTCCAATATAAATCGCTTCGTCGGCCATTTGAACGTGACGCGCCTCTTTATCCGCCTCAGAATAGACGGCAACAGTCTTAATGCCCATCTTCTGGGCAGTTTTCATGACCCGGCAAGCAATCTCGCCGCGGTTAGCAATCAAAATTTTCTTAAACATTTTCGTAGTCATTGTTTGGGCGCCTTTACAGAGGAATGTTGCCGTGTTTACGCGCAGGATTCTTCAACTCTTTATCTTTGAGCATGGCTAGTGAACGAGCAATACGTTTGCGAGTCTCATGAGGCAGGATGACGTCATCAATATAGCCACGACGTCCAGCCACGAATGGATTTGCAAATTTCGCCTTGTATTCCGCTTCACGAGCTGCAATCTTCTGTGGATCAGACTTCTCTTCTCGGAAGATAATTTCTACAGCGCCTTTAGGGCCCATGACAGCAATCTCAGCTGAAGGCCAAGCAAAGTTCACATCGCCACGCAAATGCTTTGAAGCCATCACATCATAAGCACCACCATAGGCCTTACGAGTAATCAAGGTAACTTTTGGTACGGTGCAATCGGCATAGGCATAGAGCAACTTAGCGCCATGTTTAATAATGCCGCCATACTCTTGAGCAGTTCCCGGCATAAAGCCTGGTACGTCAACTAAGGTCACCACGGGAATATTAAAAGCATCACAGAAGCGGACAAAACGCGCTGCTTTGATCGAAGCCTTGATATCTAAGCAACCAGCTAGCACTAGTGGTTGATTGGCAACAATACCAATTGAGCGACCTTCAATGCGAGCAAAACCAATCACGATATTTTTGGCATAATCAGGTTGCAGCTCAAAGAACTCACCATCATCCACAATCTTCTCAATCAACTCTTTCATATCGTAAGGTTGATTTGGATTAGATGGCACCAAAGTATCTAAGGAGAAATCTGGCTCTTCAGTGCGATTTGCGCCCTTTATAAGCGGTGGTTTTTCACGGTTAGAGAGTGGTAAGTAGTTGAAGAAACGACGCAGCATCATGATTGCGTCCACATCATTATCAAAAGCCAAGTCGCAAACTCCTGACACTGTCGAATGCGTTACGGCACCACCTAACTCTTCAGAAGTCACATCTTCATGTGTCACAGTTTTGACTACTTCAGGGCCTGTAACAAACATGTAAGAGCTGTCTTTCACCATAAAAATGAAGTCAGTCAACGCAGGTGAATACACCGCGCCGCCAGCCGATGGCCCCAGGATTAAGGAAATCTGTGGAATCACACCAGAGGCTGTCACATTGCGCTGGAAGATCTCGGCATAACCACCCAAGGAAGCGACACCTTCCTGAATACGAGCACCGCCTGAGTCATTTAATCCAATGACTGGAGCACCCACTTTCAGCGCTTGATCCATGATCTTGCAAATCTTTTCAGCATGAGCTTCGGATAATGAGCCACCAAGAACGGTAAAGTCCTGTGAGAACACAAATACCAAACGACCATTAATCATTCCGTAACCGGTAACCACACCATCGCCTGGCACAGTTTGATCACTCATGCCAAAGTCATAGCAACGATGCTCAACGAACATATCCCACTCTTCGAATGTGCCAGCATCAAGCAAGAGCTCAATACGCTCACGGGCTGTTAACTTGCCCTTTGCATGCTGAGCCTGAATACGCTTTTGCCCACCGCCTAAGCGTGCTAGCTCGCGCTTTGCTTCCAGTTGTTGAATGATTTCCTTCATTACCGACTCCTTAGAAAAATTCATGCCCCATGGATTCCAGTAGACGTCTTGCTGCTACTGAAGGCGCCATGGTTCCTTGATTAACTTGTGCCACTAGACTTGGTAGAAGCGATTGAACCGCTTCGTT
Organism: Polynucleobacter sp. MG-6-Vaara-E2; assembly: GCF_018687695.1. NCBI lineage: Bacteria > Pseudomonadati > Pseudomonadota > Betaproteobacteria > Burkholderiales > Burkholderiaceae > Polynucleobacter > Polynucleobacter sp. MG-6-Vaara-E2. The sequence goes on from NZ_CP061303.1 coordinate 992,268, forward strand.
ACTACGAAATGCATTCTTTAGTCCAGCGTCAATGCGGTCCCACATCCAGGCGCCTGCCTGTTGCTTGCGACGGGAATCAAACTTGCCATTGGCTCGCTGGAGCTTTTCGAAATGCGCTACCTTATCCCATAATTCAGGAACGCCTTTACCTTCCAGCGCACTTAAAGTCATCACCGTTGGGTGCCAATAATCTTCATTGTGCGAAGCGTGATCTGGATTTCCTTGAAAGCCAAGCAATCTCAGTGAGCTTGTAATAAACAGTTGCGCCCGCATGGCTGCATCCGGATCGAGATCCACTTTATTGATCACAATCAGATCAGCAATCTCCATCACGCCTTTTTTGATTGCCTGCAAATCATCTCCAGCGTTTGGTAACTGCAAGAGCAAAAACATATCAGTCATGCCGGCTACCGCAATTTCACTTTGGCCAACGCCAACAGTTTCAACAATGATGATGTCAAAGCCAGCAGCTTCAGCGACCAACATTGCTTCACGGGTTTTTTCAGCAACGCCACCTAGTGTTAGTGAAGATGGGCTCGGACGAATGAATGCGTTCTCGAGAACAGATAGACGCTCCATGCGGGTTTTATCACCCAGAATTGAGCCACCAGATAAGCTTGAGGATGGATCGATTGCCAAAACAGCAACACGATGCCCTTTTTCAATTAACTGAAGCCCAAGGGTTTCAATCAGAGTGGACTTTCCAACGCCGGGCACACCAGAAATACCCAAGCGAAAGGATTTACCCGTTTTAGGTAAGAGCGTATTGAGTACTTCATCAGCACGCTTGCGATGATCTAGACGCGTTGATTCCAGCAATGTAATAACCTTAGCTAGGGCACGTCGCTGTTTAAGCGATGGTGCACCGGTCAGATCATTTACTAATGCAAGATCAGCGGCTTCGAGCATGCTCATCAGTCAGTTTTTAATTAAACCGGCTTTACAGATTTACGAATTTGCTCAAGCACATCCTTAGCTGAAGCTGGAATTGGCGTGCCTGGTCCATAGATTCCTTTAACACCTGCTTCATATAGGAACTCATAATCCTGTCTTGGAATGACGCCACCTACGAACACAATGATGTCGTCAGAGCCCTGCTTCTTCAGCTCAGCAATAATCGCTGGCACCAATGTTTTATGACCAGCTGCTAAAGTCGATACGCCTAAGGCATGTACGTCATTCTCAATCGCCTGGCGAGCACACTCTTCAGGTGTTTGGAACAATGGTCCAATGTCCACATCAAAACCTAAGTCTGCATAGGCAGTAGCCACAACTTTGGCTCCACGATCATGACCATCTTGACCAAGTTTGGCAATCATCACGCGTGGTCGACGGCCAAAGTCTTTTGCAAAATCAGCGATTTCTGTTTGTAGTTTTGCCCAACCTTCGGGTGAGTCATAGGCAGCTGCATACACTCCGGTCACCTTTTGAGTATCGGCGCGATGGCGCCCGTAAACTTTTTCCAATGCATCAGATACTTCACCAACCGTTGCACGTAAACGAATTGCGTTTACAGACAACTCCAATAAATTGCCTGAGTTATCCTCAGCAGCCTTGGTTAGCGCCTCTAATGCGGCCTCTACTTTTTTGCCATCCCGTTTAGCTTTGATTTCTTTCAAACGTGCGACCTGACCTTCGCGAACCTTATCGTTATCAATCATCAGTACATCAACAAGATCTTCTTTGCCAAGCTTGTACTTATTCACGCCCACAATGACATCTGAACCTGAGTCAATCTTGGCTTGTTTTTCAGCAGCGGCTGCTTCAATCTTGAGCTTAGCCCAACCACTTTCAACCGCTTTGGTCATACCACCCATGGCATCGACTTCTTCAATAATTTCCCAAGCCTTGTCAGCCATCTCTTGAGTGAGGTTCTCCATCATGTAAGAGCCAGCCCATGGATCGATTACGCTGGTGATATGGGTTTCCTCTTGAAGAATTAACTGAGTGTTTCGAGCAATACGGCTAGAGAATTCGGAAGGCAAGGCAATTGCCTCGTCTAAAGAATTGGTATGCAAAGACTGTGTACCACCAAATACAGCCGCCATTGCCTCAACAGTCGTTCTCACGACGTTGTTATAGGGATCTTGCTCTGTTAATGACCAACCCGATGTTTGACAATGGGTGCGCAACATCAAGGACTTTGGATTCTTTGGCTCGAATGACTTCATGATGCGCCACCACAACAAACGAGCAGCACGCAATTTAGCAACCTCTAAGTAGAAGTTCATCCCGATAGCAAAGAAGAACGAAAGTCTTCCAGCAAAACCATCAACATCCAAACCTTTTGCGAGCGCTGTTTTGACATACTCTTTACCATCAGCCAATGTGAATGCCAATTCCAATACTTGGTTCGCACCAGCCTCTTGCATGTGATAACCCGAAATCGAAATCGAGTTAAATTTCGGCATATGCTTGGCGGTGTATTCAATAATGTCGCCAATGATGCGCATTGAAGGCTCTGGTGGGTAAATATAGGTATTGCGCACCATGAACTCTTTCAGAATGTCATTCTGAATCGTTCCGGACAAGAGCTCTTGCTTGACGCCTTGCTCTTCACCAGCAACGATATAGCCTGCTAACACCGGGAGTACGGCGCCATTCATGGTCATGGATACAGAGACTTTATCGAGCGGGATACCGTCAAACAAAATCTTCATATCTTCGACAGAATCAATAGCTACACCAGCCTTACCCACGTCGCCAGTGACGCGTGGATGGTCAGAGTCATAACCACGATGTGTTGCCAAGTCGAATGCAACTGATACACCTTGACCACCCGCATCTAATGCTTTCCGATAAAAGGCATTAGATTCTTCAGCAGTAGAAAAACCAGCGTATTGTCGAATCGTCCATGGTCGAACGGAATACATCGTTGCTTGAGGTCCGCGAACAAATGGCTCAAAGCCTGGCAATGTATCTGTGTAATTGAGACCTTGAGTATCAGCGGATGTGTAAAGTGCTTTGAGTTGAATGCCATCTGGAGTTTTCCAGCCAAGTTTGTCAACATCACCATTCGGCGCAGACTTTTGTGCTGACTTTTTCCAGGCATCTAAATTCGTTTCTGGAAATGATGGCCATGAACTTGATGGAACTTTCTTTTCTGAACTCACAAAGCACTCCCGTTAATTTTGTTGCATTGCATATTAGATTTGCTAATTCTGCTTGACTATTAGTATTTTGTCTAGCTATCATGTATTCATAATTATGAATACAAAACTGAATAATCACCCCCTATACGAAGATGTTGCAGATCGCCTTCGTGAACAGATATTTGCCAAACAATTGGCTCCTGGTAGCTGGCTTGATGAGCAAAGCTTGGCTGAGCAGTTCGGCATTAGCCGCACACCAATGCGAGAGGCTATTAAGGTATTGGCCTCTGAAGGCCTAGTAACCATCAAAATGCGGCGTGGAGCCTACGTTACAGAGGTAGCCAGAAAAGACTTAGAGCAGATTTTCACTATCCTCTCCCTACTCGAAGGCGAAGCAGCGAGGGAAACTGCCGCAAAAGCCACTGAAGAAGAGTTAAACCAATTGGATTACTGGCATCACCGCCTAGAAAAAGCGGCTGCCGACAGAGATTTAGAGCAATTCTTTGAGATTAATGGCAAATTTCATGAATTAATCCAAAAAATCGCTGGAAATCGCTGGATGAATGGTGTTATCGCAGACCTACGCAAAGTTCTCAAGCTCCATCGCCGTGATTCCTTAACGAGCACTGGACGACTACAGAACTCCTTGATTGAGCATCGAGCCATTCTCAATGCCCTACTCAAGCGAGATCAGGCAGGAGCAGAAAGTGCCATGCGAAAACACTTAGCCAGAGGTCTTGAAGCGCTCAGATAAGGGATTTTTTCAATAAAAATAAAGGCTTAGAAGTTTATTCTAAGCCTTTATTTTAGGTGCAACGGAGTCAAATATTACTTCTTGATAACGAAGTTTCCTGGCAGAGATGCAATGTATGCAGCGATGTCCTGCAAATCAGCCTCTGAGAATACCTGTACTTGGGATCCCATGATCGCGTTATTGCGACCATATTGAGCATTGCCATTGCCAACCTTGTACGCTTTCAAAGCGTAAAAAAGGTAATCAGGATATTGACCAGCCAATTTAGGATAAGCCGGCAAGATTGGTGCATTTAAACCAGCGCCATGGCAAGAAGCACAATTGGCTTTCTCAACCAACGCCTGACCTTTATCGACGCTGGCGGCATTAGCAACGTTGATCAAACCAATACTGGAAAGCAAAACTGCGGTAACTAGTGCAAATTTCATAAACGTGCCTCTATCACTTCAATGGGTTGTTAGGTGAGCTGGCAGTTTGCGCAGCATAATATTCGCCGATATCAGCCATATCTTGATCAGAGAGGCTCTTAGCAATAGAACGCATCGTTGGGTGCTTTCTCTCGCCCTTTTTGTACTCAGACAAAGCAGTTGCGATGTAAGCAGCATTTTGACCACCTAACATCGGCACTCTGTAGACTAATGGATAGTCAGCACGATAGTCAGGAATAGAGTGGCATCCAACGCAAAGCCAAACCTTGGCATTACCAGCTGCAGCACTGCCCTTCACTTCGTCAGCCTGAGCTGAGAACCCAGCAAAAACCAAGCCAGCACAGATAAGCAAGCGGGAAAGAATTGAGAGTTTTTTCATAGAAATCAGTATTAATGAGTTTGATTTAAATCAATTTGGGAGAGTATAGCGGACAGACGCCCTCCTAACCATTGTTTAGCAGTCCCGAACATCAAAATCAGTAGAAATACTGAAAAATTGGCTCCATTTACCTATACTTGAACGTCCAATAAATGACATTTTGAATGCCTGCCAATGACCAAGCCATCACCCCAATCTACTAACCGTTTCGAGGGTAGCCAAAGCTATGTAGCAACGGATGACCTGAAATTAGCAGTGAATGCAGCCATGGCACTGCAGCGACCCCTATTAATCAAAGGTGAACCTGGTACAGGGAAAACAATGTTGGCTGAAGAAGTTGCGGCAGCCCTAAAGATGCCCCTGTTGCAATGGCATATCAAGTCCACCACCAAAGCCCAACAAGGCTTATACGAATACGATGCGGTCAGTCGTTTACGAGACTCTCAACTAGGCGATGAAAAAGTCAAAGACATTCGCAACTACATTGTCAAAGGTGTTCTCTGGCAAGCTTTTGAAGCAGATGAACCTACGGTCCTACTCATTGATGAAATCGATAAAGCCGATATTGAATTTCCGAATGATCTCTTGCGTGAAATTGATCGCATGGAATTTTATGTTTATGAAACTCGTGAATTGATTAAGGCAAAGCATCGCCCTTTAGTCATCATCACCTCGAATAATGAAAAAGAATTACCCGATGCCTTTTTGCGTCGTTGTTTCTTTCATTACATCACCTTCCCCGATGCGCAAACAATGCAAAGTATCGTGGATGTGCATCACCCCAACATCAAGCAGGATCTATTGGAATCTGCCTTGAAGGCTTTCTACCAGATACGCGCATTACCAGGCTTAAAGAAGAAGCCCTCCACATCCGAATTAATCGACTGGCTAAAGCTCTTATTAGCAGAAGACATCCCTCCGGAGGCGCTATACAGCCAAGATGACAAGATCGTGGTGCCGCCATTACATGGTGCGCTCTTAAAAAATGAACAAGATATTCATTTATTTGAGCGTCTAGTAATGATGAATCGTAACCACCGCTAAATCATCTCAGGGCAAGCTGATGTTGATTCAATTCTTCCTCAACTTGAAAGAGGCCAAAGTGCCTGTTTCAGTGAGAGAGTTTTTAACCCTCCTAGAGGCTCTCAAGTCAGGCGTTATTAACCCGTCGATCGATGAGTTTTATCAACTCTCACGCATGACTTTAGTCAAAGATGAGCAACACTTTGATCGATTTGATCAAGTATTTGGCAGCTACTTCAAAGGTGTTGAGCAAATCATCGCCCTCTCTCCCGATATTCCTATGGATTGGTTGGAGAAAAAATTGCAACGCGTCTTAACGGATGAGGAAAAGGCAGCTCTGCAGAAATTAGGCGGCCCCGAAGCACTCAAGAAACGGTTAGAGGAGCTACTCAAAGAACAAAAGGAATGGCATGGCGGTGGCAATAAATGGATTGGGGCTGGCGGCTCCTCACCTTTTGGCCACAGCGGCTATCACCCAGAGGGTATTCGCATTGGCGGCGAAAGCGCCGGCAACCGAACTGCTATCAAAGTTTGGGAAGCTCGAGAATTCAAAGATTACGACAGCGACCTTGCCTTAGGTACGCGCAATATTAAGGTTGCGTTGCGTCGTTTGCGCCGCTTTGCTCGCGAGGGATCGGTGCTCGAGCTAGACCTAGATAAGACCATACACTCTACGGCCGCTAACGCGGGAATGCTCGATATACAAATGCGTCCTGAACGTCATAATCAAGTTAAGGTGTTGCTCTTGATGGATGTTGGCGGATCCATGGATGACCACATAAAACAAATCGGGGAATTATTCTCTGCCGCAAAAGCAGAGTTCAAGCATCTTGAGTATTACTATTTTCATAACTGTGTTTATGAAAACCTGTGGCAAAGCAATCGTCGACGCAGAGATCAAGTGAGCTCTACTCAAGACATCATCAACAAATATGGCCCTGATTACAAACTCATCTTTGTTGGGGACGCCACCATGTCTCCCTACGAAATTCTCAGCCCCAATGGTTCTGTCGAATATAACAACAAAGAAGCTGGCGCAGTTTGGATTAATCGTCTGTTAGATCACTTCCCCCATTTTGCCTGGCTTAATCCAGAACCGGAATCTATTTGGGAGTATCGACAATCGATCGACATCATAAAAAACCTGATGAAGGATCGCATGTACCCGGTCACCCTAAGTGGCCTTGAGAGCGCTATGCGTCAACTTTCAAAGTAATTTGCCAGTAAGATTCCACTAATCACCTCAAACACTTAGACTGAAAAATCATTATGAGCAACATTAGCGAGCGCCTTAAAACTCTTGGCATTGATTTACCACCTCCCGGACCTCCCGCTGCGGCTTACGTAATGGCAGCAACGACTGGTAATACCGTCTTTTTGTCTGGCCATATTGCTAAGCGCGATGGTAAACCTTGGGTTGGTAAACTGGGTAAAGATATGGATACCGAAACAGGTAAAGCTGCTGCTCGTTCTATCGCTATTGATTTGATTTCCACACTACAAAATCACCTAGGCTCTCTTGACAAAGTGAAGCGCATTGTCAAAGTCATGGGCCTAGTGAACTCCACCAGCGAATACACAGAGCAACATCTTGTTGTGAATGGCTGCTCAGAGTTATTGTTTGAAGTGTTTGGTGATGCTGGTAAACACGCTCGCAGCGCCTTTGGTGTAGCCCAAATCCCTCTGGGTGCTTGCGTTGAAATTGAATTAATCGCTGAGATCTAAGCGCGTGTGATTCCGAGTTTCTGGATGTCTGCCTCAGTGTCAACATCCAGAACATAAGCTGGGTTATTCATTTCATAGATTTGAATTAGTTCAGGATGTTGATCCATATAAGGTCGGCAAACCATTCCCGGCGTTGACAAAATAGCCTTTACTACTTTTCTCGAAAACAGTACGGGGTTGCCGCGCTGCCCATTCACTTGAGGCATGACGATCTCTTGATCGCCCTGACGATTTGAAAATTGCTCAAGCAACAATACCATCTCCTCAAGTCCAATGTTGGGCTGATCACTAAGACATATTGCAAGCACATCAAACTGAGACTGCAAGCCTTCCAAAGCAAGGCGTACCGATGATGCTTGGCCATGCTGGGCATTGGGGTTATGTTGAATGGTGACGGCGAGATTGATCTCTTTACTAATTCTTGCCAACTCCGCTTCAATCTCTTTTGCATGAAAGCCTGTAATCACGACAAACTCCACTGGCTCAAGCTGCTCAAGCTGTTTTACCACCTCACAAAAACGCTTTAGAAGGCTTTTGCCTTCTTTCAACAACAAGGCTTTTGGAATGGATCCCATACGACTACCCTCGCCAGCGGCCAATAACACAATAGCTAGACTGAGCTTAGCGTTCATTGGGGAAGATTTACGGGTTGAACTCATTAGAGTGATAATAAATAAGAATCTGAAAATAAAACATAAAAAGACATTGCATGAATAGTACCGATTTAAGCGTTCTCAAATCTGCAGTCAGCTGGCTAAAAACGGGTCACCCTGTTGCTATTGCTACTGTTGTTCAAACTTGGGGCTCCGCACCACGTCCCGTAGGCTCTTGGCTAGCCATTCGACAAGACGGTCAAGTTGCCGGCTCTGTTTCTGGTGGTTGTGTAGAAGATGATTTAATTAGCCGCGTCCAAACAGAAATCCTCACACGCAATACTCCTGAAATGGTTGTCTATGGAGTGAGTCAAGAGGAAGCGGCGAGATTTGGTCTTCCCTGCGGCGGAACGCTTCGTCTGCTTGTTGAGCCTAAACCTCAATTAGTCGTTCTAGAAAAACTTCTAGAGGCGATCTCATCACATCAAATAACTAGACGCACTGTCAATATTGCGAACGGCACATCGACATTAGCATCAGGCAATCGTAATGATGAATTTACTTGCACTGATACAGAAATGTGCACGACTTACGGCCCACGCTGGCGCATGGTCATTATTGGCGCTGGGCAACTCTCTTTATATACAGCAGACTTTGCCCTAGCATCTGACTTTGAGGTGATCGTCATTGACCCACGTGAAGAATATGCCGAGGGTCTCAATCGTCATGATGTGAGCTTCATTAAAGGTATGCCAGATGATGTCCTTCTAGAGATTGGAGTTGACCCCCATACCGCTGTTGTTGCCTTAACTCATGATCCTAAGCTGGATGATATGGCGTTGATGGAGGCTCTCAAGTCCCCAGCTTTTTACGTCGGCGCCTTAGGTAGTCGCAAAAATACTCAGAAACGCAAAGAACGTTTGTTAGAGTTTGATGTCAGCAAAGAAGAGGTGGAAAGATTACATGGCCCAGTGGGCCTGAATATCGGCGCTCTCACCCCACCAGAGATCGCTATATCGATTCTGGCAGAAGTGATTGCTGTGAAGTACGGTATCTCTGTTCCAAAAAAAGTTTAAATAACTTTTTTCAGCAGAACTAATTTGCGGTGAGCTTTCCGTCTTTGAGGCGTGGCTCAACAAAGTGACCTTTGCGTGCACGATTGCCCACAAATGACTTCAAGGTTTTTGCATCGAGACTGAGCTCAGTAGGTTTGCCTGCACGACCTGCACCAGAATAGGTGGCGCCATTGGGACCTACTGCAATGGCAGAAGCCATAAATTCTTTATCGTCTAAGCCCATCAAGATCATACCCTTACCGCCGGTTGGCAAGCGTTTTAGCTCATCTAATGGGAAAACCAACAACTTAGAAGCCTGAGATAAGCAAGCAACCTGCTTCATACCGACTTGAACCTTGGTTGCGCCTAAAGGAGCATCGCCAGGCACTTTGGCATCTACTGTAATAAACGATTTACCGGCTTTATTGCGAGTACTCATATCAGCAACATTGGCCAAGAAACCATAACCAGCTTTAGTAGAGAGCAACACCAAATCATCCGACTGGCCGGCGTAATAAGCAACCATTTGCGAGCCTGCGGCCAAGTTCACAAAACTGGTTAATGGTGAACCATCACCACGAGCGCCGGGCAACTCACTTACCGGGACGGTATAGACTCGACCGTCACTACCAAAACCCTGTATGACATCTACAGTACGCACCTCAAAGGTAGCATAGAGAGCATCACCCGCCTTAAAGCTAAATTGGGTTGCATCATGCTCATGACCTTGACGTACACGTACCCAGCCTTTTTGAGAGACGATAACCGTTACCGGTTCATCAATGACTTTAGTTTCTGCAATAGCGCGCTTATCTTCTTGTATTAAGGTGCGACGATCATCACCAAAATCTTTCACATCAGCTTCAATTTCTTTAATAATGCGTTTACGCAGTACGGTATCGCTTTGCAACAAGCCTTCTAAGTCATCGCGTTCAGACTTCAGCTCTTTGAGCTCTTGCTCAATCTTGATGCCTTCCAAACGTGCTAATTGGCGCAAGCGAATATCCAGAATATCTTCGGCCTGGCGATCGGTCAGTTTGAATTCTTTGATGAGGTCTGTTTTTGGCTCGTCGCTATTGCGAATAATCTTAATGACCTTATCAATATTGAGAAGAACGATTAAGCGCCCTTCCAAAATATGCATACGATCTTTAACTTTACCCAGGCGGTATTGGGTACGACGCGTAACCGTTGTTACTCGGAACTCAATCCACTCAGAGATAATTTCTTTAAGACCTTTTTGACGTGGTCGACCATCATTACCAATCATCACCAAGTTCATTGGTGCGTTGGACTCAAGCGAGGTGTGCGCCAACAAGAGGTTTACAAACTCGTTGACATCAATGTTCTTGCTCTTGGGCTCGAATACCAATCGCACTGCAGCATCCTTACTGGATTCGTCACGAACACCATCGAGCACATTCAAAATCGTTGACTTGAGATTGTTCTGCTCTGGAGTGAGGGTCTTCTTGCCAACCCTCACCTTAGGGTTGGTAATCTCCTCAATCTCTTGCAAGACCCGTTGAGATGAAGCGGATGGTGGCAATTCATTCACAACAACCTGCCATTGACCACGAGCCAATTCTTCTACAGACCAGCGGGCACGTACTTTGACACTACCGCGTCCGGTTTCGTAGATTTGTGCAATTTCTGCTGCAGAGGAAATAATCTGTCCACCACCAGGATAATCAGGGCCCGGCATGATTTCGAGCAAATCCGCAGTAGAAAGCTTTGGTGATTTCATCAAAGCAATGGCAGCGTTACCGACTTCACGCAAATTGTGCGATGGAATCTCGGTTGCCATACCTACCGCAATACCGGATGCACCATTGAGCAATACAAAGGGTAAGCGTGCAGGCAATAACTTAGGCTCTTGGAAAGAGCCATCATAGTTTGGCGCGAAATCAACCGTTCCTTCATCAATTTCACTGAGCAACAAGCCTGCGATTTTGGTTAAACGCGCTTCGGTATATCGCATCGCTGCTGCACCATCACCATCGCGAGAGCCAAAGTTACCTTGGCCATCAATTAGTGGGTAACGTAATGAAAAGCTTTGTGCCAAACGCACTAGCGCATCATAAGCAGATTGGTCGCCATGCGGATGAAATTTACCCAAGACATCGCCCACAACACGCGCACTCTTTACAGGCTTGGCATCAGCACGCAAGCCCATCTCATTCATGGAGAACAAAATACGACGCTGTACTGGCTTCTGACCATCGGCCACTTCAGGTAAGGCACGTCCTTTAACGACGCTAATGGCGTAATCTAAATAGGCTCGCTCTGCATACACTGCAAGCGTTAGGCTATCTTTATTGTCTTCATTTAAATCCATGGTCTTAGGATCATGTGGATCTTTGGGGCCATTTGGTGTGTTTGATGCGCTAGCTTTAGCGACGGCTGTTTCAGCAACCTCAACAATCTCCATTTCTTCCACCGGAGAAGAAAACAAATCCGCCTGCTCTACTGCCGGCTTTTTACCTGGTGTCTTTTTCGTTGCCATTAAATATCCGCCTCAACTTCATTGCCGCGTTCTTCAAGCCAATCACGGCGCGCACCAGACTCCGATTTACCCATCAACATATCCATCGTTTTAAAGGTTTCATCTTCAGTCCACGAACCAAGCGTTACGGGTAGTAAACGACGTGTATCGGGATTGAGAGTGGTATCCCACAGCTGTTCAGCGCTCATCTCACCCAAACCTTTAAAGCGGGAGATCTGCCATGCAGAATCCTTGACGCCATCTTTACGCAACTTATCTTCAATTGCTTGAAGCTCGCTAGCATCTAGCGCATAAATTTTCTGTGCGGGTTTTTTGCCACGGGCTGGGGCATCAACCCTAAACAGCGGAGGTCTTGAAATATGTACATGACCTAACTCAATCAATTTAGGGAAATGCTTATAAAACAATGTCAGGAGCAATACCTGAATATGCGCACCATCGACGTCCGCATCTGAAAGAATGCATACCTTGCCATAACGCAGATTAGATAAATCTGGATCATCATTTGGACCATGAGGATCTACTCCTATCGCTACAGCAATATCGTGGACCTCATTATTGGCAAATAAGCGATCGCGCTCAGCTTCCCAGGTATTTAAAACCTTACCGCGCAAAGGCAGAATGGCTTGATATTCCTTATTACGACCCATTTTGGCTGAGCCACCAGCAGAATCACCCTCAACCAAGAAGATTTCATTCTGAGCGATATCCTCGCTCTCACAATCCGTGAGCTTTCCGGGAAGAACGGCAACGCCAGAGGATTTTTTCTTCTCTACTTTTTGACCCGCACGGGTGCGTGCTTGCGCTTGCTTGATTACAAGATCCGCAAGCTTGCGTCCATAGTCAACGTGTTGGTTAAGCCAAAGTTCTAATGCAGATTTTGCGTATCCAGAAACTAGACGCACTGCATCACGTGAGTTCAAGCGTTCTTTAATTTGCCCTTGGAATTGTGGATCCAACACTTTGGCAGACAAAATAAATGAGGCGCGTGCAAAAACGTCTTCAGGCATTAATTTCACGCCTTTGGGTTGCAATGCATGCATTTCAATAAAACCTTTAACAGCATTAAAGAGGCCCTCACGCAAACCACTTTCATGCGTTCCGCCAGCTGGAGTGGGAATCAAATTCACATAACTCTCGCGTACTGGCGCACCATCTTCAGTCCAGCTAACGACCCAAGCTGCACCCTCGCCTTCAGCGAAAGAATCATCTTCTCCGGTACCAGTAGCATATTGCTCACCTTCAAACGGCGGAATTACCTCAGGGCCATGTCCTGCCTGGGCGATGGCCTCATTCAGGTAGCCACGCAAACCTTGCGCATATTGCCAAGTTTGCGTATCGCCAGATTTTTCTTGAATCAGGGTTACTTTGACACCCGGCAACAAAACTGCTTTAGATCTAAGCAGACGAATGAGGTCAGCCATGGGAATAGCAGAGCTATCAAAGTACTTACCATCCGGCCATGCACGAACACGCGTGCCATGGGACTTATCGTCTTTTACAGAGGGCTTAGATTTGAGTTTCTCAATCACTTTGCCATCAGCAAAGGTCAATGTGGAAACTTGACCATCACGCCATACAGTAACCTCTAAGCGTTTGGATAGCGCGTTCGTAACAGAAACACCAACACCATGTAATCCACCGGAGAATGCGTAGGCACCACCAGTGCCCTTTTCAAATTTGCCACCAGCATGAAGTTGTGTAAAGACGATTTCAACTACGGGTAATTTTTCAGTAGGATGCATTCCAACGGGAATGCCGCGACCATCATCTTCAACGCTAACGCTACCGTCGGTATGCATGGTGACAACAATTTGCTTGCCAAACCCGCCCAAAGCTTCGTCTGAAGCGTTATCTAAGACCTCTTGAATGATGTGCAAGGGGTTATCAGTTCGGGTGTACATTCCAGGCCGCTGACGGACTGGTTCTAGTCCCTTTAGGACCTGAATCGACGATTCGCTATATTCGGAAGTTTTACGGGTAGCCATGCGCGCAAATTGTAGTCATGTCTGAGCTCAAGTCGGAACTTTTCCAGAAATCCCCTATCATCCATGCCAAAATTGGGCAATGGGAGCTTTAAGTCATATTCGTGTTTTAGACCTTAGCCGGGTGCTTGCGGGACCTTGGTGCGCTCAAAATCTTGCGGATCTGGGTGCTGACGTCATTAAAGTGGAGCGCCCAGGTGCTGGGGATGACACCCGTCATTGGGGCCCTCCATTTGCAAAAGACCCCTGCGGTCAAGAAACAGACGAGTCTGCCTACTTTATTTGCATTAATCGCAATAAGCGCTCTATTACTGTCGATATCAGCAAGCCCGAAGGTCAGGACATCATTCGACAGCTAGCTGCGGAGTCCGATGTGGTGATTGAGAACTACAAAGTTGGTGATCTTGCTAAATATGGACTTGACTACGAAAGCCTCAAAAAGATCAAACCGGATTTGGTCTACTGCTCTATCACTGGATTTGGTCAAACCGGTCCTTATGCACATCGCCCTGGATATGACTTCATTATTCAAGGTATGGGTGGCTTTATGAGTGTTACTGGTGAGGCTGATGATTTTGAAGGTGCCAGCCCGCAAAAGTCAGGAGTAGCAATTGCCGACATCTTTACTGGCATGTATGCCTCTACCGCCATCCTCGCCGCAATCGTCCATCGCGACCACACAGGTGAAGGTCAATATATTGATATGTCCTTGCTCGATACTCAAATTGCTGTCATGGCCAATGTATCGAGCGCCTACCTCACCTCTGGTGAAATACCGCGTCGCTGGGGTAACGCATCCCCCATCATCGTTCCATATCAAACCTTTCCAACATCAGATGGCTGGATGATCGTAGCTGCCGGTAATGATGGTCAGTACCGCCATTTTGTTACTGCTGGCGGTGAGGCCTATCTAGCAGATGATCCTCGGTTCTTGACTAATCCATTGCGTGTTCAACATCGCAAGGCTTTAATTCCTTTGCTAGAAGTAATGACACGGAAAAAATCAAAGGGCGAGTGGATTGCACTACTGGAGCAAGCCAATGTTCCTTGTGGCCCTATTAATAACTTCAAAGAAGTCTTTGAAAATGAACAGGTCACAGCGAGAAACACCCAAATTCATGTGCAGCATCCAACTGTCGGAAATATGAAACTGGTAGCCAGCCCAATGAAATTATCCAAGACGCCTACTGAGGTGCGCATGGCTCCACCCACTCTTGGGCAACATACCAATGAGATCTTGAATGAACGCCTTCATTTAGATAGCAAGGCCATTGACGAGCTTAGACAAAAGGGAATTATTTAATGAACACCGCTAAAGCTTCGTTAACCATGAAACAGGTGCTGATTTTTGGGGGCTTGATGGTGACCCTTTCTATGGGTATTCGTCATGGCTTTGGTTTGTTTAATTTACCCATCACGATGGCTAATGGGTGGGGTCGCGAAACTTTCGCCTTAACCATTGCATTGCAAAATCTCATTTGGGGTGCTGTTCAGCCGATTACCGGCGCCCTAGCCGATCGCTATGGCGCGTTCAAAATCATGATTGCCGGTGGCGCACTGTATGCGCTCGGTTTGGCAGGTATGGCAATTTCTACAGATGCTATTAACTTTACGCTTGCCGGTGGCTTACTCATTGGTCTTGCGCAAACCGCCACCACCTATAGCGTAGTCTACGGCATCTTAGGTCGCAACGTTCCGGCTGATAAACGCGTATGGGCAATGGGCATTGCTGCAGCTGCCGGTTCTTTTGGACAATTCTTAATGATTCCAGCAGAGCAAGGTTTGTTAAGTGCGTTTGGGGCACAGGATGCACTTCTGTTATTAGGGTTGATGGCTAGCCTCATGATTCCAACAGCTTTTATGTTACGTGAGAAGAATTTTGTTCATCACCATACCTTGGGTGATCAGACGATCAAGGAAGCTTTAAAAGAAGCAATCAGTAATCCTAGTTTTCGATTATTGACCTTGGGTTATTTTGTTTGTGGCTTTCAGGTTGTCTTTATTGCAGTGCATTTAGCGCCCTACCTGAAAGACATGTCCTCGATTTACCCGGCAGTAGGTGCACCAGCAGTAGCCACAACTGCCCTTGCCTTAATCGGACTCTTTAATATCTTTGGTACCTATAGTGCTGGAATTTTGGGTCAACGTTTTCCTAAACGCTACCTTTTGTCAACTATTTATATTGGTCGCTCTATCGCCATCGCTGGGTTTTTACTGCTGCCATTAAGCCCAATAACAACATATATTTTTGCGGCCATTATGGGCTTCTTATGGCTCTCTACGATCCCATTAACCAATGGCATTGTTGCGCAGATCTTTGGGGTGAAATATTTAACAATGCTCTCAGGTTTGGTGTTCTTCTCACACCAACTCGGCAGTTTTTGTGGAGCGTTTCTGGGTGGTTATTTATTCGACCACACGGGCTCATATCTCATCGTTTGGGAAATTGCCATTGCATTAGGCGTCTTTGCATTCTTAGTGAATCTACCTGTGAAAGAGCGCGCTATTGTCAGAGTAGCGAATGCATAATCAGCAATGCAGCAAAGCTTCTATTTGGAAGTGGATGGCTTATGGATTTTCATTCTTTGTATTGCTATTAATTTTTTCCGCGTACTATGCCCCCGATATGATGGTTGCTGTTACCAATCAAGTTTGGGCGCTGTGTGGATGGTAAGTATTGTCATAATGTCGCCTAACATAGTTTGAAACAAATTTCATCTCGCCGTAGCACAATGGATAGTGCACATGCCTCCTAAGCGTGGGATACAGGTTCGATTCCTGTCGGCGGGACCATCAAATGATTGAGAGTTATCCACAGGCTTTGTGGATAAATACCCAAAAGTTTTCGTAAGTCACAGATTTGTATAGACTGACCTAGCTTGCTTAAATTATCAGCACAATGATGAGCGTGAAATTGTGCAATGCATATTGCTAATTCTTCTAAGCTTTGTGTTAAGAGTCAAACTAAATAACAGCATGTTGGGACAAGTTCCCTTACACTCCAGCTCATGACTGCACTATCTACCAGCACTATCGCCGCCCTTGAGGAGATGCTACAGAATACCTCGCGGCCCGCTCCAGCAGATTTCATGCCCATTTATTTTGCTCGTGGCACGAGTGAATCAACTGCAATTGGTCACTTAAATCCAGAATTTATTCCCTGTTTACAAGAAGCGCTCAAAAAGCAATCTGTACCACTGATTTCCACGGGCAATGATCGTCTTACGATTCACCCTGGCAAGCCCAGAGATTTATCCAGCAGCTTAAATCAATTGGCAAACTATTTGCGTTTAGGCGGCTTCATTCCAGGATGGCGCAATGAAGACTTTGCTTGGGTTGACCTAAACGGACACAAATACTTTCGCTTAGAGCGTGCTGCGTTTCGGACATTTGGCTTCCGCAGCATGGCAACCCATATCAACGGCTATACAAAGAGCAACACCATTTGGCTAGGTAGACGCAGTGAAAATAAATCGACTGATCCTGGCAAGTTAGACAACCTTGCGGCTGGCGGTATTACTGCAGATGAGACACCCTGGATCAGCGCGCGTCGTGAGTTATGGGAAGAAGCTGGGGTACCGTTGCAAATTTCCGAAGAAATTGAACCCGTCGGTCGCATTCATATGCGACGACCAATTCCGGGGCTCGGTTTTCATGACGAGCAACTCTATGTTTATGACCTCGAGCTCACTCAAAACTTCATTCCCACAAATCACGATGGCGAAGTCAGTGGATTTATTGAGGTTTCCTTTACTGAAGCTGCTGCCCGCATCCTGGCGGATGAATTTACCAGCGACGCCGCTTTTGTGACCGCGGACTTTATTTTGCGACGGAATAAGTAAGTTATCAGCTTTAACCAGGCCGACTTGATCGGCGTCATGCCACTCAGGCCCTTTTCGTGGTTAAATCTTCTTTAAGGATGAAACAGGGGTGCCCTTCAAGGTAGATTTAGCTTGAAGGCGCTGAGAAAGACCCTAGAACCCGATCCAGGTAATGCTGGCGTGGGGAGTTACATCAGACCGACACCCGGTTTCGTCCATCTAAAACAGTGAGGAGATGGACATGAGTACAGGCAACCCAAAAACCAAACATGAGATTCCGAGCTTAAAAAGCTTGGAGCGCGACTTCGGTCAAAAATTTGCATACCCCGCTTCGACTAAAACGTACTTGCAAGGTTCTCGTGCGGATATCAAAGCACCTATTCGGATGATTGAGCAATTGCCAACCCGAGTTGGTGAAGAGTTGGTTGCCAATCCACCCGTGCCTGTTTATGACACCTCTGGTCCCTACAGTGATCCTGAAATCGTTATCAATCTTGAAAAAGGTTTGCCAAGATTGCGCGATGCGTGGATTAAGGAGCGTAATGACACTGAACAATTAGCGGGGCCAAGTTCCGAGTACGGTGTTGCGCGCTCAAAAGATCAAGCAACTCAAGATTTACGTTTTGCTCACATCAGTGCACCTCGCGTTGCCAAAGCTGGCCATAACGTTAGCCAAATGTATTACGCTCGCAAAGGAATCGTCACTCCAGAAATGGAATACGTCGCCCTGCGCGAATCCATGGGTCTAGAGCAGTTGCGCAAAGACCCTGCATACAAACAATTACTCAAGCAGCACCCTGGTAAAGGCTACGGCGCCAATCTTCCTGACATCGTGACTGGTGAGTTCGTGCGCTCTGAAATTGCTGCTGGCCGCGCCATCATCCCTGCCAACATTAATCACCCTGAACTTGAGCCCATGATTATTGGTCGCAATTTCCGCGTGAAGATTAACGGCAATCTTGGCAACTCTGCAGTGACCTCTTCAATTAACGAAGAAGTTGAAAAAATGGTGTGGTCAATTCGTTGGGGTGCTGACACCATCATGGATCTTTCCACTGGTAAACATATTCATGAGACTCGCGAGTGGATTATTCGCAACTCGCCAGTGCCTATTGGCACCGTTCCTATTTATCAAGCCTTAGATAAAACTGGCGGTATTGCAGAGGACCTCACCTGGGAAATGTTCCGCGACACTTTGATTGAACAAGCAGAACAAGGCGTGGATTATTTCACCATTCATGCTGGTGTATTACTGCGTTATGTGCCACTAACCGCTGATCGTATTACCGGTATCGTGTCACGTGGTGGCTCCATCATGGCGAAATGGTGTCTTGCCCATCACAAGGAGAACTTCCTCTACACCAAGTTTGATGAGATTTGTGAAATCATGAAGGCTTATGACGTCTCCTTCAGCTTAGGCGATGGCCTACGCCCTGGTTGCATTGCCGACTCTAATGATGCCGCTCAGTTTGGCGAACTCCACACCTTAGGTGAACTCACTGCTAAAGCCTGGAAGCATGATGTTCAAGTGATGATCGAAGGTCCTGGGCACGTTCCAATGCAACGCATTGAAGAGAATATGACTGAGGAGCTCAAGCATTGCTTGGAAGCACCTTTCTACACCCTTGGACCATTGATTACCGACATTGCTCCTGGTTACGATCACATCACCAGCGGTATTGGTGCTGCCCAGATTGGATGGTACGGCACAGCAATGCTCTGTTATGTCACCCCGAAGGAGCATTTAGGTCTTCCCGATAAAGAAGACGTGCGTGAGGGCATCATCACTTATAAGATTGCCGCTCATGGTGCCGACCTTGCAAAAGGCCTGCCTGGCGCTCAAGTGCGGGATAACGCACTGTCTAAGGCACGTTTTGAGTTCCGCTGGGAAGATCAGTTTAATCTTGGTTTAGATCCTGAGCGTGCTCGCGAGTATCACGATGCGACCTTACCAGCAGAAGGCGCCAAGATTGCGCACTTCTGCTCAATGTGTGGTCCCAAGTTCTGCTCAATGAAGATCACACAAGAAGTGCGTGACTACGCAGCTACCTTAGATGCTGATGGCAATCCAAAGCAAGGCTCTAAAGTGATTCCGATTGCTGAAGTGACAGATGCCACCAAAGGTATGGAAGAAATGTCTGCAGAATTCCGCAAACGCGGTAGCGAGATTTATCAGTAATTAAGATGAATCAATCTCAATCACTGCATAGCAAGTACGCTATTGTTGGTGCCGGCCTCATGGGTCGGCTCCTAGCGGTAGCGCTTGCTCAGCTTGGAGCCCAGGTTAATTTATATGATCAAGGTGGTTGTGATGCTAGAGGTGCCGCAGCTCGCATTGCTGCAGCCATGCTAGCCCCATTAGCAGAATCAGCGATTACCGAAGATTCTGTTGTACGGATGGGCATTCATAGCCTGCCACGATGGAAGCAGTTAATTGATACGTTATCCACGCCAGTGTTTTTTCAACAAGATGGCACTTTGATTTTGTGGCACAGGCAAGATGCCAGTGAGGCGGAACGATTTACCAATCATCTTGAAAAGAATTGTCTTCATAATCCTCAGTTAACGCTTCCTCAAAAACTTAACAGTGCAGAGTTGCGTCATATTGAGCCCGGAGTAGCAGATCGCTTTATGCAGGGCTTATATTTACCCGATGAAGGCCAGCTGGATAACCGTCAACTACTTGATGCCTTATTAGCAGAATTAAATTTACTCAAGGTCAACTGCCACTGGAATCAAGCTGTCGATCCAGAGCAACTTCGCGCAAATCATCAGTATGAGTGCGTCATTGATTGCCGAGGCAATGGGGCGAAAGATGCCTGGTCATCCTCTGTCAATAGCTTGCGAGGTGTTCGCGGTGAAGTAGTTCGTTTATATGCGCCAGAGGTTAAATTGCGTCGCCCTACTCGCCTGATTCATCCACGCTACCCTATTTACATCGCCCCGAAAGAAAATGATGTCTATGTTGTTGGCGCCACTGAAATTGAATCTGATGACCTTTCGGAAATGAGCGTTCGCTCTGCAATGGAGCTTCTCAGTGCTGTATATACAGTACACAGTGGCTTTGCTGAAGCACGCATCTTGGAGATGGCGACGCAATGTCGTCCAACATTAAAAAATAATCTTCCAGAAATTCGGGTCCAGAAAGATAAAGGTCTATCTGATTTGATCATGATCAATGGTCTTTATCGCCATGGATTTATGATTTCTCCAGCGGTTTTAGATTCCACTTTGGAGCTTTTAGCAAGTGGTCAAAGTAATACTGCCCTGGAATTGGGCTTAAGCATCAGCAGTAATTTTGGCAAGACCGATAGCACCAGCAGTCACAAGGCAAGTTTATGCGCGTAATCGTCAATCAAATTGAATACGATATTCCCAGTCAAAGCATGATTTCAGATGCCCTTGCTTTGATCAATGCTAAACCGCCTTTTGCTGTTGCCGTGAATTTGAATTTTGTGCCAAAGACGCAATACGATCAATTTTCCTTGAATGAGAACGATCAAATTGAAGTCATCGCCCCGGTTACGGGTGGCTAAACGATTGAGCGCTTTATGACTGCACCTTTACCAAACAATCTCAATAACGCTGACGCACTCGTTTTGTATGGCGAGAGCTTTGCAAGCCGCCTGCTGTTGGGCACCTCTCGCTACCCATCGCCACAGGTTCTCGAGAATGCGGTTCAGACATCTAACCCTGCAATGATTACGGTGAGTCTTCGTCGTCAAGGAACCAGTACAACCGAAGCGCATAGCGGGTTTTGGGAATTGCTCAAAAAGATGGCGGTACCCGTACTGCCAAATACTGCTGGCTGTCATAGCCCTCAAGAAGTGATTACTACAGCTCACATGGCACGCGAAGTTTTTGAGAGCGACTGGATCAAATTAGAACTCATTGGTGATGACTACACCTTACAACCAGATACCCTTCGTCTTGTGCAAACGGCAGAGATCTTGATAAAAGAAGGTTTCAAAGTTTTACCCTACTGCACTGAAGATTTAATCTTGTGCCAACGTTTAGTTGATGTTGGTTGCCAAGCAATCATGCCTTGGGCTGCGCCGATTGGTACAGGGCAAGGACCGCTCAATCCTTATGCCATGAAACTTTTGCGCGATCGTATTAAGGTGCCCCTAATTGTTGATGCAGGCTTAGGCTTACCTTCACACGCCTGCACTGTCATGGAGTGGGGCTTTGATGGCGTGTTACTGAATACTGCAGTTGCTCTATCCAATGATCCTGTTGCTATGGCTAAATCATTTGCAATGGCAGTTGAGGCTGGACGAACTGCCTACCTCTCTGGCGCAATGAAGCCTCAAGCATCTGCGCAAGCAAGCACACCGTTAGTGGGCACCCCATTTTGGCATCAAGTCTAAGGACAACCAGATGAGTCTCGTACGCGACCTTGCCGATCAAATTATTCAAGCTCATCTAAATGATGATCTTTGTATACTAATCCCTGCATTTTCAATGAGCTCACCTCCGCCACGTATTGATAACGAGGCTGCTGCTGATCATTACGAACTTGCTGGAGCGCTTGCTGCAATTGAGATGGGCTTTATTGAGTCTGACGCCAAGGTCTTAGGCAAGGCCTGGTCTCGGATGACACTTCATGATGGCGGCTTTAATCCCTTTAAGTGGCCTAGTAGACCTGAACAATTTGATTTGCTGCCCTGGACTCGCAACATGAATCCCAACGCCTTTAAAGAATGTCCTAAGCGACTAGGGCTTTATGGTGTGATGCCTGATGCCGACTGGGTAAAGCGCATGGTTGAGGCAGAAATCCCCACCGTCCAATTACGCTTTAAGTCTGAAGATCGTTACAAGATCAGAAAACAAATCAAAGAGTCGGTTAAAGCTGTTGAAGGTAGCAAGACCCTGCTCTTTATTAATGATTACTGGGAGGAAGCCATTGACGCGGAAGCCTATGGAGTACATCTCGGACAAGAAGATTTAGAAACTGCTGACCTCGACAAAATTCGTGAGGCTGGATTAAGGCTAGGCTTAAGTACGCATGGTTATGCTGAGTTGACTATCGCTGATCGTTTTTGCCCGAGCTACATTGCGATGGGCGCCGTCTTCCCAACCAATCTCAAGAAAATGCCTACAGCCCCACAAGGACTTGGCAGGCTCTATCAATACGCCAAATTAATGAGTCACTATCCGCTAGTGGCTATTGGTGGAATCGACCAAGACAGTATTCATGCGGTGTCAAAAAGTGGCGTGGGTTCGGTTGCAGTTGTCAGAGCTATTACCCAGGCCAAGGACCCTAAGGCTGCAGTGAAACAGTTGCAGGAACTCATGCAGGCTTAAGCTGCATTTCAAGTGATTATTTTTTTACTTGTTCATCCAACAAAGCAGTCGGATAGAAATCATGCATATGCCATAAGGGGCCAGGACCCTCACCAATACTGAGAAAGCGCCCTGCTTCAAGGCCAGCTTCTACATAGGCAATCGCTTTTGCAACCGCATGAGATAAGTCATGACCATCTGCTAGGTAAGTAGCAATTGCCGATGCAAGCGAACAACCTGTGCCATGGGTATTGGCGGTATTAACACGATAGTGCTTGAACTCCTTAGACAGAATCACCTCCAGCTCATCCTCAATACTCCGCCACATTAAGTGATCGGTAATCTGCGTATGCGTTGCATCAAGATGTCCACCCTTAATCAAAACTGCCTGCGGACCCATATCGAGTAATTCTTGTGCAGCAAGTTTGAAGTCGCCAATTTGAGCAATGTCTCGACCCAAGAGCAAAGATGCCTCGTCCAGGTTTGGCGTAATGAGTGTTGACATCGGAAATAATTCAGCAATCATTGCTTGCGCAGTGTCGTCACCTCCTAAACTCGCGCCTGAAGTGGCTCGTAACACTGGATCAAGAATGATTCTTTGAATACCGTGTTTGCGTAATGATTTAGCCACTGTTCGAACAATTTCTGGGCTGGCTAACATGCCAATCTTGACGATATCGGCGCCAATATCCGTTAAAACAGCATCAATCTGCGCCTCAATAACATCCAAATCAATGTCCTGAATTCTTGTCACTCCAAGAGTATTTTGGGCAGTGATTGCCGTAACCACAGACATGCCGTAGCCGCCGAGGGCTGTGATCACCTTGAGGTCAGCCTGAAGGCCTGCCCCGCCACCACTGTCTGACCCAGCAATGGTCAGTACTTTGGGGATCTGCACAGAAGTGGGAAGAAGCGTATCCATCTTGCTATAATATCGGCTTATTCCTCGATAGCTCAGTCGGTAGAGCGCCGGACTGTTAATCCGTAGGTCCCTGGTTCGAGCCCAGGTCGAGGAGCCAAATATGTGAAGGGTCTAGAGAAATCTAGGCCCTTTTTCATTTTTAAGTCTCTGATTTGCTCTGTTATGCTTAAATTCAGCAATGAGAAATCATCAACAGAATGATTCCATAAATAGGAGATGGAAATGATTCAAAGTAGTCTTTTTAAAGTGGCTGAACGAGCAGTACAACTGTTCTCGGTTCTTGCGGTTTTGCTGGGTGGTGCTCAAGCCGCTTTTGCGCAAGCTGATTACCCAAATAAACCGATTCGGTTTGTGGTGCCTTTTCCTGCTGGTGGTGCGACTGACAATATTGCAAGACCCCTTCAAAATGAGCTCCTCAATACAGTCAAGTGGAATGTTGTCATCGACAATAAACCCGGCGCTGGAGGCAATATTGGTGGCGAAGTAGTTGCCAAATCAGCTCCAGATGGATACACCTGGTTGATGGCCTCTGTGGGTACACATGGCATTAACTTACCGCTCTACACCCAGGGTGGCGGAAAAATGCCTTTTGATCCCATTAAAGATTTCACACCAATCACCTTAGTAGCTGAGTTACCGAATGTCTTAGTACTTAATCCAGAATTTGCCGCCAAGAACAACATTAATAGCGTTAATGATTTGATTGCTTATGCTAAAGCGCATCCAGGCAAGATCAATATGGCATCAAGCGGCAATGGAACGTCAATTCATATGGCTGGTGAGCTTTTTAAGTCCATGACCAAAACCTATATGGTTCACCTCCCTTATAAGGGAAGTCCACCAGCAGTGACTGACTTGATGGCAGGGAACGTAGACATCATGTTTGATAACCTTCCGTCTTCAATCAACTACATTCGTGCTGGACGCCTCAAAGCATTGGCAGTAACGAGTGCTAAACGCTCTCCTGCGTTTCCAGATTTACCAACGGTCGCTGAAGCAGCAAACCTGCCTGGATATGAAGCGACCTCCTGGTTTGGTGTTGTAGGCCCAGCAGGTATGCCTGCAGATATTCTCAATAAAGATAGCACCACATTGATGGCTGCTATTAATAGCCCATCAGTGAGAGAAAAATATTTAGCAATGGGTGCACAACCTGTAGGCAACACACCAGCTCAGTTTGCTAGCTTCATTAAAAATGAAATCGCTAAGTGGACTAAGGTTGTAAAAGATTCTGGGGCTAAGGTAGATTAATCCTGAGCTACCCAGCAAAAAGAGGAGCATCGCTCCTCTTTTTTATTGACTGATTGCTTTGCTTTTTTGTTCTACTACTTCCCCAATTGGGAGAGTAATTTACTGGGTGAGATCACCTCTTGATCCAAGACAATCTCTATTAAGGCCCCCTTCTTACTTGCTAACGCCTTAGCAAAGGCCGGTGCAAACTCTTCAGTCTTAGTGATTCTAAATCCAGGCATACCAAAACTGTCTACAAACTTCACAAAATCTGGGTTTGTTAAGCCAGTTGCAATCACACGAGATTTAAATTCACGCTCTTGATGCATACGAATTGTTCCCAGCATGCTGTTATTCACAACCAATACGATAGGGAATGCCTCATAACGAGCTGCAGTAGCTAGCTCCTGGCAGTTCATCATGAAGTCACCATCACCACAAACAGCAATTACTACCTTTTCAGGGCTAGCAATCTTTGCAGCAATGGCTGCTGGCAGGCCATAACCCATAGAGCCATTCGCAGGTGCTAATTGAGTTTTAAATGGACCATAAGGATAAAAACGGTGCACCCAGGTTGCAAAGTTACCTGCACCATTAGTCAAGATCGAATCGCGTGGAATCGAGTGAGGCAAAGAACTCATGATCTGGGCTAATTGCATATCCCCAGGAACCGTGACTGGGCTTGAAAAAGCCAAATACTCATCATGAGCAGCATTCATTGCCGCAGGATCATGACTCTTACCCATATTCACGGTCTTTAACGCTGCACAGAAATTTTCAGGACTGCAATTTAATGCAAAGTCCGGTCTATATACGCGACCCAACTCTTCAGGACCTGACAACACATGAATCAATGTGGCTTTGGTCTGCGGGACTGACAAAATACTGTAGCCTGCTGTGGTCATTTCACCTAAGCGCTCACCAATCACCAGGAGCACATCCGCCTCTTGAATTCGCTTGACTAAGGCAGGATTAGCACCAATTCCTAAATCACCTGCAAATGCAGGATCTAAGTTATCCAGAACATCTTGTGAGCGAAAGCTGGTTGCAACCGGCACACCCTCCCTATTGGCCCATGCCTTTAGGTCTTCGCAGGCAGCTGAATTCCAATTACCACCGCCAGCAATAATCATAGGTTTCTTAGCGGATGCAAAAGCCTGCATTGCCTGGTTAAAAATATTGCCATCTAAGCCTGGTTGCACAATGTGTGCTGGCTTCACAGGATTTTCTTGTCCAGACATGTACAGCACATCCTCTGGTAATGCCAGAACTACAGGGCCTTTACGACCTGCCTGCGCAACATGAAAGGCATGCGAAACAAATTCATCAATGCGATCCACTCGATCAATACTACCCACCCATTTCGCGCACTCTGAATACATACGACGATAGTCAATCTCTTGAAAAGCTTCGCGCTCAACCATATCTGTACCAACCTGACCAACTAACAACACCATTGGGGTTGAATCTTGATAGGCAGTATGAATACCAACCATGGCGTTAGATGCGCCAGGTCCCCGGGTTACCATCACAACACCGGGTTGACCAGTTAATTTTGCATAGGCCTCTGCCATATATGCAGCGCCACCCTCTTGACGGCAGGTAATGAAGCGAAAGTCTGGGTGATCTACAAGTCCGTTCAGAAGAGGTAAAAAGCTCTCTCCTGGAACACCAAAGGCAGTATCGACCCCTTGTCTGATTAATGCATTTGCCAAAATCTGGCCACCATTTAGCAGCTTGCTTGGTGTCTCCATATAGTTCTTATGCTTTCTGATGAGTATTAATTCACAAACGTCTATCTAGAAAGTTATCACACTTTATAGGTCCCAGCCCCCTTGCCAAAGCCGATTGAAGCGACGCACCGCCCCTTCTAACTGACCTATACTGCGAAAACGAATAATTCATAAACCAATCTCATTGGAGACAGAGACATGAGGCTATTTGGCTTTAAGGGCTTGAATGGAAACGACGGCGTTGGTGCGCTCTCAAAAGGCGGATCTGATACGTATATTGATTTATGCGCTACCGATCCTCAGATCCCCAATAATCTTCAAGACATTATTCAGTCTCAAGCCCACTTAGATCGCACTGCAGCGGTTATTGCAAACCCTAAAGCAGTAACAGGAAATCTCAAAGACGTTTCCTTTAAGGTACCAATCGAGAGACCAGGAAAAATTGTGTGCATGGGTCTGAATTATGCAGATCATGCGAAAGAAGGCGGCAATGCGAGACCGGAGTACCCAAGCTTTTTTATGCGGGGACCAAGTTCATTGACTGCACACTTGAGTCCAATCATGCGACCCAAGGTTTCTGACAAGCTTGACTACGAAGCAGAGCTAGCTTTTGTTGTTGGTAAAAAGGCGCGCAACCTCAACCTAGAGAATGCTTTAGATTGTGTCGCTGCTTACAGCATCTTTAATGACGGAAGTATTCGGGATTACCAACGCAAAACAACCCAGTGGACGATTGGCAAAAACTTTGATCAAACTGGTGCATTTGGTCCGTGGTTAGTAACCCCCGATGAACTTCCTGCTGGCTGTCATGGCCTGAGTATTCAATCTCGCCTAAATGGGCAAGTGATGCAAAACGCCAATACCAAAGATTTTCTCTGGGGTGTTGCAGAAACCATTGTGCTCATTTCAGAATGCATGACTCTTGAGCCAGGAGATGTGGTGATCACTGGTACCCCAGCTGGCGTTGGTTACGCAAGAACCCCACCCGTCTTTATGAAACCAGGGGACGTCTGCGAAATTGAAATTGAATCCATTGGCATCCTGAGAAATACCATCGCCGACGAATAAGTCACTACGTATTAAAAATATTCCCCTAATTAGCCTTAATTGAGCCAATTAGGGGCTCCTACCCCAGAGCAAAAGGGCTTGGCAGGCATTAAAATAGGCTCATGATGAAAACGCCAGAACTCCTAGCCCCCGCAGGCAGCCTCCAAATGCTCGAAACCGCTTTTGATTTTGGAGCGGATGCTATTTATGCAGGCCAACCACGCTACTCCCTACGCGTTCGCAATAACGATTTCGGCAAGATTGAAGTACTCAAGCAGGGTATTGATACCGCCCATGAATTAGGTAAGAAGTTTTATCTTGTTTCTAATTTGTTACCCCATGGTGGCAAGACTCGCACCTATATTCGCGATATGTCACCGGTTGTGGCATTAAAGCCAGACGCACTCATCATGTCTGATCCGGGTCTTATCATGATGGCCCGAGAAGCTTGGCCGGATATGCCTATTCATCTATCTGTTCAGGCCAACACAGTTAACGGGGCCTCTGCTAAATTTTGGCGCTCTGTTGGGATTAGCCGCGTCATTTTGTCTCGCGAACTTTCCTTTGATGAGATTGAAGAAGTCCGTCAAGATTGTCCAGAGATGGAGCTTGAAGTATTTGTCCACGGTGCTTTATGTATTGCCTACTCAGGCCGTTGCTTACTATCAGGCTACATGTCACACCGTGATTCAAATCAAGGGGCTTGCACTAATGCCTGTCGCTGGGATTACAAAGTGAAGCCAGGACAGCAAAATCAAAGTGGTGATGTCGTACTACTCCAAGAGGCTAGAAGACCTGATGACTTGATGCCAATGGAAGAAGATGAGCACGGCACTTACATCATGAACTCAAAAGATTTACGTGCTGTTGAGCATATTGAACGGCTCACCAAGATGGGTGTCGACTCCTTCAAAATTGAAGGCCGCACCAAGTCGCCATATTACGTATCTCGAACTGTACAAGCCTATCGATCTGCCATTGATGATGCTGTGGCGGGTAGACCATTTGATACAACCTTACTAGGTAATCTAGAGGGCTTAGCTAATCGCGGCTATACCGATGGCTTTTACGAACGCCATCATGACAAAGAATATCAACTGTATATGCGCGGCCATTCTCTTTCAGGCAGAAGTCTCTATGTTGGTGAGACCCTTGAGATTGATCAGGTTAGTGGTCGTGTAAGAGTCGATGTTAAGAATCGCTTCTCCGTGGGGGACAAACTCGAAGTGATTGAACCACAAGGCAATCAAGATGTGATCTTAGAGGCCATGTGGAATATGCAAGGCGAATCTATTGCTGTTGCGCCTGGCTCTGGGCACTTTGTTTGGATCAAACTACCCCTCAAAGGTAAGAAGGCATATATCGCTCGATACACCAATGAACCCGCTCCAATCGAGGCGAGCTCCGCTTGCTCAAGTGGTGAATCTTGCTGTAATGCCTAAGTACCAATAAGAGATATGACCGATATTTCCTCTGCAGCACCAAAACATAATTTCAAACAAGGATTAATAGAGGAAGCTAAAAAAGCTTTCGCCCTCACGATTTATTTTGGCCTCTGGTTTTGTTCTCTAACCTTATTAGCAGTTACAGCCATTGATGAGCGCCCTATTCCATTGACTATTTTTGGCTTTGCTTTTGTAAAGGCTGCGATCACAGCAAAATTTATGTTGATTGGTCAAGCCATCTATCCAATCAGAGTCAGTAAACATCATGGAATTGTGCGATCACTTTTGATTGAGTCAATCATCTATCTTGTCATTGTGCTGGCGCTTAATTACCTTGAAGCTGGTATTGATGGTTTGATCCATGGAAAAAACTTTGTTGAATCGATGTTGGCCTTTGGTCACTCTGATCCCTTACACGTTCTAGCTATGGCTCTTGTCTACTGGCTAATCGTATGGCCGTACCTCCTCTATTGCGGCACCTTAATCATCCTTGGTAGAGAAAATTTCACTACATTGCTTTTTGGCTACAAAAATACCTTAGGCAAGTGAAGTGATTTTGCGGCAATCTTTTGTCCGACAATGGTCAGCAATGCGGGTGCAACTTAGCCTAGTTGGCATGCTTTGCTTCTCAATAGTTTGTCTGCAAGCGCAGGCACAAGAAATTGAAGCGCGTGCATATTCCAATGCACCAATAGGTATAAACTTTATAACGGGTGGTCTTGCACAAGCTAAGAGCGGTTCGTACATACTGAATACTCAGGCGCTGAGCATGACGCATGTGCTTGATGTTGCTGGCCAATCTGGGCGACTCACCTTAGTGCTACCCTACTCAGAACTAACGGGCACGGGACAAGTTGGCGGACAATCCATCAACGCTTCTGCTGAAGGCTTATCTGATCCAATGATTAAGGCATCAGTTAATCTATACGGTGCTCCAGCCCTAACCAATAGTCAATTTAAAGACTACCTACAAGATCTCATT
The DNA here is from genome assembly GCF_018687695.1 of Polynucleobacter sp. MG-6-Vaara-E2. NCBI lineage: Bacteria > Pseudomonadati > Pseudomonadota > Betaproteobacteria > Burkholderiales > Burkholderiaceae > Polynucleobacter > Polynucleobacter sp. MG-6-Vaara-E2. The sequence goes on from NZ_CP061303.1 coordinate 1,022,271, forward strand.
ATTGGGGCCAGCTTGGCAGCTACTATCCCATGGGGCAAATACAACAACAATCAAATGATTAATGTCGGTGCCAATCGATCATTAATACAACCTGCCATGGGATTTTCACAAGCTGTTGGGCCATGGCGTTTGGAATTGGCGGGTATGGCAACGATATACACCAGTAACACCAGTTATTTAGGCAGCAATACGCTCTCACAAAATCCTATCTATTCTGGCGAAACCCACGCCATTTATTACTTCCCCAATACTGCGTGGATTTCTGCTGATGCCACTTATTTCACGGGCGGACAAATATACATCAACGGCATTCCTGCTAATGGCCCTCAAGAAAATTGGCGTTTTGGTAGCACCCTGTCTTATCCCATTGATCAGCAAAATTCCATCCGTCTCACTGGTAGCAAAGGAGTCTACTCACGTACTGACACCAGCTATAACGCGGTGGGTATATCGTGGCAATTCCGCTGGGGAGGCTCCCCTTAGGTATGAACGCGCTGGGATAGCTACAATTAAGAAAAAGCATTCCATAAACAATCATTCGAGACAACTATGAGCTCCAAGCCAAAAGACAATAAAACTCCTTCAGAGACAGGCCTGCGTAAAGGTCTGACGAGTTACGGCGACAAAGGCTTTTCTCTTTTCTTGCGTAAAGCATTTATTAAAGGTGCCGGCTATACCAATAGCGCACTTGATCGTCCCGTGATCGGCATTATTAATACAGGAAGCGCCTACAACCCCTGCCACGGCAATATGCCGCAACTCATTGAGGCCGTAAAACGTGGAGTAATGCTTGCCGGTGGTTTACCGATGGAGTTTCCAACGATTTCGATTCATGAGAGTTTTGCCGCCCCTACGAGCATGTATTTGCGCAACCTCATGTCGATGGATACCGAAGAAATGTTGCGCGCTCAACCAATGGATGCAGTGGTCATGATTGGTGGCTGCGATAAAACTGTTCCGGCTCAAATGATGGGCGCCGCTTCAGCAGGTCTTCCTGCCATTCAACTCATTACCGGATCGATGCTCACCGGATCCCATCGCAGCGAACGTGTTGGCGCTTGTACCGACTGTCGTCGCTATTGGGGAAAGTTTCGTGCGGGCGAAATTGATGAAGTTGAAAAAGATGAGGTTAACGACCAACTAGTTGCTAGTGTTGGCACCTGCTCAGTCATGGGTACCGCCAGTACGATGGCCTGTATTTCTGAGGCGCTCGGCATGACGGTTCCTGGTGGCGCTACCCCTCCAGCCGTTACTGCGGATCGCATTCGGGTTGCAGAAGAAACTGGAGCCTGCGCTGTTCAAATGGCAAAAGATGGCTTAACCATCGACAAAATTCTGACTGCAGATGCCTTTGAAAATGCGATGCGCGTTTTACTAGCCATTGGCGGCTCTACCAATGGCATAGTTCACTTAGCCGCTATTGCCGGCCGCATGGGCCTTGAGATTGATCTAGATGCACTGGATAAGATGGGCAACGAAACCCCGGTGTTGGTTGACCTAAAACCATCAGGCGATCATTACATGGAAAACTTTCATGATGCTGGTGGGATGACAACCCTTCTCAGAGAACTCAAGCCCCTTCTAAAGTTAAATACCATGACAGTCACTGGCAGGACCCTTGGTGAAGAAATTGATGCCGGGGCACCAAGCTTTAAGCAAGATGTTGTGCGCAGAATCGATAATCCAATCTATCCGCGAGGCAGTATTGCAGTGCTTCATGGCAATCTAGCTCCTGGTGGCGCGATTATTAAGCAATCGGCTGCCGATGAAAAACTCATGGAGCATGAAGGTCGCGCAGTAGTCTTTGAAAACTCAGAAGATCTAGCCAATCGCATTGATAGCCCTGATCTGGATGTCACTGTAGATGACATTATTGTTTTAAAAAATATCGGCCCTAAAGGTGCGCCTGGTATGCCTGAGGCTGGTTATATTCACATCCCCATGAAATTGGCGCGTGCTGGCGTGAAAGATATTGTCCGCATCTCTGACGGTCGCATGAGCGGGACAGCCTTTGGTACGATCGTCTTGCACGTAACACCAGAATCAGCGATTGGTGGACCCTTGGCCCATGTGCGCAATGGTGATCGGATTCGTCTGAGTGTGAAGAACCGTGAGATTAGTTTGCTTATTTCTGATGAAGAATTAGCAAAACGCGCAATTGAAAACCCTATCACCCCACCTACCGCCGAGCGTGGCTATAAAAAACTCTTTTTAGATACGGTAACGCAAGCAGATAAAGGGGTGGATTTTGACTTCTTACGTGCAGCTAAGATGGTTGGCAAGACGCCTAGCAAGTAAAAACTGTATTTAAGCTTAGATATTTCTGAGCTCACGGCGCAAAATCTTGCCTACATTTGATTTAGGAAGTTCGTGGATGAATACCACTTTTCTAGGTCGCTTGTAGCTGGTGAGATGCTCTTTGCAATACTGCAAAACATCGGATTCAGTAATGTCGTGATTGGATTTGACGACATAGGCTTTGACAATCTCGCCTAACTTGCGATGCGGCACACCAATGACTGCGCACTCTCTTATACCGGGCATTTGCACCAAGATATCCTCTACATCATTTGGGAAGACCTTAAAACCAGCCACCACAATCATGTCTTTTTTACGATCCACAATTTGGATATGGCCTTCTGGAGTAATTAATCCAATATCACCCGACTTAAAGTATCCATCAGCAGTCATGCAATGCGATGTCTCTTCGGGCTTATTCCAGTAACCTGGCATCACCTGTGGACCTTTGATACAGATCTCCCCAGGGGTTCCTTGTGGTAACTCCACCTCATCATCATCGAGAATGACGACATCGGTACTGGGCATGGGCATCCCAATATGACCTGTGAAATGCTTCTCTAGTGGACTATTCACACACACTACAGGCGAGGTCTCAGACAAGCCATACCCCTGCGCAATTGAGCATCCTGTAAGGGCTTGCCAATGATCAGCAGTCTTTTTATGGACTGCCATACCACCACCAATGGTGACTAACAAGTTCGGTAATTTAACTTTTTTAAATTCAGGGCGATGTATTAAGGCATGAAAGAGCGTGTTGACTCCGGGAAATATATTGATCTTCGGATGCCTCATTAGCATCTTAATAAAACCATCAATATCTCGTGGGTTAGCCACCAATACCAACAGCGCCCCTTTGGTAATACCTAAAAAAGCACATGCGGTTAAAGCAAATATATGCGTCATTGGTAACGCACATAAAAAATGGAGTTGCTGCTCATTGCGATGCTTGAGCCCAGGATTAAGCCATGTCTCGATTTGCATCACGTTTGACAAAATATTGCGATGTAGCAAGATGGCGCCTTTAGAGGTGCCCGTGGTGCCACCGGTATATTGCAAAAAAGCAATGTCATCTAATTCAATGGCAAGCTTTTGAAATGAATGTTGGCCACCAATGCGCAGCGCGTCATTAAACTTGATGTGATCAAAATTCCAAGGGGGAACCATTTTCTTAATATTGCGTGCCACCCAATTCACAATATGCCCCTTAAGACCCAGCAACTCGCCAGGGCTACTCACAATCACTTGCTTTAATGGCACTTGTTCTGCAATCTGTTGATAGGTATTGGCAAAGTTTTCCATGAGTACCAAAACCGATGCACCACTATCTTGCAATTGAGCCTCAAGTTCACGGGCCGTATAGAGGGGATTGATATTAACAACGGTATAGCCAGCGCGCAATGTTCCAATCATGGCGACGACATACTCAATGACGTTTGGATACATGAGTGCTACGCGCGCACCCTTTTCTAGCCCTAAGGCGTGAAGGTAAGAGGCAAATTCTTGAGACAAACTATCTAGTTGTCGATAGGTAAAAAATTTACCCATGGACTCCACAGCCTGGCGATTGGCATAACGCTCAAAGCATTCTTCAAAAAAATCCGCTAGAGATGAATGTGAAGGAGCACCAATTTCCTGAGGAACATCTAGAGGATAGTTTTTTAACCAAGGCTTAGAGTTACTCATGCCGTATCTCAATCCCTAGCTCATTAACTGCTTTAGTCGATCAATGAATAGATCTTGGCCATGATTAACCTTTTCCTGCCAATCATTTGCAGAGTTTTCATTGGCATCATCAGTAATATATTTGAGGGACTGCCAAGGAATTTGATATTGGTGTGCAGTCGCCGCAATGGCAAATAATTCCATATCAACTACATCCACGCCTTGACTGTGGAGCCAAGGATCGCGAGCAGTAACGAAACTATCGCCGGTGCCACAAACATATTCTCCTGAAGATAAATACTCTGAAGGATTTAGGCAGAATGGAGTTTGGCCCCGGGGAGCAAGAGGCTCTGTATTCATGTCGCGCTGTATCACCTTACCAATCTCTAATAATCCATGAAGATCAGAATTGACTTTCCCAGCGGTACCAAAATTGAGGATATGTGCAGGTGCAAATTGGTGAATGGCCTTGACACTGGCAATCGTGGCATTGATCTTGCCAATTCCGGAATAGACAATTTCCACCCCTGGTGGAAGTGCTGAACGCTTGAGCTCGCTCTCTAATGCGGTAATAATCAAGTAATTCGTTTTCATGTCTGCCATATATGAATTTATTTGATTATCTACCCGGAGTGCCGGACTTTCCTAAACCTGGAATCCTATTTCGGGACATATCCCCCCTGCTGGCTGACCCCCAAGCGTTCAAAGAAGCCATTCATCAGCTTGAAGAACTAGCCCATTCATTTGACTATACCCATATTTTGGGAATTGAATCACGGGGCTTTATCTTTGGCTCTGCCCTTGCCCTCCATGCCAACAAGGGCTTAGCTCTTGCCCGAAAACCCAATAAGCTGCCCTTGGCTACCCACCGTGAGTTCTATGGATTGGAATATGGTAAAGACTCCCTCGAAATTCAGCAATCGACTATTCCAAAGGATGCTCGGGTTTTATTGATTGATGATGTCTTGGCAACTGGCGGGACACTCATTGCCGCCGATAAATTACTTCGTCAAGCGGGATTTACAGTCTGCGGCGCAATTACTTTATTGGAAATTGGTGCGCTTAACGGAAGCGCCATTTTGCAACAACATGACATTGCACACAAAACTGTGTTGATCAGCTAAACCATTTTCTTGGCGCTTTTGAGTAACTTCATTGCGCCCCAACCGACTGCCAATACTTTGCTGGCTAATTTAGGCTTGTAGTGTGCCAATGCAGCAAATGCGCTGGTCCAAAGAAGTGGATTGTCTTTTAGAAAATGGAAGGCATCAATGCCCTTATCCGCCCATGAGAGCGGCTTTTCCCAGGGCTCAAAATGCTGGGCAAATTCACGCCGTTCGCGACCCGCTCTTTCTTGAAGTGCTTGACGACGCGCCTCGAGAGATTGAAGTGTATTGCTCATGACTTTAGCGAGAGAGATCTTCTTTATCTTTTGCCAACTCTGCAATAGAAGCCTCAAATAACTTAGGCATATTGCGTAGTGACTGCATGACAAGGAGCCCTAAGATGAGGCCAACACCAATAAACGCGCTAGTCAGTAAGCCCAAGGCGAGCATGCGGTCCGATTCCAAGCTATAGATGACGATCAGTAAGGCAAGCATCACCAAGCCAAAAAACAAAAAGAATAATGCGCTCACAATCATGATGAGCAAGCTAATGAACTTACTACGCGCAATTTGCACATCAACCGATAAGAGCTCTAAGCGAGTTTGCGCAATGGATGCGCCGGTAGAGGCAAGGTTTTTAATGGACGAAAGTATGTTTTCTTGAGACATAAGAATCTAGCGACGACCAATCAATAGGCCAATCAACAAACCTAAGCCAGCTGCAACCCCAACCGCTTCCCAGGGATTGCGATGGACAAAGTCATCGGCACCTTCAGCGACGACTTTCGTTTTTTCAGTCAGAGTACCCTCAAGATTAGATAGACTTGCTTTCGCACCCGTAATCGTTTCAAGCGCTTTATTGCGAATAGAACTAATCGTCTCGCTAGGATGATCCTCAGTAGCCTTGATTAATGCCTCGGCATCTGCCATCAAGGATTTGAATTCGCCGATTAATTGATCTGCGCTCGAAGCAACAGCCTCTTGAGTTACAGCATGTTCTGATTTCTTATTAGTCATGTGCGTTTCCTAAGTTCACATCTATTCTAAGCACTTCTATAGCCAGAACCCAGCAATAAGATGGTCATCCCTGCGTTTCCAACCTTGAAATGCCTCAAATACTGCTTTAATCCAGGCCGCTGTTTTAGTAAATCTTGGCAGGCCTTGCTTCCATAAGGAACCTGTTCGCCAAAGAAATACTCCTCAATACGATCGGCATAGTGATTATTTTCCAAAGCATCATGAATAGCCCATTTAATTCTTCCACCCTCGCCTGATGATCCATAACCATGAATCAAAACGATTGCCTTGATGCCAAGCTGATGAGCCCTCCGAAGATAGTCGGTAAGCAATTCCAGCGCTTCCTCGACTGTAGGCAAGCCCTGTTTGATATTCAGCTCTATCGCGTCGACAAAGACGTTGGGCAGCTCCTCACTCGAACAATGCTGGCATGACCCCATGAAACGTCTAGGGTTTCCACACTCTGCGCACTCAAAAGCTTGGGCCATCAAAAATTCCTGCTATAAATGATGAAAATAAAAAGGAGACAAAACATGTATTTAGCCATTATGAGGGGTATAGCACTCGCGCTCGCCCTAAGCTCACTAAATGTCTTAGCCCACAAACCAAATGAGTCTGTGCATCAACTTTACTCCGAGGGCAACTTCCCATTAGAAAATGGTGCTGTGATTCTGGACTTCAATTTGTCCTACACAACACAAGGCACTCTCAATGCCGATAAAAGTAATGCCATTCTCATGGTGACCGCTATTGGCGGCAACCACCATCGTATTGATTACCTCATTGGGCCTGGCAAAGCCTTAGATACTGATAAGTATTTTGTCATTTGTACCGATGCAATTGGTAACGGCCTGAGTACTTCGCCCTCCAATAGCAAATCCCAACCCAATATTAGTTTTCCAGAATTCAATATTCGGGACATGGTGAACACTCAGCATCGATTAATTGTGGATTACTTTGGCATCAAAAAATTAGTTGCCGTAGTCGGAGCCTCAATGGGCGGCATGCAGGCCCTGCAATGGGCAGTATCCTATCCTAATGATATGCAAGCGGTTATACCCATCATCCCCCTTGCAAAAACCTCTGCATGGACCACCGGCGTATTAGAGATGCTTCGCCAAAGTATCATGACGGACCCAGGCTACCAGGGCGGCAAATATGACAAGCCCGTTGAACAAGGGATGCGTCTATGGTCAGGTTGGTTAAGCGGAGTTATTGTTCGCACCCCTGCTTACCAAGATCAGTTGAATCCAACTCCTGCAGCTGAAATTGACTATCTCAAAAAGGTACAGGATGCAGGCTGGAGAAGAATGGATGCCAATGATTGGATCTGGCAATCACGTGCCTATGATCGTCATGACGTAGGTCAAACAAAAGGTTTTGATAACAACACTGCAGCCGCGTTGAAATCTATTAAAGCGAAAACCTTAATTTTGGCAGGTACTGGTGATTTATTAAATCCAGAGTCAGATGCCAAATCTACAGCCAAATTAATACCAGGCGCGAAATATATTGCTATTAATGATCGGCTGCCAATGGGTCACTTATCTGGGGCAGGAGCAACACAAGCAGAGAACGATCTTCAAAATAAGGCAATCAAAGCCTTTTTAGCTACCCTCAAGCACTAAAACGCACTAGAAATTTAGCGTCAGGAATTCACGCCCCGCCATGTGCGGGGTTTTTCTTTACTACTCTAAGCAAGGCTTAGGAGCAGTACTTCACTTCAAGAACACCAGCATCTGTCGACTTATCATCCACCATCAAGTTCAACTTCTTATGAGCGAGGTCTCTGTTTTCTTGGGTCTTCAAATGACGGTCAATCAAATTAGTCACATCCTTACGAATCGAAGTATTGCCATATTGCAAGCCCTTCAAAGTAGATACCGCTTCAGCAGAGATCTTGCACTGCTGACTTACTAGCGCTGATGAATCAGAAGATGAATTTGCATAAGCAAATGCGGCGACAGAAATTGTTACTGCTGCTAATAGAGTCTTTTTCATCTTAGTTCCTTATTTTGCGACCACAGGTAGGACAACATCCCATATTTTTTGCCTTAGTTTTTCTGAGGGCGGCATAAACGCTGGATTCTGAAATCTCCATCTTTCTAGCGGCTTGAGCTGCGCTCATGCCCTTGCCTATCCACTCCAAGGCTTGATGTGTTTTCGGTATCTGTCTTTTCATTTTATCTCCCAGAACCTCCACTATATCACAAATTCACAACTTGTGAAGTTGTGAACTGTAGTATTTTTGCTATGACAAACCCTAGGTAATGACCTAAAAAGTGGATTTATAAGGAAATGGAGATAAAAAGATTGGTTTAGATCTAAAGAATGAGATCCTAGCGGGACGATAGTATGATTTGGTGATCTAAGGAGCTAAATATGTACCGTATTGCACTATTACTTGTAGTTAGTCTTGGGCTCACCGCCTGCGCCAATAACGATAAAAAAATCAGTTCTTGGGAAGTCAATGATGTCTACCAATCCACTATTGCTACACCCAATGCCTCTGGTGGAAAGACCTACATTGGTCCATCCATCAATACGATGGATGAAGCAAATACCTATGAGATATTTAATCTGCGTAGTGAGCAAACAGCGCAAGGTGTTAAATCTTATGAACTCCAGGTTCACTTGACCTATTTCATGCAAATGCGTAATTACGATTCTGCAAGCCTTCTGAATGGCCCAGTCACCTCTTTCAAAGTAATCTCCAGAGAAGCTGGCCTCTGCGAAGCCAGAGGCTGCCTTTTTAAAGAACTTGTATCCGTAAAATTAACTGATTCATTTCTGAAGCAGAATATGAAGGAAGGCTTTCAACTCAATCTGTCTTCAAAGGCTGGTATCAGTACTGTTGTTTATGTCCCGCCCCAGTACATTAAGGGCTACTTAACAGCAGTTGATGGCACAAACTATTAAGTCTGTTAGCCCTACAAAGCCTGTTGCATAAAGCTATCGGACTTATTTTAGGAAATAAAAAAACCGCCCGTAGGCGGTTTTTTTATTGAAGCAGGAATAACTAATTAAGCAGCTTTGCGGGTTTTAGCAGCTGGCTTAGCTACAGCGTATTGGCCTTGAATGTTAGCCAATGCAGCGTCAACACTTTTTTCAAAGTTTGCGAATGCATCAGTCGCAGTAGCGCGAACTTGGTCGAACTGTTGGAGTGAAGCTTCGAATGCAGTTTTGAATGCAGATACAAATGCCTCAGAACCAGCAGGAGCTGTCTTAGTAGCTTCTTTAACAAACTTAACTAAGTCATCACGTGCGTCATCGATAGAAGCATCAACAACTTGAGCAACTTCTTTGTTACCGTTACGAACAACTTTGTTTACTTTAGCTTGGTAAGCAGCAGCGTACTTAGCAGCTTCTTGAGCAGCTTCTGGCTGAGCCAATTTAGTCAACTGTTGTGGGTCCTTGATAGCCAACAACTGTGAGCTAGCATCTTGTGCAGCAGCCAATGCATCTTTAGCAGCAGCTTGGTTGATTTCTGCCAATTCTTGCGCACTTTCAACAGCAACTTGTGCCAAATGTTTAGCGTTTTCAACAGCTTTAGCTTGAGCTTGAGCGATTTGATCGTTTAATTGATTCTGGAACATGGTTAATCCTTTATTTAGTAAATAGTTACATTATTTATTGCGATGCACCATTGTAAGAAATATTTTGCTGTGATGCAACAATTATTTATTGCATAGCAACATAAACCATATAAAGTGTGTGGGTTTTTTGCCCAAATTTAGGATTTCTAGGCAACAAAAAACCCAGTAACTCATTGAATTTACTGGGTTTAATGAAAAGTACTGGCGGAGACGAGAGGATTCGAACCTCCGATCAGAGTTTTAGCCCCGATGCTCCCTTAGCAGGGGAGTGCCTTCGACCAGCTCGGCCACGTCTCCGTACTTTTGACTACCTATAACGCTAATACGCCCCACAGTTTAACGGATAACCGCCCCTGAGTGGCTTTAATGCCCTTTTAAGAGATCACTTCTGGTCGAGCTCAAATGCCTTGTGAAGGGCACGTACCGCTAATTCCATGTACTTCTCATCGATCACTACAGAAATCTTGATTTCGCTAGTAGAGATCATGAGGATATTGATGCCCTCTTCCGACAAAGTACGGAACATTTTGCTAGCGATACCTACGTGTGAACGCATACCAACGCCAACTACGGAGACTTTAGAAACTTTAGGATCACCGGAGATTTCTTTCGCTTCAATGTGGGCTTGAACTGTGTTCTTCAAAATATCCAGGGCCTTTTGATAGTCGGCGCGTGGAACTGTGAAAGTAAAATCTGTCTTGCCTTCTACTGATTGATTTTGAATGATGATGTCTACATCAATATTTGCATCAGCGATTGGCCCAAGAATTTGATAGGCAATACCTGGGCGATCAGGAACTCCTAAAACGGTAATCTTCGCTTCATCACGCGCAAAGGCGATGCCGGAAATAACTGCGGCTTCCATAGTGCTGTCCTCTTCAAATGTAATCAAGGTGCCCGACTTCATCTCTTGGTCTAAAGGCATCAACGGATCTGTCAATGATGACAGAACACGGGTTTTAACTTTGTACTTACCAGCAAACTCTACCGAACGAATTTGCAATACCTTAGAGCCTAAGCTAGCCATCTCTAGCATCTCTTCAAAGGTAATCTTGTCTAGACGACGTGCATCTTCACAAACACGGGGATCAGTTGTATACACGCCATCCACGTCGGTATAAATCAAACACTCATCCGCCTTAAGAGCGGCTGCCATCGCTACAGCAGAAGTATCTGAGCCGCCACGACCAAGTGTTGTGATGTTGCCATTAGCATCAACACCCTGGAATCCAGTAACAACAACTGCACGACCTGCGTTGAGATCTTTGAGAATCTTCTCGCTCTCAATGCTTTTGATACGTGCCTTAGTAAATGCAGAATCGGTATGTACGGTTACTTGCCAACCTGCATAACTTACTGCATCAATACCTTCGCGCATCAAAGCCAAGGCAAGCAAACCTGAGCTAACCTGTTCGCCTGTAGAGGCGATTTGATCCAACTCACGTGGACTTGCTTCAGGATTAATTTCCTTAGCTAAACCAAGTAAGCGATTGGTTTCGCCTGACATCGCTGAAGGCACCACCACCACTTGGTGGCCTGCACGCATCCATTTAGCAACGCGTTTAGCGACATTAGCAATGCGCTCAACTGAGCCCATTGAGGTGCCACCATATTTATGAACGATAAGAGCCATAAAAACCGTCTATTTAACTATCCGTAAGCGGGAATCACTAACCCGAGTGTCTAAAAAGGGCTTATTTTACAGGGTTTTGTGCCTACTAAGACGACTCTTGCCACTCCGGCCATAGTCGCGCTCCAGATTGCACAAGGCGGGGATAGCTCACACCAACGCCTGCAACGGCAATCAGTTCATCATCGATATAGAGCAAAGGCGCATTTCGTTCCCAAGGTGGAATATCGGCTTCTTGAAAGAGGTTCTTGAGAATTTTACGGGGGCTATTGGGTTTGGTCTGTAGCTTTTCGGAACCGGTCCTGGGTTTGGTAGCGATGCGGCCCTCCTTTTGAGCTTCTTTTACCCAAGCGGCTGGAAAGCCCAGTTTTTTACTCCTAGGAGCAATTGTTTTAAATACCCACTGCCCAGTTGGGTCTGAGGCCAGCAGTAATTGATTACGCCATAGTCGAATCACTTTGCCATCATGAGGCCACTCTAATTGCGCACCAGCTTTCACAGTAGCGAGGTCGCGCCACCAAGCGTTCATGCGCTCTTGAGATGGCATGGCTAGTTCATTAAGCTTTAACCAGTAACGCAAGATATTATTTGCCGCCGGTAGATCTGACTTTGCTAGCTTTAAGAGTGGCGTTGTATTGAGACTTTCCTTGGAAAGAATCTCTTTTCCATCTTGGATTGCAAGACGATCCAATAGTATTTGCGCATCGCTCAGCAGGCTGGCACTACGCGCTAAATTAGCAATTGCCTCTGGCTGAATCTTTTCTAGCTTTGGAATAATGTCTTTACGGATCGCATTACGTCTGTATTGACGATCTTGATTGCTAGGATCTTCAAACCATTTGAGCTTATGTTCTTTCGCATACATCTCAAGGTCTACCCTACTTTGATCTAGCAATGGACGCCATAGCGTGACTTCTGCAGAACCAAGCTGGACTGTTTTGCTGGCAGGCATGCCAGATAACCCAGCCACACCGGCGCCACGCAGAAGCTGCAGCAACACTGTTTCAGCTTGATCATTCTGGTGGTGCGCCAAGAGTAGATCCTCAACGCCATACTCTTCGCAGAGATCCGCTAAAGCCTCATAACGAGCTGTTCGTGCTCTGGCCTCAATATTACCTTGCGCCTTATCAAGATGTAACAGACGAAAATCAAATTGCACTTTGTATTTTTGAGCAAGCTTCTCGCAAAAGATCAACCAATCATCAGCCTGCTTTTGTAAGCCATGATGAATATGGAAAACCAAAATTTTGGTATTTTGATTTTGGGCTTGCGACTTGCAAACCGTATCAAGTAGCACAACAGAATCGAGGCCGCCACTCAAGGCAACCGCAATTCGTTTTGCTAACTTAGGACTTGGCTGTGATTTCCTTGAACTTGCCATAACTCATTAGGCGCTCATGGCGACGCTCAAGTAATGCATCAATCTTCATGCCATCAAATGTTTTGATCGATTCAGAAAGAGCTTTGCGCATATTGCTCATCATGACGTCGTAATCACGATGCGCACCACCTATAGGCTCAGCAACAATCTTATCGATCAGACCGAGAGCCTTTAGGCGCTGAGCAGTCAGGCCAAGCTGTTCTGCAGCCTCAGAGGCCTTATCAGCTGTTTTCCAAAGGATAGAAGCACAGCCCTCTGGAGAGATCACCGAATACGTAGAGTTCTGCAACATAAGGACAACATCGCCCATAGCGATAGCCAAAGCACCGCCAGAGCCACCCTCACCAATAATCGTAGCAATGATCGGCACTTCTAGTTCAGCTTGAACATAAAGGTTACGGCCAATCGCTTCGGATTGATTACGCTCTTCTGCATCGATCCCTGGGAATGCGCCTGGTGTGTCAACAAAGGTAAACACTGGAATGCCAAACTTTTCTGCAAGGCGCATTAAGCGCATCGCTTTGCGATAGCCCTCAGGACGACTCATACCAAAATTACGTAATGCGCGCTCTTTAGTGTCGCGGCCCTTTTGATGACCAATCACCATGCAGGGTTGATCATCAAAACGGGCTAAGCCACCAATGATGGATTGATCATCGGCAAAAGTACGATCACCGTGTAATTCATGGAAATCGGTGAATAAGGCACCAACATAATCTAGGGTGTATGGACGCTGTGGATGACGCGCAACTTGGGACACCTGCCATGGAGTCAAGTTGGCATAAACATCTTTAGTGAGTTGAAGACTCTTTTCAGAAAGCGTTTTGATCTCATCGGAAATATCTACCGATGATTCATCTTGTACAAAACGCAGCTCTTCAATCTTTGAATCTAATTCGGCGATTTGCTGCTCAAAATCCAGGAAAGTCGTTTTCATAGTCTGATTTTAATATTCGACTGGGATGGGGTCGATACTTCTCCACATATACCAAGTGGCAACCGTACGCCATGGGGCCCAATTGGCTGCCACTTCCCTCGCCTCATGACGGCTAACAGGCTCGCCACTGAAGTAATTAAGGGAAATCGCCTTAATTAGACCAACATCATCTAGCGGGAGGATATTAGGGCGAACCATATTAAAAATGAGGAACATTTCGGCAGTCCAGCGGCCAATTCCCCGAATTGAGCTTAATTCTTTAATAACACTCTCATCGTCCATGTCTTTCCACTGATTAGCGTGCAAACGACCAGAATCAAAGTGATCCGCTAAATCACGAATGTACTCAACTTTGCGGCCAGACAATCCAGCGGCTCGAAGTTCTTCAACAGTGAGCGCCAAGATATTTTT